>DATDGP010000001.1:0-2822 GCA_036522035.1 Terriglobales bacterium
AACACCGTTGCATAGCGGTGTGGTGAAATACCTCTCGGTCGGCGGATCGACCGTGACGAGGTTGGGCCGTCGCGACTCGCCGTAGAGACGGCAGCAGAGGGATGGCGCCAACACCCGAAATGTCGCTAGCCTTGATCGGAAACGCCTCGGGGGCAGACTGCCGGGGCGGAGGGGGATCTCGACCCGAGGCGTTTTCGATAAGGAGACTAGGAGGAAGCCGCTGGCGTTTGCGGCGGACGCGGTGCGCTCTGGGATTTGAATGGCAGCGTGGGTCTGAACGGGGCTAGGGGAGAGCAGCGAAGCGTGATGGGAACGCCGCCAGGATTGGCGGAATGGCGTTGAAGATGAGCCAGAGCGTATGCGGAGAGTGGCCGGAGAGACGATGGCGAGGCAGCGGGCACACGAGTGCGCCGGGGTGCGGGAGCACATCCCTGGGCCGCCAGTGGTGGGCGCGCTACGACGAATCGAAGTAAGTGCATTTGAATAATTCCGCAGCAGTAAATCTCTGAACCACGATCATGGCCGCGCCGCAGCGTGGGCAATGCCAGACAGAAGAACTCTCCGCCGGAGCTTTGCAGGTTCCAGCCTCGACCAGCGTGGAGGAGATACTGGGCAGCAGTTGTTGCGATAGTGCCAAGCGGGAAGTGCGCCAGCGATTGGCGAGGAATCCGAAGTGACGGATGCGCACGAAGCCTCTGGGGAGCACGTGCAGAAAGAAGCGTCGTATGAACTCGGTGGCACCGAGAGTCATCTTGCCTTGCTTGCCACCGTGGGCATAGTCCTTCCAGCGAAAGGTGACGCGCTCCTGGTCGAAGGCCAACAAGCGATGATTGGAGATGGCCACGCGATGAGTGTAGCGGCCGAGATAGCGCAGCACCTGCAGGGGCCCACCGAAGGCTTGCTTGGCATAGACGACCCAGTCGTGACGGTGCAGGCGGCGAATGAGTTTGGCGAACTGCTGGGGATCGGCGAGAGCGGCTGCGGGACCGGCGCAGCAAAGTTGGTTGCGACTGTGCAGCCGTTTCAGACCGGCGAGGAACTTGCCGCGAAAGACACGACTCAGGACCTTGACGGGTAAGAAGAAAGGATAGCGTGGGCGGACCCATTGACGGTGATCGGGGGAAAGTCCGCCCGCAGGAATAGCGCAGTGAATGTGGGGATGCAGAAGCAGGTTCTGTCCCCAAGTGTGCAGGATGCTGATCACGCCGATCTCGGCGCCCAAGTGTTTGCGATCGATAGCGATCTCCATCAAGGTTTGCGCGCTGGCGGTGAACAGCAGGTCGTAGAACAAACGCGGGTTCTCCAAGGCCAGCACATTGAGTTCGTGGGGCACAGTGAACACGACATGGAAGTAACTGGTGGTCAGGAGTTCGCGTTCGCGGGCTGCCAGCCAGCGCTGGCGCGCTTGCGTCTGACACTTGGGGCAGTGCCGGTTTCTGCACGAGTTGTACGAGATAGCCTGATGACCGCAGCTCGGGCAGGCATCGCGATGACCGCCCAGCGCAGCGGTGCGACAGCGCAGAATGGCACGAAACGCTTTGAGTTGCTGAAAGCCAAAGCTGGATCGATACCGCTCCAGGAAGCGATCACCCTGCGCGCGAAGAATGTCGGCCACCTCGAAGGTGGGCCGGCTCATTTTTCGTTTTTCCGTTTAAAGCTGCGGCTGATGTTCTCGGTACTGGAGAGCAAGAGACTGTCTAGCGGATTGGTGACTGCCTGTAAGTGCCGCTGCGACAGATGCAGGTACTGGGCGGTGGTTTCTAGATCGCCGTGCCCGAGCAGAACCTGGATGGTGCGCAGGTCGGTGCCCGCCTCCAACAAGTGCGTCGCCCAACTGTGGCGCAGCGTGTGCGGGGTGACGCGTTTGCGGATACCGGCGCAGCGCGCGGCCTCGCTACATGCAATCCAGACGGTCTTGTCTGAAATCGGCTGATGGAGTCTCCCTGAGAGGTTGCGCGTGGGGAACAGATAGAGTCTGGGCTTGCGCCAGCGCCAGTACTCGCGCAAGGTTTCCAACAGGATTGGGCTCAGAGGCAAATCCCGATCCTTGCCGCCCTTGCCTTCCACCACGCGGATGATCATGCGCTGACTATCGATGTCGCTGACTTTGAGATGAGCCAGTTCGCTGCGTCGCATGCCGGTGGCGTAGAGCGTCATCAGCAACGTCCGTCGAAACAGAGTGCCCGCGGCATCGATCAGGCGCGCAACTTCCTCCCGGCTGAGCACCGTCGGTAGCCGACGCCGGTCCCGGGGATACGGCAAGAACTCGCGGAACTGGTGACGCTTGAGCGTCTTGACGAAAAAGAAGCGTAGCGCCGCTACCCGGTTGACCACCGTGCCGGGCGTCAGCTTGCACTCGGTCAGTAGATAGGCTTGATAAGTTCGAAGTTCGTTGGGACCCAGCTTGTCGGGAGACTTGCCAAAATGCTTGGCGAAGTCGCTTACCACTCGCAGGTAATTGCGCGTGGTGATGGCAGAGTAGTTGCGACGCTGGAGTTCTTCCAGCATCATCTTGCGTAAACGGGTCACAGGAATCTCCTTTCCCTATGACCCACACTATGTCAGTAGCCCCTGAAATCTCTGGGCTCACCCACGCGGTAGCGTCCGCCGCGCCAGCGGCTTAGTCCTCGTAGGCAACCCGGAAGTTATCCCCAGGATGTCTGACAAGAACGAGCATTGCCGCCGCTTAAGCAATTCACTGGGCGCTCCCCACTCGCCTCATTATGCCGTGCGATGCCTGAAGATTCTTTTGCGCCAAACTGTGGCGCAGGAGGATCACGATGCAACGCGGAAGTTTGGCATTAGTGAGTCGCAAAAAGGGG
>DATDGP010000002.1:0-9360 GCA_036522035.1 Terriglobales bacterium
TATCCGGCGGCGGAGCGGGTGACCAATCCGTCGGAAGCCCGGAAGTAAAAGCCCCCGTGGCTGGGCGAAAGCCCGGTCAGATCCGTCAGGGGGGCGAGCAACTCGACAGGCCGTAGCAGATGGTAAGTGCGAACCAGGAAGCCCCGAAAGCGAATGCTCACTGGAAACGGATGGTGGGAGACACTTGGGAAACGCCGAGTCCATGGATCGGGCGGACGAAGGCCAATGTCGTCGGCGAAGAAACTGGGTGCAGGCAGCCGGCGGGATCCCCGGGGACTTAGAGGATGGCATGCCGAGCCAGAACGAGCAGCGAAAGCACGGAACCACTCGTGGGTCGCCTAGGCCGAAAGGCACAGCGAGGGCATCGGGTATAAGCCGTTAGACGGTGAAGTCACGATGTGCCTGCGAGAGGGGCGGATGGGGTCGAATAAGCGATGAGGGACCGGGACAGCATAACCCGGACCGGAGCGAGGGCCCCTGGGGTAGAGCGGCAGCGGCCGCTCGAACGGTGGTGGGCAAGTCTGCTGTGTTCCCCGACACAGTGCGGGGACCCAACGCGGCTAGCTTTGCGCACGAAGGACAGAGGCAAACCAAATGACACGCTGATTTCGTGCCATCTGGGCAGGCCCTGTTTGATATACCGGCCTTGGAGCCGTACTGGGGAAAACCCGCCGTACGGCATCTTAGGGAGGACGGTGGAAACGTCGGCATCATTCGAAGCCCGCTACGCGCCTCCGTCCTACCCGACCGAGCTGGCGGACGGACTGCACGTTGTGGCTGTGATCCGCGATATTACAGAGCGCAAGCGATCTGAGGACCTAGTCCGGCAAAGCGAGGAGCGGCTCCGCTCTGTCATGGAAAGCGTCAAGGATTACGCCATTTTCACACTCGATCCCGAAGGCCAAGTGAGTAGCTGGAATTCGGCAGCCGAACGAATCAAGGGCTACCGCGCCGAGGAAATCCTGGGGCAGCACTTCTCCCGTTTCTATCTCCCCGAAGATATCGAACGTGGTAAGCCCGAACACGAATTGCAGATGGCCGCCGAGCTGGGACGCGTCGAGGATGAAGGCTGGCCTTGCGTAAAGACGGCTCGCGGTTCTGGGCGAATGTGGTGATCACAGCCCTACGCGACGAGGCCGGCCATCTTCGCGGCTTCACAAAGGTGACGCGGGATTTCACTCAGCGCAAGCAGGGTGAAGAGGCCTTGCTGCTTCAAGTCACCAACAAGCTCATTTCAAGCCTGGATATCCGGAGGCTCTTTATCGCAATCTCAGCCGGTCTGCGCCAAGTGGCTCCCCACAAGTTCGCGGCCCTGGCGATTTACGATCCCGCGATTGGGAAACTGCGGCTCCACGTTCTCGACGCTTCGAGTGCTGCCGACTTGCCGCGAGAAGATCAAGCCTTGTTAGTTGAGGACTCGCCCGCAGGCGAGGCCTTCACCTCGCGCCAGCCGTTGACCGTGGATCGCCCTGAAGATCTCGGCCGTTTTTCCCCTGAGTTCACAAGCCGATGGATTCGGGCCGGTCTGAAATCCGGGTGCTGGCTGCCGCTCGTCAACCGTGGCCTCTCCTTGGGCACGCTAATGGTGGGGCGAGACCGCGAGGAGGCGTTTGCAGACGCTGAGGTGCACATCCTGATGCATGTCGCGAGCCAAGTAGCGCTCGCCCTGGATAATGCGGAGGCCTTCCGCCAGGTCAACGAACTGAAGGACCGGCTGGCCGAAGAGAAGGCCTATCTCGAAGAGGAGCTGCGGACCGAATACAACTTTGAGGAGATTGTGGGGGACAGCCCGGCGCTGAGACGGGCTTTGAAGCAAGTTGAGGCCGTGGCGCCCACTGACGCCACGGCGTTGGTGCTGGGCGAGACGGGAACGGGCAAGGAGCTAATTGCGCGCGCCATTCACAATCTGAGCGCCCGCCGCGGGCGCACCTTCGTTAAGATAAATTGCGCTGCAATTCCCAGCGGGCTACTCGAAAGTGAGCTTTTTGGTCACGAGAAGGGTGCTTTCACCGGCGCCATCTCGCAAAAAATCGGAAGGCTTGAGCTTGCCCATCAGGGCACGCTGTTCCTCGATGAGGTAGGCGACATTCCCCTCGAACTTCAGCCCAAGCTCTTACGTGCGCTTCAAGAGAAGGAATTTGAGCGCCTTGGCAGCACCCGAACCATTCCGGTGAACGTACGGCTGATTGCGGCGACGAATCGCGATCTCGCGCAGATGGTGAAGGATGGGCGGTTTCGTAGCGACCTTTACTACCGCCTTCGAGTCTTCCCCATCCATGTTGTGCCACTGCGGGAACGCACCGGCGACATTTCGTTGCTGGTCTACCACTTCGTTCAAAAGCACGCGCGGCGGATGAACAAGCGGATTGGAGTCATTTCACCAGAGACGATGCAAGCTTTCGAGCGTTGGGCCTGGCCAGGAAATGTCCGGGAGCTCGAAAACTTCGTCGAAAGGGCAGTCATCCTGTCCTCCGGCCCCGTCCTGCGAGCGCCACTATCGGAGTTGGCCGTGCCGGCGGAATCCACCGGGCAAGGCACCGATCCCGGAACGCTCGAGGCGGCGGAACGCGAGCACATTCTCCGCGTCCTTAGCGAGACGCATGGGGTGATCGCAGGTCCTCGCGGTGCCGCGGCCCGCCTGGGCCTCAAACGGACTACCTTGAACTCAAAAATGCGACGGCTGGGTATTAACCGCCAGCATTACTCGTGACCCCATTTCGTCAGCTGACGACATGTGATCGTCGTCACCCCTGCCTGTGATGAGTCTCCGATAGCTCCCAGTCGGGTCTATACACTTCCAGCCATTGGACTTAGAGTATGGGCGCCAGTTTGGGCAGATGCATGCCACTCTCTAGCGCTGGGAGGCGTCAGGTGCCTAGGGCAAATTCTGGGACAACCACCGGGCCGTGACGCTGGAACGCGCCTCTTGCGACGTGCAGATTCGCATTCGCAGATGATTCAGGACGGACGACATGCTCAGAATCACCCTGGTTTCGCAATCCAGCCCGCTCATGCTTAGTCTAGTCTGTCTAGAAGGCAAGCTGATCGGGCCATGGGTGAGCGAGCTGGAACGTTCCTGGGAGGAGCTCCGCCGCGAAGCCCCTCAACGGCCGGTAGCCGTAGAGCTCTCGGACGTGACATACGTCAGTCCCGAGGGAAAAGCGTTGCTCGAGTCGATGTGGAGGCAAGGCGCCAAGCTTGAAAGCCGCTCTCTCCTCACACGATTTCTTCTCAAACAAATCCGCGGAAGATCCAACGCAACAGTCTCAAAAAATGGAGGATGACCATGGCTGCCCCGTATGGATTGGAAGTTTCACGAAGTTGCGAAGAGTGTGCACTCAAGAAGCAGGGGTTCTTCTGTAATCTGCCGCAACCCGCTCTGAAAACCCTCGACGCCATCCGGCTCACCAACAGGTATCCCGAGGGCGCCATCCTGTTTGTCGAGCAAGAGGCCCCTCGTGGAGTATTCGTACTTTGCAAGGGCCGCATCAAGCTCTCCATGACTTCGAGCGAGGGGAAAACGGTAATCTTGAGAATCCTGCAGCCGGGTGAGGTCTTGGGCCTGCATGCCGTCGTTTCTGGCCGACCCTACCAAGCCACTGCCACCACCCTCGAGCCTTGCCAGGTGAACTTCGTCCGTAGAGAAGACTTCCTGCGCTTCTTAAGTCAGCAATCTGCAGCGATGCTTCACGTGGCGGAACAACTCAGCAATAGCTACGAGGATGCTTGCGAGCAGGTTCGCTCGCTTGGCTTAGCTCATTCGGTGTCTGAGAAGCTAGCGAGGTTTTTGCTCCAATCGTCCGCCGGGGGCGAGCAAACCACACAGGGGATCCGTGTCCGTATGACCATGACTCATGAAGAGATTGGCCAAGCCATCGGAAGCGCCCGCGAAACGGTGACGCGGACTTTCGCGGAGTTCAAGAAGAATCATGTGATAGCGGTGCACGGCTCGGTGATATGCATCCCGGACCGAACCACTCTGGCAACTCTCGCCAACACCTAGAGATGTGATCTATTGGCCTTCGACTCGGCGAGCCTGGATGAACCCCGGATGGCAATGCCTTACGACTGCCGTGCATTCCCGAGCACAGCATTGTGAGGCACAACAGGTTCGCGTTCTGTTGAGTCCAACGGGACATTGACATGGAGGCGGATTGACGGCTGTGGGGCGGCGAGCCCCAAGTAGACCGGATCCAGTAACTGGAGCTGTCGCTTAGAACTCACAAGAGCGAGCAAAGACAACATGGGGACAGCCGTGACGACGAATCTAGTTCGCGAATCAACGCACTTTCTGCGCAGCCCATCCCGGCCACTCAAGCCCTTCTTCTTACCGCGTGCGGTGGCGGTGATAGGGGCTACCGAGGCTCCCGGCAGCGTGGGTCGCACCGTGCTCCGAAATCTGATTAGCAGCCAATTCGGCGGCACGGTCTTCCCGGTGAATCCCAAGCGGCCCAGCGTGCTCGGCATTCGATGCTATCCGGATATCGCCTCGGTGCCGAAACCAGTGGATCTGGCGGTGATCGTCACGCCGGCCGCCACCGCATCGGCGAGTGCGCAGATGCGTCGCTACCGGCTGCCGTCATCATATCGGCCGGGTTCAAGGAATGCGGGGCCCAGGGCACCGAACTGGAACGCCAGGTTCTCGCCCAAGGGCAACGGGGCCGGATGCGGATTATCGGCCCGAACTGCCTGGGCGTGATGAGTCCGCCCACAGGCCTGAACGCCACCTTCGCCAGCAGTATGGCCAAGCAAGGAAGCGTGGGGTTCATCAGTCAGAGCGGCGCGCTCTGCACCGCCATCCTCGACTGGAGCTTGCAGGAGAACGTCGGTTTCAGCGCATTCATCTCGATAGGCTCCATGCTTGATGTAGATTGGGGAGACCTGATCAACTATCTGGGAGATGACCCAAGCACCCACTCGATCATTCTGTATATGGAATCGATCGGCAACCCCACTTCCTTTCTCTCGGCGGCTCGCCAAGTGGCACTCAGCAAGCCGATTATCGTTCTCAAGACTGGGTCCAGCGAAGCTGCAGCACGAGCGGCCGCCTCGCACACAGGTGCTCTAGCCGGAAGGGACGCCGTCCTGGAGGCTGCCTTCCGCCGTTCAGGCGTGCTGCGTGTGCGCACGATCGCTGAGCTGTTCTACATGGCAGACGTTCTTGCCAAACAGCCCCGTCCACGTGGCCCGCGCCTGGCCATCGTCACTAACGCGGGTGGTCCGGCAGTTTTGGCCACCGACTCGCTCGTCGTGAGCGGCGGCGCGCTGGCTACGCTTGACCCTGAGACAGTATCAAAGCTGGATGAATTTCTGCCGTCGCACTGGAGCCATCAGAATCCGGTGGATGTACTCGGCGACGCCGATTCCAGCCGGTACAGCAAAGCAGTCCAGGTCGTCTCCCAGGACTCAAACAACGACGGCCTGCTGGTGATCCTTGCGCCGCAAGCCATGACTGACCCCACGCAAACCGCGGAAGCGCTAAAAGGCCTCGACCGGCTTGACGGGAAGCCCTTACTGGCTAGCTGGATGGGAGGAGCCACGGTCGCCGCCGGTGAGTCGATCCTAGCTAGCGCCGCCGTGCCTAACTTTCCTTATCCCGATACGGCCGTCCGGATTTTCGAAAATATGTGGCGTTACAGCTACAACTTGCGCGGGCTGTACGAGACGCCTGCGCTGGTGCCCAGTTCCAGCCTGGAGGCACCTGGCCGCCACCAGGCTCGCGAGATGACCCAAGCCGCCCGGGAGGCGGGGCGTACCCTGCTGACGGAGTTCGAGTCAAAGCAGCTCCTTGCTGCTTATGGCATCCCGGTTGTTGAGACACGCGTAGCTCAGGATGCCGATCAGGCAGTCAAAACGGCTAACGAGGTTGGCTTTCCGGCAGCGGTAAAGCTGCATTCGAAGACCATCACGCACAAGACGGATGTCGGTGGCGTGAGGCTCGACCTCCCGAACGAGCGCGCTGTGCGCGACGCCTTCCGTGCGATTCAGTCGTCGGTCGGTGCCAAAGTTGGACCAGAACACTTTCTGGGTGTCACCGTTCAACCCATGATCAAGCGAGAAGGTTACGAGCTGATCCTGGGAAGTTCGATCGACACACAATTCGGGCCTGTGCTGCTTTTCGGCGCGGGCGGCCAGCTAGTGGAACTGTACCAGGATCGGGCCCTCGGACTGCCGCCCCTGAATACCACACTGGCGCGACGAATGATGGAGCAAACACTGATCTACAAGGCGCTCCAGGGGGTGCGGGGGCGAGAGCCGGTGGACTTGGGAGAACTCGAGCGTGTTCTGGTACGCTTCAGCCAGCTCGTCATCGAGCAGCGGCAGATCCGCGAAATCGACATCAATCCGCTGCTCGCATCGGCCGACGGATTGCTCGCCCTCGACGCTCGCGTTGTGCTTCACCCTAGCGAAGTAACGGACGATCAGCTTCCGAGGCCCGTTATCCGGCCTTACCCCGTGCAGTACACGTCTGCGATCAAAATGAACGACGGAACGTCCTTCACCGTGCGGCCGATCCGTCCCGAAGACGAGCCCCTAATGGTCAAATTCCACCAAGCGCTTTCCGACCGAAGTGTCTATATGCGTTACTTCAGGGCGATGAGGCTCGACCACCGGATCGCGCACGAACGGCTGACTCGAATCTGCTTCATCGACTATGATCGCGAGATGGCGCTGGTGGCCGACTGCGGGAAGCCGGGGAGCGGTGGGCACGAGATCGCAGCCGTAGCCCGGCTGAGCAGGCTGCATGGCAGCAGTGAAGCGGAATTTGCCATCGTCGTGAGCGACAAGTTTCAGCGCCGCGGCCTAGGCTCGGCCATGCTCCGCAAACTCATCGAACTGGCGAGAGCCGAGGGCCTCAGCCGAATCGGCGCGGAAATCCTGGCTGAGAACATTGACATGCTGCGTCTGTGTCGGAAACTCAAATTCCAGGTTCGGCACTTTCCGGGTGAGATTACCGCAGCAGCGACCCTTGACCTTTGAGCATTCCCGCAAGCGATGCACGGATCCGGGTCACGCGGAGGTCGGGCTCGGTCTTGAGAACCCTACCGGCGACTGCTCGTGTCGCACTAGCACCTCGGTGCGCTCCATAGACTCTGCGGGCTCGTGAACAGCCAGAACGGGGCAGGGTCCCATCTGCAGGATCCTGTGCGTCGTTGAGCCGAACAGACCCAGTTCGAGTAGACCATGACCTCGCACGCCCACGATGACCAAGTCGCTTTGCGCTTCAGACGCCAGCCGCACGATCTCCTGATAGGGTCGGCCTGCGCGGACCGCGGTTGTAACCGAGCACCAGTTCGGAACGTCAGCTGGAACCAACTTCTTGAGCTTTCGCAACGTTTCGGTTGTGCGCTGCTCCAAGGATCGCACTCTGCCCGCGTTGTCGAGGACGTGCAGCAGCGTAAGCTCGGCGTTGTACTCCATGGCCAATGAGAAGGCATAGCTCAAAGCGTGGTCCGCATTGTCGGAAAAGTCTGTGCAGTAGAGAATTCTCCGCAATTGCACCGACTCTGCACCTTCCGCGCTGACTATGAAGTCGTGCTCGGGCTTGCGCACAGCCAGCACAGGGCAGTGGGTTCTGCGCAACACCTTTTCTGTTACCGATCCCAGAGTGAGGCGGTCGAAGCCGTGGCGGCCATGCGTCCCCATGACAATCAGGTCGACTTGATTCCTGTCTGCAAAAGCGAGAATGGCATCCGGTAGCAGCACATTTTCCTGCGTTACCAGCTTCGGGGCCACGCCGCTGCGGCCGTGGTTCCGTGCGAACTCCCGCAGGCGCTTTTCCGCCTCCTCGTTCGCGCCCGGACTCAGGCAGGTATCGGGCAGTGGAAAGTCGCAATACGGGTAGATCACATGCATCGGTTGGATGACATATTGGAGGAATAAATCCGCCTGGTATTGTTTAGCTAGCGAGTGGGCGTATTTGCAGGCCCTCGCGGAGAACTCTGAGAAATCGACTGGGCAAAGGATTCGTTCGAACTTCGTCATGGCAGATGCCTCCTTCTTTGGCTGGCTAAGTGCTCGGCCCTCGCCAATCTGCAGCGTTACACTAACTGTTCCCTGACCACTGCCGGCGTGACGCTCGTTGCGTCCCAGTGGTGACGACGGTCACCACACTTCCGTCCGAACCAGCAGGTGATATACCCGCTAAGCCGCGGCTTCCTGCGCTATCCCAAACGGAAGGACCTGAACCAGCACTCGGCTAGGCGCGTGATCGGTGACGTATTCTACCGTAGAGCCCAGGAAGGCCTTAGCGACGCGCGACTTCTTGGGACGGTAGCCCAGGATTAGCAATTCCGCTCCCTGCTCCTCGGCTTCGCGCACGATCGCGGGTCCCGCCTCGCGTCCTCGAACCAGCCGGGTCAAAATCTCCTCACCGAATCGATAGCGCGCTACTCGTTGCGCCTCCGCTAGCAGCTCGCCGCCTGGTCGGTCCAGGACCTCAGCCTCCGCATCAAGAGGCAATCCGAGCCCCACCTCAACGACGTGCAAGGCGACCACCTCTGACTGGGTACCTTTCGACATCTCCCAAGCCAGCCTGATCAGGCTTTCCAGGTGTTCTCGCTCTTGTACCGCCACCAATATCCTCTTGTTTTTCACGGGTGCCTCCTTATCCTCACTTGACTTCCTGATCATCTTGCCCGAACGACGTGCAAAAGGATGTGACCAACATCACCATAGATCGTGACGCATTTCATAGAGGTCTTCGGTTCAGCCGCGCTAAGTCAAAGCGCGTCATCATCACGATGTGGGCTTCTCGACTAAAGGTCTCAGAGCAGATCGTGTCCTTTCGGTGAGGCTGCGTGACTCGGCCTAACCGGAGTTGATAATGTCGGTCTTTCGCCCAGGAGGATCGACGATGTCCACAGAGTCGCCCGACATCCCCCCAAAGATGCAGAAGGTTCTGAGGCGCTTCGAGCGGTGGCGGAGCGCGCACACGGGCCGTTTGCCGATTCCGAAGCGCTTGTGGACTGCAGCGGTTGAGCTGGCGCGGGAGCACGGGGTCTTTCACACCGCGAAGGCTTTGCGTTTGGATTACAGCAAGCTGAAGCAGTTGCTAGGATCGAGCGGTGCTGTAAACAGGTCCGGGGCGACAAGGGCAGCCGGGGTGAAGTCACGCCGGATACGGTCTGAGGCCCCGCCGGCCTTCATGGAACTGCTAGCCTCGCCGACGGGCGCGGCGGTATCAGAGTGCCAGATTGAGTTGGAAGGGCGGCGCGGCAAGATGCGCATTCATTGGAAAGGGACGGCGGCGCCGGACCTGGGTGGGCTGGGCCGGGCGTTTTGGGAATCGCAGTGATCCAGATCGTCCCTCAGATGAAGATTCTGGTGGCCCTCGAGTCCGTGGACGGAAGGAAATAT
>DATDGP010000003.1:0-17030 GCA_036522035.1 Terriglobales bacterium
CATGCTGCCTACCATCTCGTCTTTCATCGAGAGCAGGTTGGCGGTCTTGTCGGAATCGATGTCCGGATAAGCTGCAGCAAGCTCGCGGGAGACGCGGCTCATATCCTCGCGGGCCTGCTCCAGCGTCACGCCCGGTTTCAGACGGCCAATCGCGTCCAATCCCCAACCCGCGCCGCGCTGGTTGTAAAACTGCGGTTCGTTGAACTCGCCCACCGGCGTGTAGACATCGTTCGGCGGCGTGCCGCGCTGAAAATTCTGGATGGTCAAATGGAAACTGGAGGGCACTATGCCAACCACCGTGCGGCTCACGTCGTTCAAGGTTAGCGTCTTGCCGATGATGTGCGGATCGGAGGCGAACTTGCGCTTCCAAAAGCCTTCCGTGAGCATCACCGTGGGATTCGCGCCCCGGCGGTCTTCCTCAGCGGTGAAGGTGCGGCCCATCTGAGGCGTGACTCCGAGAATCTCAAAGAATCCGGCTGAGATCATCTCGCCATGGAGGTGCTCGGGCTCGCCGGCGCCGGTGAGATTGAACCCTGTAGAACGGTATGCAGCCATGTTCGAGAACGTGCGGTTCATCCCTCGCCAATCGACAAAGTTGGGATAGGAGATGGAGCCGTTCTCGAAGTTCGGGATCTTTTCAAACAAAGAAACAAGCTGCCGCGGCTTTGCAAACGGCAGCGGATTGAGCAGGACTCCGTTCACCACCGAGAACATGGCGGTGTTGGCGCCGATGCCCAGGGCCAGAGTCAGAATGGCAATCGACGCGAATGTCGGCGCCTTCACCAGCACTCGCAACCCGTAGCGGAGGTCTTGAAGCAGAGATTCCAGCGAGCGTCGCATATTCATTAGACTTAAGGAGGGTCCCTCTAGTTAGTTCCGGACCGAGCTCATCCTTTTCAGTTTACCTCCTGCCCGGGCATGGAAGGCTGGCTGTTGGAGGTTGCTTGACAGCCATGACCAGCAGGGATATAGTTCAGCCCATGCACGACTGTCAGACCATCGCCGCCATGGCCATGTGCACAAGCACAGGGAGAGGCACAGCCACATCTGGGCGACAATCTGGCGAGTCGGCGGCATAACCTAATCGGCAATCTTAAGATCCTGACCCACTCGCCAAAAGCGAGTGGGTTTTTGATTTTGGCGCGAAGAAAGGAAGCGTATGGATCAGGGGAACCATGCCTCGGGAGTATGTCAGGGCTGGTGCGCGGTCGTGCCCGCGACCTCGGCCAATCTTGGCTGCGCCTTTGACTGTGGCGGGCTCGCGCTCAAGCTCTACCTGAAAGCCCTGTTTATCCCCTCCACCACGTCCGGCCTCACAGTTGAATATCAGGGCAAGAATCCCGATCGCTTCCCTCTCGATGGCTCGAACCGCCTGCTGGCCGCGCTGCGTTTCGCCGCCGAACGCCTGAAGGCGCCCGCTCCAACAGGGCACGTGGGGGTCGACAGCTCGATTCCCATCGGCGTGGGCCTGGGCAGCAGCGCCGCCTCTGTGATCGCCGGTCTGTTGCTGGGCTCGCGCCATTCCGGCAAGGAGGTGAGTTCCGACAAGCTGCTGGGCTGGGCCGAGGAGCTCGAAGGCCACGTCGACAACGCTGCCGCGGCCTATCACGGCGGCCTGGTACTGGCGCTTTCGAGCGACGTCGATCGCGTAGTCACGGTACAGACCGCATTCCCGCCGGCGATCCGCGTGGTGGTGGTGAGTCCCGCGGTGGCCGTGCCGACGGCGGAGGCGCGACGGGTGTTGCCTGAGTCTTACGATCGGTCGGACGTCCTTCACACCCTGCAGCGAGCCGCGCTTCTCGCCGCCACCTGCTTCTCCGGCCGCTTCGAGCTGTTCCCCGAATTGTTCGACGACAGAATACATCAGCCTTATCGCCACCGGCTCCTCCCTGGCATCGAGCACTGCCTGAGCTTGCGGCGCGATGGTTTGCTCGGTGTTGCCATCAGCGGCTCGGGATCGTCGGTAATCGCTTTCGCCACCCGCGACGAAGTGGGCATCGCCGAAGCTTTACGCAACATCTTCGCGGAAGAAGGGATCCAGGCAGAAATCTTGTTCACCTCCGCCGACAACAATGGCGCCTGGGTGACGTTGGAAGCAGTGCCGTTGGCCGAACGATTAGGCCGCGTGCTGCAGAAAGTTGAGCGCAGCGAATGATCAGCCGTCCCGATTGCGTTGGATGGTCGGCGCCCGAGCCTGAAGACTTTGGCGAGATGAGAGCCAGTGCGGTCCGCTCGCCTCGCGCGCCACATGCGTTGCGTTGCGTAGATTGCGGCGCTGTCGAGCCAAATCCCGGCGCGCTGTTCCGATGTTCGGGCTGCGGGGAGTTGCTGGAGGTGATTTACCCCGAGTGGGAGCGCCCTCCCCGCGAATTCGCGCTGCGTCTTCGCGAGATCTGGCGGGAACGTCGAAGCTCGCCGGCACCGGAGAACGCAAGCGGCGTCTGGCGCTTTCGCGAGCTGCTTCCGCACGTCGAATCGCGGCATCTCGTGACCTTGGGCGAAGGCAACACGCCTTTGCTGGAGCTTGAGCGATCCGCGCAGTCGCTGCGGCTCGGGCGTCTCTGGGCGAAACATCAGGGGATGAATCCATCCGGATCGTTCAAGGACACCGGCATCTCGGTCGCCATCAGTTTGGCCAAAGCAGAAGGGTTCAAAGCGGTCTGCTGTGCCTCGACGGGAAATACCTCTGCGTCAGTTGCCGCCTACGCCGCGCGCGCCGGGATGAAGAGCGTCGTGCTGCTTCCCGCCGGCCGGGTATCCACGGGCAAACTGGCGCAGGCGCTAGAGTACGGCGCTTGCGTGCTCGAACTCGAAACCTCTTTCGACGGCTGCCTCGGAATTCTCGGCAAGATTGTAGAGAGATTTCCGGCGTGCCTGCTGAATTCCATGAACCCGTACCGCGTGGAAGGACAGAAGACCGTTGCCTTCGAGTTGATGGAGCAGTTGGACTGGCGCGTTCCCGATCACGTGATCGTTCCCGGAGGGAATCTGGCCAACGGTTCGGCGCTAGGCAAAGGATTTCTGGAGCTGGCGCAGCTGGGGCTGATTCAATCGCTGCCGAAAGTCTCCATCATTCAAGCCGTGGGCGCGAATCCGCTGGTGCTCACCATGCGTAAGAATGGCGGCCGCGAGCTGATTCCTGTAAACCCGGAGACGCGGGCGACTGCAATTCGCATCGGCAACCCGGCGTCGTGGAGAAAGGCTGTGTTCGTGCTCAAGCGCACCGGCGGAGCTTGCGAAGACGTAACTGAAGACGAAATTGCTATGGCTAAGGCCGAGTTGGCGACCGAGGGCGCGGGTTGTGAGCCTGCTTCCGCGGCCTCGCTCGCCGGGTTGAAGAAGCTGGCGAGGGTTGGCTTCGTTCAACCCGGCGAGACCGTAGTGCTGGTGCTCACCGGCCACATGCTGAAAGACGTGGACCACATGCTGGCGGCGCAGAAGGCAAAGGCCATGGCGCCTGTAACCGCCGATGTTGACGCAGTGATCCAGAGATTGGAGCAGATCGATGCAAGGGATTGAAGAGGCAATCGCGGAAAAGATCGTAGACCCCGAGAAGCCGACACCGGAAGTGCGCGTGGGGATCGTCGGCTACGGCACCGTCGGCCGCGCTACTGCGGAGATCCTGGCCAGCCATGCCGCAGATATCCGAAAGCGCACTGGCGGCGTCGCGATCACAGTCACGCGGATCTGCCGTAGGAAGCCACGTGATCTTGAGACCGGCGTAAACGGTGTGCGGGTGGGCAACGACTGGCACAAGGTGGTCAGCGCTCCCGAAGTGGATATCGTAGTGGAAGCGATCGGCGGTACGGAGACAGCGTATGACGTCATCCGCGCGAGCCTCGAAAACGGCAAGGCCGTGGTCACCGCCAACAAAGCGCTGATCGCGCTCTATGGAGAAGAGCTGTTCGCGTTAGCGAGGGAGAAAAATCTTCCCCTCGGCATCGAAGCCAGCGTGGCCGGAGGCGTGCCGGTGATCCGCGCCATCTCCGAAGCTCTGGCTGCGGACAGAATCAAAGCCGTTTACGGGATCGTGAACGGAACCTGCAACTACATTCTGACGCAGATGGAGCAACACGGGATAGAGTTCTCCCAGGCGCTCGCGCAAGCCCAGGCGGAAGGATACGCGGAAGCCAACCCGTCGCTCGACATCGACGGCCTGGACGCTCGCGACAAGATCGCGATTCTGGCGCGCATCGCCTTTGGCCATCCCATCAACGCTGCGGAAATTCCTGTCTCGGGCATCCGCAACATCACGGCCACAGATTTTCACTATGCCCATCGCTTGAACTCGACCATCCGCCTGGTGGCCTCCGCGGAAAGCACCAACGGCGGAATCCATATCGCAGTGCAGCCCTGGCTGGAACCGCGCGACTCTATGCTCTCCAAAGTCGACGGCGCCAACAACGCCATCTTCATAGCTGGAGAGAAAGTGGGGACGCAGATGCTCTACGGACGCGGCGCCGGAGGCGGCGCGACGGGAACGGCTGTTCTATCCGACGTCATCGAGATCGCTCGCCAGATTGCTCGCGGGCAAACGCGGGCCAGCGCTCTTCGAGGATTCGATCGTTCCGAAGCCCTACGTCTTCACCCCCGCACACAACCTTTAAGCTGGTTCCTGCGCCTGACCGTGAAGGACCAACCGGGCATCCTGGCCCGAACTGCGGAGGCCATCGCCAACGAAGTCATTAACATCGATTCGGTGATCCAGGAGCCGCACATGCCCAAGGACCAGCTGTCTTTTGTCATCACCGTGGAACCGACGATTGAGCCCACGGTCGAACGCGCGGTCGAGACCATCAACCGGTTTGAGTTCATGAAAGCGCCCGTACTGCTGCTGCCCATGATCTCGTCGATCGAAGAACACATCTGATCCTCAAGATTCGCTCAGACGCGCGGCCACGGGCCGGCTACGAGGAATTATGGGACGACGAGCTTGATCGCTATAGTTCCAGCTAAAATTATCCTTCGCCACATCACCAAGGTGTCAGCCCGTGAGAACCCAATCATGCTAAATGTCAAACTGTTGAACGCCGGCGCCAAAGCGCCCACGGTCGCCCACGCCGGGGAAGACCTGGGCTACGATCTTTACGCCGCCATCACCCTCATCATTGAATCGCGGAGTCATGCAGTGGTACCCACCGGAATCGCCATCGAGTGCACCTCCCCCGACGGCAAACCAATGGGCGCGCTGGTGCGCGACAAGTCGTCAATGGCGGCGCGCCGGCTGGTGGTCACCGGCGGCGTGATCGACGCCGGCTATCGCGGCGAAATACGGGTGCTCATGGAAAATCTGGGCAGCGAGGCCGCGGTAATCCACGCCGGCGATAAGATCGCCAACCTGATTCCCTACCCGGTTCTGACGGGCGAGGTCAAGGTGGTCGCCGAGCTGAGCGATTCCAGCCGCCGAGGCGGCGGGTTTGGATCGAGCGGGCGTTAGCCGGGGGGCGGGAAGCCGGTACCAGGTGAGTCTTATCTATAATCAACTCCGATGCCAAATTTTCCTCCGGTTGACGAGCAACTCGCCTACATCAAAAAGGGCGCCGCGGAGATCATCCACGAGCGCGAACTGCGCGACCGTCTGGAGCAATCGCTCAAGATCGGCAAGCCGCTCAAGGTCAAAGCCGGCTTCGATCCCACGGCGCCGGACCTGCACCTGGGCCACACCGTCCTGCTACGCAAGCTGAAACATTTCCAGGATCTGGGCCACACGGTGATCTTTTTGATCGGGGACTTCACAGGGATGATCGGCGATCCCACGGGACGCTCGGCGACGCGGCCACCGCTCACCCGCGCTGACGTCGATCGTAACGCCGAGACCTACAAGACCCAGGTCTTCAAAGTACTGGACCCGCACAAGACAGTGGTCGATTTCAACTCCCGCTGGTTCTCGAAAATGACGGCTGAGGACATGATCCGGCTGGTGGCCAAGTTCACGGTTTCGCAGATGCTCGAGCGCGAAGAGTTCCACAAGCGCTTTCACGAGGAGAAGCCGATCGCCCTGCACGAGCTGATCTACTCTATTTGCCAGGGATACGACTCCGTGGCCCTCGAAGCCGACGTCGAACTCGGCGGCACGGATCAGAAGTTCAACCTGCTCATGGGACGGGCACTGCAGAAAGATTTCGGGCAGCCCTCGCAGATCGTCCTGACCACGCCGCTGCTCGAAGGCACTGACGGCGTGCAGAAGATGTCGAAGTCGTACGGCAACTACATCGGCATCAACGAACCTCCCCAGGAGATCTACGGAAAGGTGATGTCAATCTCCGACGATCTGATGTGGCGCTACTACGAATTGCTGACCGACGTTTCCATGATCCAGATTCAGCATATGCGGTCTGACGCCACGGCGGGAAAGCAACACCCCATGGAGATCAAGAAGGCTTTGGCGCGGAGAGTCGTAGAGGACTTCCATTCCGAGCAAGCAGCAAAGGATGCGGACGCTAACTGGACGAAGCAGTTTCAGAAGGATGAAGTGCCGGAGAATGTGGAGACGGTCATCGTCAAGCTAGCAACCGTGGCAGCGGATCGGCAGGATGATTCTAAGAGCGTAACCCCAATCGAGGATGGGGACCTTGAGAAGCTCTCACCGGTGGTTTCATTTGAAGTGATACGCATCGACAAGATGCTGAGAGAAGCAGGACTGGTCACATCGGGTGCGGAGGCACAGCGCAAGCTCAAGGAAGGCGCGGTGCAAATCGGAAAGACGGTGGTTCGCACCGTCTCCCACAGGCTCCCCGTACCGGCAGCAATGCTGACGCGTGTTGGTCGGAGATTGAAAAAAATCCGGTTGGTCGAATAATTGAGTGACGCCGGAATATTCTCCCTGGATTCAAACCAAACGTGACTCCATCTCTTGCTCGGGCTGGGGGGCAGTGGCTTGAGGCATTTCTCTTTGACGACAATCGGCGAATCGAACTTCATGGCGGATGGCCATCCACGTTCATCTCCTGTGCACGACTCTGGAAACGACAGTGCCGTGGTTGACATCAAAAAGAGCATTCAGGAATCACGCGCCTACCAAGAGTTCCTATGGCTTTGGACGCCGCCAGCACTGACAAGAATACCTGGGCCAGGCAAGCAACAGTGATCGCTCTAGCAGTGCTCCACCCTAGAGTCTCACCTCGTGCCGTCGAACCATTTCAAGGTGAAACTTGCCGAATCATGATTCGCGAGAATCTCGACACCTCTGGGCCCGCCGGCTCCGCGCTGATCTTCGGAGGCGATGGCACCATCCATCGTTACCTGACCCAACTCCGCCAATCACGAATTCCGGCTCTGATCGTTCCCAAAGGCAGCGGCAACGACTTCGCCAAAGCCCTTGGCATCGTCAGCGAGAGAATCGCGGTCGAAGCCTGGAGGGCATTTTGTTCCACCGGCAAGAACCTGCGTGAGATTGATCTCGGAATCATACAGTCCGGCAAAAGGGAGACTCTCTTCTGCTGCGTGTTGGGGGCTGGTCTGGACTCTGTTGCCAACGAGCGTGCCAATCGCATGCCGGCCTGGCTGCGCGGATCGGCAGGATACTTTCTTGCAGCGCTGTGGTCTTTGCCGTCCTTTCAGCCTGTGAAGCTCTCGGTGAGTGCCCCGATGCGGGAAATCCGGCGTTCCGGGTTCCTGATCGCGGTCGCGAATGCGCACCGTTACGGCCGGGGAATGAAGATTGCGCCTCGCGCTCAGCTCGATGACGGTCTCCTAGACGTCTGCCTGGTGGGTGCGATGAGCAAGCTCAAGCTTCTCGCGGCGATCCCGACAGTCTTTTTTGGAGCCCACCTCAGCATCCGGCAGGTGGAATACTTTCAGGCGGCGGAAGTCCGCATCGATGCCGAGCGGCCTCTCGAAATCTATGCCGACGGCGAGTTCGCCTGCCATACCCCGGTGACGATCCGCCTGCTCCCAAAGGCCCTGCGCGTTATTGTGCCGCCTGAGGCGTTTGCCTGAGATATAGTGCCTGACAGCACTGAGGGTAAGCTATTCCTTGACGGGGGAACCTGTTTTCAGGTGGAATACAAAGAGCCATGACCAAAGCCGACCTCATCGAAGAAGTCTCGCGTCTCGCCGAACTGACGCGGAAGGACAGCGAGATCATCGTGGAAACGATTTTTGACAGCGTGGTGCGTTCCCTGCGAGCGGGCGATAAAATTGAGATCCGCGGCTTTGGGAGTTTTCGCACCCGCCAGCGTAAGCCCCGCGTGGGCCGCAACCCCAAGACTGGGGCGCGGGTGGAAGTCGCGGCCAAGAAGATCCCTTACTTCAAGCCCAGCAAGGAACTCAAGGACGTAATCAACCATGGCGGCGCGGCAGCCGCGGCTTCCGGACCGAGTACTGGATCTTCACCGGAAACTCACTAGCCACACTAAGGCGTAATTCCGATCACCGCCATCATGCGTCCCGTGTTTCCTTTTTCCGCGCGATGGGAAAAGAAGCGCCGCGTGTCGCAAGCGGTACATAGATCCAGAACCGTGATGTGGCGGGCAGAAACACCGGCGGCCAGCAGTTGTCGGCGGTTGGCCTCGGGCAGATCGAGATGAAGTTTGACACAATCGTCGCCGTGGCCGGGAGCGCGGGCGTTCATGAACAGCAGCGGGTATTTGTCGCGTACAGCATCTGAACTCTTGACTTCCCGAAACAGCTCCTCCGCCCAGGGGAATTGCGACTCAAATTCCTGTCGAACTTCTTCGCCCACTTCGTAGCAGCACTGTTGAATGCCGGGACCGATGGCGGCGTAGATGTCATTCGGTCGGGAACCGAATTCGTGGCGCATCACGCCAACGCTTTTCTCCACGATGCGCCTGACCGTTCCGCGCCATCCGGCATGAAACGCTCCCATCACCCGGTTGGCGGTGTCGACCACCAGCACCGGGATGCAGTCGGCAGTCTGAACCGCCAGCGTGACACCGGGCAGATTGGTGATCAGTCCATCGCCCACCAACGGTCTGGAAGGAAGCGCGCGGACCACATGAATGACGTCGGAATGGATCTGGCGGTTGACGATCAGGGGCCAGGGCTTGTTGCGCGTTGCCGCGCCGACAGCAAGCAGCAGCCGCTTGCGGTTTTCCTGGACGCTTGCACCAGCGTCTTGCTGGGTATGGCCAAGGTTGAGGCTCTTGTCTCCGTAGCAGGCGCTAACCCCGCCGGGGCGGGTACTGAAGCCATGGACCAGCCAGGGGAGGCTCTGCATCCGAGCGGCTTGAATTACTTCGACCTTCTGGACGGCGGGAAGACGTTTCTCGGCTCGCGGGTTCGCCAGGTTTGCCACAACCGTATTTTAAATGGACAACCACGCCGGCCAGCTTAATCTATAAGTGGAGGAACTTTGTTGGTTCCCGCCGGCATCGAAAGCACTGTGGCCAGCCGGCCGGAGCGCCAGGTATGAAGGACCGTCGAGTCTTCCGCGTTGCTACCTACAATACGCACAAGTGTCGCGGCATCGACGGCAGAATTCGCCCCCAGCGTGTGGCCCAGGTGGTGCACGAACTGGGAGCCGACGTCATCGCTCTACAAGAGGTCGTGAGCCTGAGCGGCGGCCGGAAAGAACAAAACCAAGCGCAATACCTGGCCGACGCCGTGGGCTTCGAGTATCGCATCGGCGAGACTCGTAAGTTGCGGGGTGCCGCGTATGGCAACGTGGTCCTGAGCCGGTTTCCGGTCAAACAGATTCAAGTCTATGACCTTACGGCTTCACGCCGGGAACCGCGTGGCTGCATCCGTTGCGATGTGGAGATCAGCCCCGGGAAGGTGGTACATCTGTTCAACGTCCATCTTGGAACCGGCTATCTTGAGCGTCGCAAGCAGGCTCAGATGCTGATGAGCCGCGAGGTTCTGCGCTCGCCGGAGCTCAAGCATCCTCGTCTGGTGATTGGCGATTTCAACGAGTGGACGCGCGGATTGGTTTCACGGAACCTGCAGCAAGAGTTTGAGAGTGTCGATATCGAGCTGCACTTGCAGCGGAAAAGCACGTATCCCGGGGTCCTGCCCATCATGCATCTGGATCACATGTACTTTGACCGGGATCTGATCCTGGAAGAGTTTCTGCTACACCGCAGCCGCATGGCGTTGGTGGCATCGGATCATCTCCCGTTGCTGGCCGGATTCCGTCTGGGCGGCAAATAGACCGATTTGGTCGCAGGATTGCACGCAGCTCGGGCCAACCTCCAACCAGCAGCTTGCATCCGATTACGGACTTGTCATTTCCCCCCACCGACTTGTGCGGATCAACTGCGACAGGCAGAAAAAACGGAGAACACACGTGGGCAGGGTTGACAGGGGGAGCCGGGCTGGTTAGGATGCCTGACGTGAATCGCGGTGGATCCGCTCCAGCGATCATCTCATAGGCCTTTTCCCAGGACGAGAGAACAAGAAGCTGTTCTTCTTGCCATAACCGTGAGCCGCTCTGTTAGCACTGTGAGCGGCGCTGCCAAGGTTTGCTCATGGCCAGTGAAACCCGCACCTCGCTTTTGGCTGAAGACGTTGGCCCATCTGAGGCTCGCGACTATCAAAGGGACGCGCCACCCAGCTATGTTCGGGAGGATCGCAATGGCGGTTGAACGCGTGCCCGGAAGCTCCAGCCTGATGGACGTGCTGGACCGAATCCTGGACAAGGGGATCGTGGTTGACGCCTGGGTCCGCATCTCGCTGGTGGGCATCGATCTGATCTCGCAGGATGCCCGGGTGGTTGTGGCTTCCAACGATACATATCTGAGTTATGACGGCTCCGTCGCTGCGGACAAACTTGCCGCTCATGCCGTACCCGGCGACGGGGTGTCTCAAGAGAGAAGTACGCAGGTGGGGACGCGCGCCATGCGTCGGCGTCGGTAAGGTTGGTGGGATACTGTGGCGACCGCCAAAGTCAATTTCCAGCCTCCGCGAGGAGGGCATTCGATCCGTAAGCACCGCGGGGCTGCCCTCCGCCTGCTTCAGGCCGAACGCACCAAGGATATTTTTCCGACATTGCTCGAAGAGATCCTGGCGCTCGGGTATCCATGCGCAGCGGTCCTCAACGTAGACTTTGACAGCGGTGACGTTAGACCCGCGGCCGCAGTGAACTGGCCACGGACCCAATTGGCGAGGCTCACAACCGGACTATGGGTCAGCGAACATCCGGTAACCGCAATGCTCGGCGCCAACCGTCCCGCGGTTCTCCCTCGGACGAGCTTTTCTTCCCGCCCTGTTTACCTTCATCCCCTTCTTTTTTCGAACCGCAATCCTTGTTGGGAGGCCGATCGCGCCAGGACCGGCAGTTGCCTGGCGGTGCAAAACTTTCGGCGGGGAGCACGGATCCGGCTGGAGGACCAGATCTGCTCTACGTGTGAGATGCGCGGCTTCGCCGGTGTGGTCGCGGTCGGGCTGCGCCGTCATAACAATGAGGCCAGCCTGGATCGGCTGGGCGATCTCATCAAGCTGGCGAATGCTTGTCTTTCGCGACTGTTCAAAGTGGAGCACTACTACAACCACATGCGCGACATGGAAATCACCATCGCGCAAATGAGCACCGTGATGCAAAGTATGGCTGACCCCATCATCCTCACCGACACGCAGCAGCGGCTGGTCATGCTCAACAAAGCCGCGGAACGCTTTTTCAAGGTTCCGGATGAAATGACCCAGGGTCTGGTACGGGCTGTGGAGTTGAACAATCTGATGTTTTCCGCGGCCCTGGGATCGCGCTTGTCGTTGGACCACGAATCTCACGGCGATCTCACTCTGGTCGACACGTCGGAAGGCGACGAAATGCTGTTTGAAGCTGTCTCCGCACCCACCTACGGACCGGACGAGGCGCAGATCGGCACCGTGACGGTCATGCGCGACGTAACTCAGTTGCGGCGCGCCGACCGTGAACTGCATGCCAACTACGAAAAGCTGCGGGAAGTCGAAGAAACCGTCCGCCAGGACCGCGACCGACTGAATTTGATTATTGAAAACGTGGGTGATCCCATCGTGGTTTGTGACCGCGAGGGCGGTCTGGTGCTGATGGATCCACTGGCGCAGGAGCTTTTCGGAGCGATGGATCCCTTGGCACACGAGCTATTCGGAAACTCCGATCCAGCGCTGACGAGGACCCAGGTCCGGAACAACGCCACGTTCACCAGCTACATCGGGTCCTTCATCCATGCAAAGACGACGAGAGATGCTGCGCCTCTGTGGCTCTACAATCCTGGCCACAAGCAGGACATCGAGTATGACGCGCGCTCCGGCAAGATCTTCGACGAACGCGGGCACTTGGTCTATACCGTCACGGTGTTGCGCGACCTGAGCGCCTTGCGCCGGGTGGAGCAGCTCAAGATCGAACGCCGCATGTTGGAGATTGAGAAGTTCGCCGCCACGGGAAGACTGGCGGCCACGATTGCCCATGAGGTCAACAACCCCATGGAGGCCATCAAGAATGCTATTTATCTCTTGGCCGGCGAGATTCCGGAGAACGCCCTGCCCGTCTACAACATTCTCAAGGCGGAAACCGAACGAGTCGCCAGGGTGGTCCGGCAGATGCTCGGCTTGTACCGCAGCAACGAGCAGGTTAAGCCGGTCAACGTAAACGGCATCATCGAAGATACGCTGGCTCTGCTGCATCATGAGCTCGAAAAAGGCAAGGTGGAGGTGCTGAGGGACTTGGGCCCCTTGCCGGACGCAATCATCTCCCCCGATCAGGTTCGCCAAGTGCTTTCCAACCTGGTCATCAACGCGAAGGACGCCATGCCTGAAGGTGGCACACTGACGATTCGTACACGTTACATCCCCAGCCGCGGCAATCTTCGCGCCTGGGTCCGTCTCCTGGTGGCCGACACCGGCGTCGGTATTCCACCAGAGATGATTCGGACGGTTTTCGAGCCGTTTGTCACGAACAAGGGCGAGAAAGGAACCGGGCTAGGGCTTTGGATCGTCAAGGGGATTATCGAGCATCACACTGGCAAACTCCGAGTAAGGAGCAAGCCGGGCAAAGGGACGGTTTTTTGCGTCGATCTGCCGGTGGCCAAGCCATGATCTGCGACCAATCCAGAAACGAAAGGAAGCCTGTTCGCGGCTAGCACACGATATGAGTTCGACCAGGAAGCCGGTGCGAAGGATACCTTCACCTTCTGGAGTGGGTGCAGTGGCGCGAGGCAGCGTGATGGTGGTGCCTGCCGAAGCTGATGCTGCGCCGCGTCTTAGTGAGCGGCCGGAGGGCAGATATGTTTACGGCATCATTGGATCCTTGCCTCTGGAACCAATGGTCAAGAGCACATTGAGCGGACCCGGCGCAGAGGTGTACGCCATCGACTACGGTGACATCGCAGCGGTGGTGAGCCGCACTCCCACCTTCATCTTCGATCCTACACGGGAACACGCGCTGGCTCATGAGCATGTGATCGAGACGGTGATGAAGAACCACACCATTATCCCCATGAGCTTTGGGACCGTGTTTCGCACCGACGAGGATGTTCGCGCGGTTCTCCGTACCATCTATCCGACGCTGAAGACGCTGCTCGAGCAGATGGAGGGAAAAGTGGAGTTCGGTCTGAAAGTCACCTGGGATCGCGACCGCATCATCGAAGAACTCAAGCGGGGCCACGACGAGATCCGGCGCTTCCATCAGGAACTTACGCGCAAGGGCCTGCAATCGGCGTACTTCGCGCGCATGCAGCTGGGTCGCATGATCGACAAGGCTTTGGCCGAGCTGGCCACGAGCTATATCCAATCCGTCTACGATGGATTGCGACCGCTGGCAGTGGCCTCACACGATAGCAAGCCCATTGGCGATAAGATGATCCTGAACGCGGCATTCCTCGTAGCCCGGAACCGGGAATCCGAGTTCGACGCTACCGTCAACCGCGTCGCCGACAAGCTTGGCGACCGCCTCAACATCAAGGCTACCGGCCCGTGGCCTCCTTATAACTTCGTCAACGTACATCTCAAGTTGGAGCCGGGCCGGAGGGATTGAGCGAATTCCCGGCGGCACTTTCCAGTCACAAAAAAGCCCGGCGCTTGAGAGCACCGGGCCATGGTTAAGAGTCGAGCTGCTTAGAAGGTGAACCTCGCTCCGAACTCGCCGGTGAACGCGCGCGGTTGCAGGGTAGGAGCGCTCGAAGGGTTAATGAATCCGAGCGGCTGCATAAAACTCGGCTGCCCAGGAGCCGGGGTATCCGCGATAGAGCCGTCGAAGTTGTTGCCGTAGTTGGCATGGTTGAATAGGTTGAACGCCTGGAACATGAGCTGCAGGTTCCGGTGTTCACCCAGTTTGATGTTCTTCGCTACCCGGGCATCCACGTCGAAGTACGGATCGCCGCGCAGCGAGTTGTAAGGCGCGAGATGGCAGTTGCCGGAGTAATAGCACTGCGCTTCCGCCAGGCCTACGCTGGGGTTCCCGCTCACGGAATCGATCACCGGCGGCAACGACGCAGCGGAGAGCAGATTGTTGGGATTGGCGTTGGTTACGATCAACGCTCCGGCCGAACTACCGCCGCCGAGGTTCAACATATTGTTCCCCGAGATAGCAAGATAGGGCCGCGCCGAGCCCACCTGGAGAATCGGAGAGACCTCCATGCCCCAGGGCAAGTGTGTAGTTGACGCAAGCGTGATATGGTGCCGCTCGTCGTTGAACGCAGGCCCGAACTCAAATTGCGAGAGCGGATTCTGCGGATCACGCGGATAGTACCGGAATGACCCGCCGTCTTCATCGTAGCCAACGGCGCGGGCCAGGGTGTAGTTGGCGATCAGATCCGTCTTATGGAAAGCGCGCTGGCGGTAGCTGATGTTCATGCCATCGTAGCGCGAACGGCCGATCGAAGCCTCGTCGCGAACGCTGCCGAGCAGCGGCTGACCGGCAGCATTGAATGCGTTATCTAGCGGCCGGAAGAAGCCGCCGGGGAGGCCTGTCCGGGAGAGAGTGGTGATGTTGCCCGGCGTAACTGGAATATTCGGGTCCAGGTTAATGGTTTTATTTTCATGCAAGCTGAGCACGTGCACGTACTCGGCTTCGATCACGGCCTTGCTGCTGATCGCCCAGGTGTAGCCGCCGTTCCATTCTTCGGTCACAGGTGTGCGATAGTTCGGGTCCATGAGGCGGCCGATAGAACCCGCCGTGAGTGCCGCTTGAGCAGGCGGGATCGTCGGAAGCGGGTCTCCCAGGTGCCACTGGGCGAGGGTGAGTCCTGTGCCCGGCACCGGGTCGCTCGCGTTGCTTTCAGCAAATGCCGTCTGGAAGATGGTCGCGTTAGACTGCTGTTCCATGAACAGCGGAATGTTCTGGAAGGTGTTGTCGTAGTACATTCCGAAGCCGGCGCGAAGGACGTGCTTGCCGTCTTCGGTCAGAGCGTAGGCCAACCCGACGCGCGGGCTGAAGCCTTTGCTGTAGTCGGTGGCCTTCTTGGCAACCAGGCTGGCTGCCAGCGGGCTGAACGGCGCGATCGCCTGCAGTTCCTGGAAGGTACGGCTGTTGGCGATATCCGAGCCGCCGATAAAGTCGAAGTCCTTGTCCCAACGGAGGCCAAGATTAAGGGTCAGGCGACGGTTGAACTTCCAATCGTCCTGGAAGTACAGTCCAAGCTGCTTTGCATCCTTAATGATGAACGTAGGATCACCCACCGCGACGCTCATTCCACCGCCACTGTTGTTACCGCCTACCAGCAACCCAGGAGTCTGAAATCCCTGCGGCAAGGCCAGGATCTGGCTGGGCAGCAGGTTGTAATCAAGCTCCAGAGTGGGGTTGAACTCGAAGAAGCCGCCCATAAACGGGGTGTAAATGTAATCAAATCCAGTCTTGAACGTGTGCTTACCCATGGTCTTGGCCACGTCGTCCTTGAACTGGTACTTACGCTGGATCGAGTTTTGGGGAACGTTGGTGTTGGTGCCGAATTGGATGCCGGTCGGGAACGTGAAGAGCGGCTCCCGAGTGGCGCTGTCGATCAGGTTGTTCCAGTACTGGAATCCAAGGGTAAACTGGTTGATCAGAGTGGGACTCAGTGAGGAGTTCACCGTAAGGTTGGCAATCTGCAGATGGTTCTTAGTGAAGTTTCCTTCCGTCAAGTCGAACAATCCATTGCTTTGGTCGTTCAGGCTATTGTTGGCCTGAGTGGACACGGAGAAGTACGCGGAATTCTTGGGGTTGATCGCCCAGTCGAGCCGCCCGTTGAGGCGGTTCTCGAAGAACGGGGTGGGAATGATCGCGGCGGGTTGCGCTCCCAGGTTCTGAACTAGTTGCAGCTGGGTCAGCGCCTGACCCGACTCGACAAGCGAGGTGTTCTCGCGCTCGCGCTCATAGGCGAAGAAAGCGAACAACTTGTCCTTCTTGATCGGCGCTCCAATCGATCCGCCAAACCATTGCCGCGAGTAGGGCGGATTTGCCGGGGAAGTGGTTCCATCGCCGTTCGGGACTTTTTCATCCGCGTTGAATGCCTGCTCACGGAAGGAGGCAAAAGCCGATCCGTGGATGTTGTTCGTGCCGGATTTCGTAATCACGTTGATGGCAGCGCCGGAAGACCGCCCGTTGACGGCCGAGAACCTCTGCGTCGAGACCTGGAATTCCTGCACGGCTTCGGCGGGCAGCTGCATCACCGGTCCGCCTACGGTGTTGTCTTTATTGTCAACGCCGTTGACGGTCACGTTTACGTTACGTCCGCCGTCACCGTTGACCGACAAGATGGCATAACGGTTTTTCGTAGGATCGTAGGAGTCAGCGGCCTTGACTCCCGGTGACAGGTAGGCCAAGTCCGCAATATCGCGGCCGATCAGCGGCAAATCCTGGATCTGGGCCGGGGTGATGTTGGTGCTGACGTCGGTCTTGGTGGCATCCATCAGGGGGGCGGTCGCTGTTACCTCTACCGTCTCGCTCACGGCGCCCGGAGCCATGGTGAAGTTCTGTGCCGTGGTCCTGCCGATCGCCACTTCCACGTCCTTGGCTTCGGCTGTCGAAAAGCCCGGTGCCGTTACCTTGACGTTGTACATGCCGACCGCAAGTGGGTCGAACCGGTATTCGCCAGCGCCACCGGTCTTCGTCGCGCGCGTGGCTCCGGTTTCTTTATTGGTGATAGTGACGGTTCCATTGGCAATCACGGCTTGTGTCT
>DATDGP010000004.1:0-9107 GCA_036522035.1 Terriglobales bacterium
TGCCGGGATGGCGGCGGTGTTTGGATCCATCGAACTTCTTGGCAATAAGCTTGCGGTACCAAGCCAGAATGGTGTCCGGTTTCGCCACGCAGGCCACCTGCGCCAGCGCCTTCCGCCCCAGGCGCTTGCCGATTTCGGCCAATGTGGACCTTTCCGGATCGGATAACCGTAGGCGGGCTGGCAAGTGGGCCCGCAGGATGCGATTCTCGGCCGCCAGGTATTCGTTCTTGAGGAGCAGTTCTTGATTGATCAGGCCGGTTACATACGCCAGCAGCCGGGCCCAAGGGTTTTCTTTCATGTCGAGGGTCCATAATACCCTGCAATCCTCAACTGTTTCGATATTTTGACTCTACGGGCATCAGCGACAGTCGAACGGGACCCAACATTCGGCGCATGGTGTCATGCGTGGCACGCCGTCAAGAAGACAGAGCCGCCCTCGGCGGATTCACTATCCTGCTGCGCTTTCAAAAGGATCCAATATTTTGATACTCGCGCCGGATTTGCAACTTCGCTCCAAAGGTGAGACAGCAGACGATTAAGTCATTGAGATATTCAAGGAATTGCCTATTCACTCATTGAACCAATCGCTCAACAGTCGGCCCCCCTGCCGCCGGATGACCTATTTCCCGAAGCGTCGCCTCGCGAGCGCTTGTCTTAGGACACGTAGCCGTGGGCCCGGTACCAGTGAACCGCCTTGTAGAGTGCTACGCGCGCCGGAGTCTGCGGAATCCCTAGTTCTCGTACCGCTTTCCGGGGATCGAAAAATTCGTACCGACGCGACAGGCGCACCTTGTCCGGAGTAGCCGTAGGGGCGCGCGTCGGGTTCAACTTCGCAAATGTCATGTCGACGTAGGCCCAGCACTGCGCCACCCCGTGAGGAATATGAAGGCGCACCCGAGGCCTTCCAGACACCTCACTAAGGAGATCGAGGATTTGCTTAAGCGTCAGGTTCTCCGCGCCAAGAATGTATCGCTCGCCCGGCCGTCCCCGCTCCGCGGCCAGAAGGTGACCCGCCGCCACGTCCTCGACATCAACGACGTTCAGCCCGGTGTCCACATAGCCGAATATGCGCCCATTCAGAAAGTCCACAATAATCTGGCCAGTGGGTGTGGGCTTGTGATCGCCGATGCCCACCGGGGAGCTGGGGTTAACGATAACCACAGGCAGACCGCGGCGTGCGAAGTCGCGGACAATCTCCTCGGCGAGGAACTTGGAACGTTGATACGGACCGATCCGGTCCGCCAGCGTGCAGGCTGTCTCCTCGGTAACGGGAGACTGGTCTCTGTGGACGCCCAGCGCGGCAATGGAGCTTGTGTAAACAACGCGCCGGACGCCCACGCCCGTAGCTATCTCCATGACCCGGCGCGTGCCTTCAACATTGACTTGGTAGAAATCGCTCCAACGATGGCCCCAGTAACTGTACAGGGCCGCGACGTGAAACGCCCAGTCGCACCCTGCCATCGCTCTACGTAGGCTTTCGGGATTCAGCAAGTCGCCTTCAACTGACTCGACCGGCAGACCGTTGATTTGCCGAGTGTCCGCCCCAGGCCGTACCAAGGCTCTGACCTCATGCCCTGCCTCTAGCAGCCGCCTCACCACCGCGCCGCCGATGAAACCGGTTCCCCCCGTCACGAAGGCGCGCATTAGATCTCCTTTTCTCAGGCGTGAAGTTGAAGCAGTGTTGCGGCGTGAAAGAGCCCTGCGTTTATCCTGCGAGAGCGTGCTTGACGAGATCCACGCTCTGAGCCCACACAGGCCCTCTGACCTCCGCCGCTTGAGTCATGACAACATCAAAGGCGCTGACAATCAGCTCGACCTCGTCATCCCCGATGATAAGTGGCGGCAGCAGCTTAATAATGTTGACGTCCGGTCCGCTGACTTGGCTGAGAATGCGGTGGTCACGCATGAGCGCCATCACTACCAATTGGGCGAATAACCCTTTCTGGGCGACCTCGGCGGCGGCCCAGGCGGCGCGTACCGCGAGCGACCGCGGAGGTTTGAATTCAATCCCGATCACCAAGCCCTTGCCTCGTACATCGGCGATCAGTTCGTGGCGTTCCTTCAAGGCGGTCAACCTCTTCAGGAGCTTTTCTCCCGTCGCCGCAGCGCGCTCAATCACTCGCTCTTCGCCCAGAACCTGAAGGGTAGCCAAGCCGGCCGCCATGCCCAGCTCATTCTCCCCAAAGGTGGTCGAATGCACCTGGCAGCGCTTCAAACGACCAAAAGTTGCGTCGTGGATCTTGCGTCGGGTGATCGTGGCGCTGACCGGGATGTAGCCACCTCCCAAAGACTTGCCTATTGTGACGATGTCGGGCTCAAGTCCCCAGTGCTCACAGCAGAGGAATTGCCCGGCGCGTCCCATCCCTACCTGGACTTCATCGCAGATGAAAAGGGTGCCATATTTGCGGCAGAGGCGCTGGGCTTCCGGCAGGTACGTGTCGGCAGGTATGTACACGCCCTTGCCTTGGATCGGTTCGGCAACGAAGGCAGCCACGTCTTTGCGGCCTAGTTCTCTCTCCAGAATGGCAAGGTCGTTCATGGGTACCGTGTCGAACCCGGCCATCAGCGGTCCGAATCCCTTCCGGAACTCAGGCCCGCCGTTGATGGCGAGCGTGCCCAGCGTTAACCCATGAAATGCGTGCTGAAGGTAGAGCACGCGCGAACGCTGGGTTGCCGCACGGGCGAACTTGAGGGCTGTGTCCACGGCCTCAGCGCCAGAGCTGGCGAAAAAGACAGCGTCCAGGCCGGGTGGCATTCGCTTGACCAACTCCTCGGCCAGCAGGCCGGCCAGCAGAGGACAGTCCATCTTGACCAAATTTGGGCGGTCGAGGGCGAGCGTCTCCTGGATCGCTCGCTTAACAACGGGGTGGCCACGTCCCAAGTTGTACACGCTGTATCCCGAGATCAGATCCAGATAGCGGTGGCCGTCTCTGTCCCATAAATAGCACCCTTCCCCGCGGGTATAGATCTTGTCGAAGCTTATGATGGCTTGCACGCGAGCCATGCTAGGGTTGATGTATCGGGTATGCAAAGCGTATTGTTGGTCTTGCCGGCTTTCAATGAGTTCGGCCATTGGCAATGTCATGACATGTTCCTCGAATCGCGAAATGCACGCCGCCTCGATCGCAGGCCCCTGGCTCAATCTCGACAGCGTCGCAACCAGGACCTCTTGCCAGCGCTCGCGGCGCATATCGGTAAACAATGAGCCGTAACTCGGGAAGTATCAAGCTACGGGCTTGCGGTGTGGGCTTGCGCCGACCGGGCTGGCACCGATTCCGGCATGAGGATTGAGGGCGGCATCTCTCACAACCTTGACGAGGGATGCTCCCATATCGCCATTCCAGCAGAAATGCGACGCCAACCCCATGCTTCAGCGTCGCGCCTTCCAGCCGCTCGCGGGCGCGCCCTGCCGGTGGATCCGGTGTTGGACCTCGCGATCAGATTGCGGACGCCTTGAGGCGCCGCACGCGGCCGACATCATCCATCGCGACATCAAGCCGTCGAACATCTTCCTGACAAACAGCGGGCAGAGTCAAAGAGCTAGATATGCACACCGACCTTTTCAGCTTCGAAACGGTGCTTTACGAGATGGCAGCCGGTGAACGCCGATATGTCTTTTCGCATCGTAGGGAACGTATAGACCTAACCTGTCAACTGGTCCTGCGATGCGACTGCAGTTCGTGCAATACGATTTAGCAAATAAGCGACGCGCCGGCTCTGCCACCCTCCACGCCGATTTTGACGTCCAATGTGCGGGCCAGACCGTGCATCGCAAGAGGTACTTTCCCGGGTGAAGTTGCTAAGGCATCATGAAAAACGAAAGTCGGTATTCCGTGTCAAGGTTAGTCGGAAAAGACTGCGGCTCCCGGCTCAGTGGCTGCTTCTGGCGATCTTCGCCTGCGCTGGCGGAACGGCACCGGCCCAACAGCCTACGGCCGCGTCCCAGCTTCCGACAGCCCCCACGTCCTCGTCGTCTGATTCGACCCAACCGAAGAACGACCGTATTTTTGGAGTCGTCCCTAACTATACTATCGCACGGTAGAGAATCCCCAGGCAAAGATCGAGCCCATAACCGTCAAGCAAAAATTCAAGCTGGCGGCGGACGATTCCTTTGACCCTTACGCGTATGTAATCGCCGGCGCGTTCGCAGGGATTGCTCAGACACAGAATGATCCGCCTTCCTGGGGGGAAGAAAGCTGGGCGCCTTTCGCAAAACGCTATGCGGCCTCGTTTGCGGACCAGACCATTGAGAACTTCATGACGGAAGCGGTAGTGCCCTCGCTGCTCAAGCAGGATCCTCGTTATTTTCGCTTGGGGACCGGCGGATTCTTCAAGCGAAGCGGCTATGCTGTGAGCCGCATCTGGGTGACGCGGACCGACGCCGGCGGCACCACTTTCAATTTTTCCGAAATCGGTGGGGCAGGAATCTCATCGTTGATCTCAAACGTCTACTATCCCCCCGAGAACCGGACGCTCTCCAAGAATCTTAGCCGCTGGGGCATTCTTGTGGGAGAGGATACTTTCTTTAACCTTCTTAAAGAATACTGGCCTGATATACGCCACAAGGTTCTCAAGAGATAAGTAATCGCCTGAAATCTCGGCGCCGTCCACATTATTCTGAACGCGAAATGTCGAACGTGGACCCGTTGTCACGACCATTCTTGCCCGCAATAAGCTAATGCTCGGCCGGGTATTGGGTTTGATTGTGGAGCAGCCGTTTTGAGGGGCTGCCCCTTGCCGCCCTGGCCTCTTCATAAGCCGCCTTCGCCGCATCCAGCCGCTTCATGCACAAGCAGTCGTCCATCAGGTTGCCGTAGGCACCCGCCCCAAGGTTCTGGCTTGAGCCCGAGGATCTCCAGAATTGATGGAGAATTCGCCGTTTGTCTTGATCACCATCCCCGAAAATGACTCCCAATTGTCATTGGAACAAAATGAGTGGCACAGGAAATGACCACCGAGACAATTCTTCTTTGAGGGGCGTTATTCGGAAGATGTATTTGGCGCTTCGCCCCTATAACTCTTTAGCGCAGCGCGGGCCTCTGCGACGAGTTCGGGGCTCCGACTTTCGATGAGATCGCCAGCTTGCGCAATTATGCTCTCAAGGATTTCGAGAATCTCCCGTACACCACTGTCGCGGTCAATGAGTTCCGCAAGCGATGTGACATGTAATTGTTGGCCTTCAATAGCCTTGGCCGCGCGTAGCGCCCCTACCGTGGGATTCTGTGGCTGAGCCCTCGGTGTCATAATAACGATGCTCCGCTTGTTTTAGCCAGAAAGCAAGGGGACCGTCTTCGGACAATTCCTGCCTTTGTCGGCTACTGTTTACCCAGAAATTGCGGGCGCGTCCTTGCTCCTGGGCCGCATCACGATTCAAGTTGCCGGTAAACGGGTATTAACCGGCCAATCTTTTTGATCACGCCTCTAAGTGCTGCAGCTGAGAAGCGTTACTCTTCTCCAGTTGGGATTTTTCTCTTCAGGAGGAGGGCTCTGCTTCCGGCTCAGATCTTGGCGGGTCAACGCCGGGGCAGAGCCCCATGAACCACGATTCTTTTTATCCCATTTTCTGCGCCGCTCGACAAGGTCGAAACCGAGTGGGCTCGCGACGGTGGCAGGGTGCTGTTGCGGCGATGCCCGGTTTGCAAAGGCGAGTCCATCCCGGTCACGGACGCCGCCGCAAGCAGGCCCACGATGAGTATCACGATTGGATTGGCATCCGGCGTGGTCGCTGCCCCGATTGCAGGAAAACATTCACCTTCCTGCCGTGGCTTTCACTCCCTTATACCCACTACAGCTTGCTCGCTCGTAGCCAGGCCTTGCGGGGGCACTTTGTGGAGCACCACTCCTGGGAAGAGGTCACGCCCCCGCTTAAGAGTCCGGACCGGATGCCCGATCCCTCTACCCTCCGCCGCTGGTCTGGTGGGTTGGACTCCTCCCAGCCGGCCCTTTCCTTTCTGCGCCGAACTCTCGCCAGCCTCGCTCATTGGCTGGGGCGCGGCACCCCGATCGATTCACAGGCGGAGCCGTTATCGGGACTGACTCCGGTCCTACAGGTGCTGTGGCCTCTGCGTCTCTGAGAAAATTTCTGTTCCACCCACCATCCTTGCCTGGGAGCGCTGCACCCTTCCTCCTAGACTCATCTCCGGGGCGAGAATCGGGCCAGGGGTGAGGATCTCGAAAAACTCAAACAACAACTCCCGCTGCTCGATTACTTACGGCAGCAGAATTGGACCGCCCGGCCTGTGGGACCGAGCGGGGAGTTCGTGGGACTCTGTCCGTTGCACTCGGAGACTCAGCCTTCGTTCTATGTCAACGCCCGCAAGAATCTCTTTTACTGCCATGGTTGCGGCCAGGGCGGTGATCTCATCCGCTTTGTGGAGTTATCTCAGCACCTCTCCTTTCGTCAAAGCCTCACTTACCTCGAACGGCAATGCCATCGGGGGGATCCTATCCCCGTGTTGCAGCAGGCTTCGGGCTCTACCGACGGCAACTCGATCACTACCCGGAGGCAGGTCGGTATCTGGAACATCGTGGGGTGCGTGGCCTCGACCTGATCCGAGAGTTGCAGATCGGTTATGCCCCCGGCGGAAGCTTGCGGCATCACCTTCTGGCTCGAGGCTATTCCCTTGATCTGCTGCAGCGCACGAGCCTCGTCAGTTCCCAAGGCCATGACGCTTTCTCTCGACGTGTCATCTTCCCCTGCTATCAGGACGAACGCATCGTCAATTTGTACGGCCGCAATACAGGCGGCGCCTTCGCCCATCGATTCCTCCCCGGCCCCAAGGGCGGCTTAGTCGCCTGGGAATCGGTTCGCCAATATCCCGCTGTGATTCTCGTCGAAGGGATCTTCGATCTCGCGGTGTTGTGGCAGGCAGGTTTTCGCCACGCCACCTGTGCGTGGGGTACCCATCTGAATCCCAGCCAGTTTCGCCAACTGTGCGACCAACCGCGCACCGTTTATCTCGCCTTTGATGTCGATGCCAATGACAGCGGGCAACAAGCATCGCAAGCCTTAGCCCATCGTCTTCGGGCACAAGGGATCCCCGCTCGCCGTGTTCTTTTGCCGCCTGGACACGATCCCAACTCCTTCTTCCTTCAGGGCGGCGATGCCCGACAGTTCCAGTCCCTCCTGGAGGCCGCCCGGCTATGAGATTCCACGTGATTCGCCTCGAGACTCCCAGCCCCGCCCAAAGTCCGATTCGGGTGGTCGAGCACCAAACCGGCCGGGAGGTCGATTGGGTCAATCGTTACCTCGACCGCGAGTACGTTCGCCGCCTGGCGGACGCGAGCCTGCGCTCCTGTGCTTACGGCCTGCTGCACTTTGTTCGCTGGTGGGAGAGTCTTCATCATACCGACGACGTGGCGGAAGGTGACCTGAGCGAGTCGACACTCCTGGATTACCTGAAGTTCCTGTGTTGTCATCAACCTCCGTTTTCCAGTTCCACCATCAATGACCGCGTTGCCGTCGCCGATCGCGCCCTGCGCAACGAGTTCCCCGATGCCCCCGGCCCGACGGCCCGCGGCTTTCAACACGCTTATCGGCGGCGCGGACCGCTGGGCCTGGACAGCAGACGGGTCGGGATGAGCCGGTTGCGAGTCAGAATCCCCAAACGTAACCTCGTCCCGCTGTCCGTGGGTGAGGTCGCACGTTTCTGGTCCAGCTTTCGAACGGCACGGGATCTGGCGATCGTGGGTTTGATGCTTCTACAAGGCCTGCGCTCCGCCGAGGTCTTAGGTTTGAATGAGGATGACGTGTTACTTTCCGAGGCGCAGTTGCGCGTGCGTGGCAAGGGCAACAAACTGCGCTTCCTGCCGCTGGCCCCCGAAACCGTGCAACTCCTCGATCACTATCGCCGGCTGGAACGGCCCCCGATCGGCACCGCCGCGCTCTTCGTTTCGCTCAAGGGACCCGCACGTGGAACCCGCATGACGCGGGCTGGATTACGCTCCTTGTTCCGCTACCATCGCCAGCGCACCGGCATCAAGCTCGCTAACCCACATCGCTTTCGTCACACCTTTGCCTCGGACATGCTGCGCGGCGGGATCAGCCTTCCCGCCCTCATGCGCTTGATGGGTCATGCCGACATCCAAACTACGCTGCACTATGTGCAGATCACGCCGCAAGACGTCTACCAGCAGTATGCGCGCGCGGTCGCCCAGCAAGTTCGTCCTCTCCCGAGGCTCTCCGCATGAACCGCACCCGACACCCCCCACTCCTACATCCCCTGGTCTCCGTCTTCGACCGCGCCCTCGACTCTGTCTGCGCGGCGCTCGGTCCGGAAAGCCATCGTCACTATCGCGGGACCGTACGCAACTTTCTTCGCTATCTCGGTACCGTTCACCCCAAGCTGAACTCCCTCGAGCAACTGCGCCGCGAGCCCCACCTCCTCAGCTGGATGTCCCACCTGCGCTCCCAGAAGCCACCGCTCGCTACCTCTTCCTACATCAACCGGCTTATCGCTCTGCGTCCCTTGCTCATCGAGCTGGCTTGGACCGAACAGCTTCCTCAACTCGCCCGCTTGATTCGTCGTGAGGACATCCCCCGCCTCCCCCAAAGACTCGCACGCCCACTCACGGCCGAACAGGATCAACTTCTCCAACAGGAGCTCGTCCAGCGCAACGATTGGGAGAGTAACGCCTTCCTGCTGATTCGCCATACCGGAATGCGCATCGGGGAGTGCGCCGACTTATCCTTCGACTGCCTCCGCTGCACAGGCCCTGAGCAGTGGGCGATTCACGTGCCCCTCGGCAAACTCAAGACCGAACGGATGGTTCCGGTGGATTCGCTGGTGGTGACGCTCGTCCAACGCTTGCGCTTCTTCCGCTTCCTTGATCCGCGACCTCCGGATGGCCGGCTCCTGGCCCGTCGCAGCACTAGGGACGCCCTGGTTCGACAACTGCGTTTCTATCTGCACCACGTTTGTAGCTCCCTGGGCCTTTCCCCACGCATCGTCCCGCACCAGTTGAGGCACTATTCCGGCCTCCGGACTATGCCGGGCGAGGTGGAATTCAGCGCGGTAATCCGCCCAGTGGTGAAGACGTCGCCCGGCATAGTTTCGTTCGGTGTTTTCCTGACATGCTGCTCGGGAAAGGAGAACACCGATGAACCT
>DATDGP010000005.1:0-2420 GCA_036522035.1 Terriglobales bacterium
GGGATAGACGGCGACTTGGCTGCGGGCCAGCAGGTTGACGGTGTCGCGGAACTCTTCTTCGGAATCGGCCATAACGGCGAACGGGTCGGGGAGCGTGCCGGTCGTGTCGGGAAGAATGCTGATCGGAAAGGAGGCTGAAAACCAGATGAGATTCTTGCGGCCGGGAATGCTGGAGAGGTAACGGGCGAGCTGGCTCATGGCGTCGAGTGTGTACTTTGCGCGGAGCTGAAGCTGGAAGGACTCCTGCTGGGCATCGAACTGGCGGAGATTGGCGACGGCGGTGGCGTCGGCTCCCGCGTCCTCCATGTCATCAGCCATGCTGTTCTGGATGCCGCCGCCGCCAACCGCATCCTGGAGCAGAGGTGAACTCTTTCCGAACTTCTTGGAAGCGACTGCCTTCAACACGGCTGGGTCGCTCGTAAAGCCCTGCAGGATAATGAGTCGGCTGGTAAGGCCAAAGATCGCTATCCTGGTTCCAGATGAGGCCGAGTTGAGATAGGCGAGAAGCTGCTGGCGAACGAACATCTGATCCTTTACCGGCGTGTTGAGAGCATCGATCAGCAGAACATCAACCGCTCCATTCACCGGCTCGGGAGTATAGTTCGTGAAGATGCCCGGCGGAAGCTTCGGCATAGCCGGAAATTTCGTGGCGTCGGCGGCCGTGAGAGCCGTGTGCTCTTCGAAGTGATTCAGCACCTGCGGGGCATTGTCTTCCGTCAACGTGAAGTCAGCTGGTTTGAGGCCGTGGACGGGCTTCCGGTTCTTGTCGGTGACGACGACGTCGACCACAACAAGCTGAGTGCTGGCATGGAGGGTAACGCCGGACTTGGGTGGTTGTGCGGGGGCGGGGGCGCTTTGTGCGGGTTGCTGTGTCTGTGCGGCGGCCAGTGCAGCGAAGGTAAGCGTGGCGAAGGCAGGGCAGAGAAAGACCTTGAACGAGCGCAGCATCGTGTCTCCAGGGAACGAGTCTAGTCCAACACATTTATCACATGCTGTCTTACTTTTTCTTCTCTGTGCAACACTGTTCTGTTCCGTTGCTTGTCCGAGGATTATTTCGCCGCACCGGAAGAGGGAACAACCTTGGCCGAGGCCGGTGTTGACGGAACAGCCGGTAGATCTTTGACCGACGCAACTGGAACTTCGACTGCGCCGATGTGGTCGCTGTTGAAGTCGTGAACGCCGATCCGCAGGCTGTAGTCGCCATTGACAGGAACGCTGATCTCCTCGTGGAAGGGGAAGCCACTGCGGATCAGCTTGTTACGCTGTGCAAGGGACAGAGTGGCCGCTAGGGTTTTAGAGGCTGTGTTCACGAGCTGTCCATCGTTTTGTTGATAGACCTGGATGACGAATTCGACCTTGCAGTCAAAGCCGCCGTCGGGCTTGGGCGTGAAGAGCATGTCCTTGGCATCAGCATCGAAGTCGACGACGTAGCGACGGAATCGTCCAGAGGCTTTCTTTAGACCAAGCGGGCTCAAGACGTTGCCTTCGGCGACGAGATCTTCGGGATCGCGTGTGGGGAGGACGCGGACCTTGTAGAGGATCTCGGTTGCGCCGGGAGCGCCGTGAACCATGGCAGCCCTGACGAGACGGCCGTTGTCCTCCATGGGAGGTCCTTTGGCTGCTCCTTTGCCCGGCGCCAGATTGGTTGCGGTGATTTGATTTTGAGGTGAGTTGGGATCGTCGGCGTAGTAGCCGCGCCGATAGGCGAGGGTATATCCCTGTTTGGCGAGCTTGACTTCGATCTTGCGGAAGTCACCTTTCCAATCGGCGTTGGAAGGGGTGTAGGAGATGGTGTAGTAGTTGGAGCCGATTTCGATGGCGTCGGCTGTTGCCTTGGTAAGGTCGTTCGTGTTGATGAAGGCGCGGCCTCCGGTGCTGCTTGCGAGGCGTTCCATGGTGGAGTGCTCAGTGGCTAGATTGTGCTCGAAGGAGGCCTTGTCGCTGTTGAAGTTGGCGGGGTTGCCGTCGTTTGGGATGTTTCCTATGTATTGAGCCTGGGTGGTGGGCGGGGCTATGACGCCTCGGCAATCTACCGGGTAGACGGCCACCTGGCTACGCGCGAGCAGACTGACGGTCTGCCGAAACTGCGACTCGGTATTGCTGCCGGCGAAGGAATCGGCGCCGTTGCTTTGGATTGCGTTATTCGGGAGGAAGTCGAGAGGAAACGAGCCCGAGAACCAGACGATATTTTTACGTCCCGGAATGTTACTGAGATAGCGCCCCTATATATTGAAGGCGGCCAGTGTCAGATTGGCACGCAGGTCGAGCTTAGTGTTGACAGTGGAGGACTGGAAGCTCTGAAAGGCGGCGACAGAGGCTGCAGCGGCGCCGCTTACCAAAGCTGCCTCCATATCCGCGGTAGTCTCTCCAGTCTGATTTCTGGCGAGCAGAGGGGAAGTTTGACCTAGCTGTTTGCTGAC
>DATDGP010000006.1:0-16367 GCA_036522035.1 Terriglobales bacterium
AAATGCCTCAAGGCGGTCTCGCTCAGCCCGTTGCATGGCCACGGCATCCTGCTGCTGCATCCAGCAGATTTCCGGCACACGCCTCGAAATCCTGCAGGGTTCCTTCTACACCGCCGTCAATCGTCTTGAGCGCCGGGGCTGGATCAGGGGCGCGTGGGGTGAGTCGGAGGATCAAGTTGCTAACTGGAGAGAACCCAATTGGAAAGGTCTGCCGATTCGGCCACACAGAACTTCTGTCAGCCGAAGCCCCAGTAACGGGAGTATGTGGCATCGGATTCGGTTCCGTGGCTTTCTTGGCTGCCCCGCAATCCCAGCGCCATATAAAGGCGAACGCCACAGAAGAACTAGTATGTGGCTGATCACATAACAATTCATTTGGCTAAGAAGTCTTCGAGCACCGCGATGTAGCGATCCGGCTCTTCATAGGAAGGAAAATGACCGCTCTCTTCGAAGAAGACAACCTTCGCTCCAGGGATCGCATGGGCGAGCTCCCACGCGCTGAGCGGGGCAACATTCATATCGTAGCGGCCGTTGATGACGAGCACCGGAAACTGGAAACCGGCAAGCTTGGAGGCGAGGTCCAGGTCGGCCGTTGCCTTCGAGACCGCAGTGGCGACGGCAGGCTCGAACCCCAAGTCGACCACGCCGTTCAGGTAAGCATCGCGTTTCTCCGGAGAGTAGAAGATCATGCGGAAGTGGTTGCGCAGACCGGCCTGGGCGGCCGCATCCGTAGCCGGACCGAGCTTCTGCTGTTCCTGCGAATTCTGCTCCTCAACGTCGGGAAAGACTTGGGGCAGGAGATGTACAATGCTCTTCCAGGATGGCCCGGGCGAATCCGAGAGCACTAACCTGGCAACATGCTCGGGGTGCGAAGCGGCGTAAGCCATTACCAGCAGACCACCGTAGGAATCGCCGACCAGGGCAACTTTGTCGAGCCCCAGGGCCTTGCGCACGGCGTCCAGATCGGCGACCTGGGCCTCCATCGACTGTGAGGCGCCGGCCTGAAGCCGCTTCGAGGCCCCGGTGCCACGCTGGTCATAGAAGACAACCAGTCTCTTCCTCGCAATCCGCTGCCAGACATCGTTTTGGACCATGTACACGTGAGAAAGCCCGGGACCACCGTTGACGGCGATCACCGGAAGCGCCGTTCCCGGTGTGCCGAAGGTCTCATAACCGAGGTCAACCTGTTCGGTGTGAACCACGCCTTTGGCGTGCGCGACGGCTTGTGCGCAAAGAGTCCCCGCGGACAAAACAACAACGAACGCAATGAACAGCTTCATCAACCAGTTACCTCCTGCGGCAGATGACAACCAATAGAATGAAGAGATTTTTTGAACGCCCATTGTACTGGACGATCCTGGCTGATCGTTGATCGTCGCCGGCTAGCCGAAGCTACTCGCGGAGGACCTGATGCACGAAGGAGACAGAGATGGAGCCTTCGCCCACGGCGGAAGCCACACGCTTCACGCTGTTGCAGCGGACATCGCCCACGGCAAAGACCCCGGGCAAGCTGGTTTCAAAAGGATGAGGCGGACGACTCAGAGGCCATCGCGCCGCGTTCAGGTCTTCCTGCGACAACTCAGTGCCGGTCTTGATGAATCCTTTTTCATCGAGCGCCATGCATCCGTTCAGCCAGCCTGTGTTGGGGACGGCGCCGGTCATCAGGAAGAGATGACTGGCGGGATGGGTTACGGTTTCTCCCGTCTGATTATTCCGCCAGCTGGCACACTCCAGACGATCGCCACCTTGCAGCGCGACGATTTCCTTGTAGGGATGAACCGTGATGTTTGGAGTTTCCTCGATACGTCGAATCAAGTAACGCGACATGGTCTTCGCCAGGCAGGCCGCGCGAATCACGATGTGCACGTGCTTGGCCGTCTGAGCCAGAAAGACAGCCGCTTGGCCGGCGGAGTTTCCTCCGCCTACAATGACCACTTCCGAGTCGCCGCAGAGCTGGGCCTCGATGTAAGTGGCCGCGTAATAGACTCCCGCGCCTTCAAACCGAGCGAGGTTTTCGAGAGGCAGCTTACGATACTCGACACCGCTGGCGATCACCACTGCGCGCGCCGGTATTTTGGTGTTCTCGTCAACTTGAATCGCATACGGGCGATTCGTGCAGGCGAGACCCTGAGCCGGCCTGGCGATGATCACCTCGGCGCCAAATTTCTCCGCCTGTGTATACGCACGGCCAGCAAGCTCCTGGCCGGTAATGCCAGTCGGAAAGCCGATGTAGTTTTCAATCTTCGAGCTAGTGCCTGCCTGGCCTCCGGGCGATTCGGTTTCGAGCACCAGAACGTCCAGTCCCTCCGATGCGCCATACACCGCCGCCGCCAAACCCGCAGGGCCGGCGCCGACCACCACCAGGTCGCGAACGTGAGTCTGGTCAATGGCATCGTTGAAACCAAGGCAGTCGGCGACCTCTCGATTCGACGGATTGCGCAGCACCACTGTTCCCCGGCAGATCACTACCGGAATGTCTTTGGGGCCGATCTTAAAATGTTCCAGCAGGTTCTCAACGTCTGCGTCACGATCCAAATCGATATAAGAGTAAGGATGGCTGTTGCGGATCAGGAACTCCTTGATGCGCAGAGTTCCGGCCGAATATCTCGAGCCAACCAGCACCGCGTCACCCAGGCCCGCCGCGACCAGAAACAACCTGCGCAGGATGAAGGCCCGCATGATGATCTCGCTGAGCTCGCTGTCGCCTGCCACCAAAGATAGGAGCTGATCCCGGCTGAGTTCGACGGCCTCGCCCGACTTGCTCACGCGCACACGGACCAGCGCGCGGCGCCCGGTGAGGAGCGTGACTTCACCGGTGAACTGGCCCGGGCCGACCGCAGTGACGAACGTTTCTTCCTTGCCGGTCGGGCGCACAGCTTCTATTTCGCCGCTGAGCACCACGAAAAAAGGCAGGTGGGTAGTCGCCTGCTCTACGAGGAGCTCGCCCTGCTGAATGGAACGCTTGTGGCCACGGGCGGCGATGCGGGCGATCTGGGTCGGCGTAAGTGTGGGGAACATTTCGTCGGGGCCGGAGGCCTTGGGCAGTACTGGACGGGTCGGTTCGCTCATGGCAATGGCTATTGGATGCAGCGCGCCGGCTTTCGGCGCAGCAACATCGGCGGTGTCGCAACCAAGGACCAGTCTAAGCGAAAGCAATCCGATGTGCTAGAATCTCGAGTTCTGGAGAAGCGCGCAATGAACCAGCCTATGCCGGCTATGGCACCACGGCGAAAGAATACGGCCCTCTGGATCGGCTTTGCCTTCCTGCTGCTCACGATTGGCAGCAACGTTCCCGCGCTCTACGCCAGCGGCATTCCAGAGGTCATCCTTCCCTGGATCAGCTTGACGCTGCCGGTGATCGGATTGATTTTTTGCTCGATCGGCCTCAAGCGCGCCATCAGCGAGCCTCAGATCTTTCGCGGCAAAGTTGGCGGATGGATCCTGACCGTCGTATCCACGCTTCTTGTTGCTCTTTCCGGCTTCGGGCTCTTCCATGCGCGGGATTTACCGGGTTCGTCACATGCGCCGCAAGTCGGCCAGAAGGCTCCCGATTTCACGCTGACCGATACCGGCGGACAGACCGTAACCCTGGCGCAACTGCTTTCATCGCCCCTCGACACCGCTTCGAACAAAGCTCCCAAGGCTGTGCTGCTGGTCTTCTATCGCGGCTACTGGTGACCGTTCTGTAACCTCGAGTTACGAGGCATCCAAAAAGATCTTGCCGAATTCCACGACGCCGGCATCCGTCCCGTCGCCATCAGCGTCGACAGTCCCGAGACCTCCAAAAACCTTTGCGGCAAGGCCGGCTATACCTTCCCGTTCTTGTCCGATCCCAATGCAGAAGTGATTCGCGGTTATGATCTGCTGCACGTCGGCGGCGGGCCCGGCGGCCACGACATCTCGCGACCGGCCGAGTTCCTGGTCGATGGTTCGGGCACGGTGCGTTGGACGAACTTCACTGAAGACGTTCGCGTGCGCGCCAAGGCCCAAGAGCTGCTTGCCGCCGCCAAGTCCATTCCCTGAACAACTTCTCGTTATTAAGTCGTTCTCATTCGCACCGGTCGGACTCTCCGCGGCCAAGCTACACTTCCGTGTTTGCCGTACGCGGAAAATGTGGACTCAGCCAGGGGTGGGTTAGTCTTGACACCGTGACCCGCTGCTTCGCGGGGACCACGCGCGAGGAATTACAATCGTGTATGGCGACTTCACCGATCCGCGTTTTGGCCGTCGATATCGACGGCACGCTCACCGATCCTCAGTTCCACGTCTCAGCGCGCAATGTGGCCGCTTTGCGGGCGGCGCACGACGCCGGAATCCAAGTCATCCTCGCTACGGGCCGACGTCACGACTATGCGTTGCCCATAGCCCGCGATCTTGGGTTTCCCGTGCTGCTCGTGAGCTCGAACGGAGCGTTGGTTCGCGATGCAAACGGAGAGACTCTTTTCTCAGGACGCCTGGCCGCTTCGACCGCGCGCAAACTGATCCGTCACATGTATGAATACCGCGCTCACGCTGTGCTCACTTTTGATCGTCCCAGCGGACCGGGCAACGATTCGTTGGTTCTCGAGAGTGTGGACGAGCTGAGCCAGACTGTTTCACGCTGGCTCGAGGTCAATCGACCTTACATTAAGGTTGTGGCTCCGCTGGAAGAGGCGATTCAGAACGAAGACCCGCTCCAAGCCATGTATTGCGGTCGCGTGGCGGTGATGGAGGTTGCCGAGCGACGGCTGGCACAGGCCGATTTTCTCGATGAGATCACGATCCTCAAGACGCAATACGATCATCGCGATTTGTGCATTCTGGATGTCCTGACTTCGAACTGTTCTAAAGGTCACGCTTTACGTCGCTGGGCCGAGCAGAAGGGCATTGCTCGAGAGCACATCATGGCCATCGGCGACAACTATAATGACTTGGAAATGCTTGAATTTGCTGGGCTTCCGGTCGTTATGGGCAATGCATCTCAGCATTTGAAACAGAACGGCTGGTGGGTAACGGCGAGCAACCAGGACCACGGAGTGGCGGTGGCCGTCGAGCAACTTCTGGGGACTGGCTTTCGCGAGGCGGTTCGGAGAGAATAAGCTACTTGACGATGAATTTGGCCAAGCCGATCGCGATAGGGGTGGTGCTGCTTTCAGCCCAGCTCTCGGCGCTGAGCGCGGAGGTTGCGGTGTTGCGCAACGGCTTCACCATTCACTGCGAGCGCAGGGAGCAGACTGGGAACACCACCCGGCTCTTTACCAAGACCGGCTTTTTGGACGTGCCTACGTCAGAGATCGCGTCTTTCGAGCCGGATGACACGCCCGAAGCCCCTGCAGCTTCCCCCGACGCGGCTCAGCCTCCCGAGACGACCGCCACCAGGAACCCGACAGCGTCGCCCGCCAGGCGAAACACGTCGATCACCGCGGTGAATCTGGACCAGGTGGTGCGCGAAGCCAGCAATCGATATCAGCTTGATCCAGATTTTGTGAACAGCGTCATCAAGGCGGAGAGCAATTTCCAGAGCCGGGCGGTCTCGCCGAAAGGGGCGCTCGGGCTGATGCAACTCATGCCCGGCACGGCATCCCAGCTGGGCGTTTCAGACCCTTTCGATCCCCGCGCCAACATCGAAGGCGGCACCGCTTACCTCAGTCAGTTGCTGAGCCTTTATAACAACGATCCCATCAAAGCTCTTGCGGCGTACAACGCCGGACCGAATCGGGTGGAGCAGTACCACGGGCTGCCTCCTTACATGGAGACACGGGCTTATGTGGCGCGCGTAGTCCGCGATTACAACGCCAGGAAACGCGCAGAGATGAAAGCCCAGCGGGCGGCCAAGAGTGGGAAGAGCGCTAAGGACACGAAAAAGAAGCCTGCGCCAGCGACCGAGCCCCGCCAAGCCGCAGCGAACAAATCTCAGAAACCCGCGTAAATCATTAAAGCTGATATAAAAGAACGTAAAGCGTTTCCGGGGAAGCGCCGCGTGATCGCTCCCGTTCGTTTTCTTCCGAGCTTGGCTCGGTTTCCATGAAGAAAAAGCAGATTCTCATTACCGCAGTGGTGTTGGCGATACTGGCTGGCTTGGTCTATCTGCAGGTGCGGAGCTGGGAAAAATTCGACTGGCACCGCTTCTGGGCGGCAACTCAGAACACCAACAAATGGTACCTGCTGGGCGGCGCGGTTCTGATTTATGTTGACTACTTTCTCCGCGCGCAACGCTGGAAGATTCTTCTGCGTCCGGTCAAGGAAACCACAGCCTCACGCCTACTCGGACCGACTATGATTGGCTTCACCGGCCTGGCGTTGCTGGGACGCCCTGGAGAGTTCATTCGGCCTTACCTAATCGCCCGCAAGGAAGACTTGAGCATGGCCTCGCAGCTCGGAGTCTGGATCGTAGAGCGCATCTTTGACATGGGGGCCTTCGCGCTCATTATGGCCGTGAATATCCTGTGGTCGGCTAGGACCTTGCAGCAGCTTCCCGGATTCGCCCAAGGGCCTACCCGGTCCCTGGGCCAGTTTCGTCTTTCTTCCTTCGCGCTCTTCGAGATCTCCGGATTCGTGCTTCTGATAGCCGTAGCCGTAGCCGCATCGGTGGCATTCTGGATCCGCGTAAATCCGGGCGCGGCATCAAGCCTGTTTCGCCGCCTTTTTGGCACGATTTCCAGCAAACTGGGCGAGGCCGCCTATCATCGGGTACATGCGTTCGGTGAAGGTTTGAACACGGTCAAGGATTTCGGATCCTTTCTTCAACTCGCCGGTCTCTCCCTGGTCATATGGTTGATCATCGGATTCGCCTACCTCTCGGTAACCCACGCTTACCATCGTTTAGCCGGCCTGAGGCTCTCGGAAGTTTTTCTGATAACTGCTGCCAGCGTTGTCGGTGGCGTACTGCAGTTGCCGGTGGTCGGCGGAGGCTCACAATTGGCAACCATCGGAACCTTGCGCGGCGTGTTCGGCTTTTCGCCGGAACTGTCTACCAGCGCGGGAATCATGCTCTGGCTTGTTACTTTCATGTCAGTGATCCCGGCAGGCCTGATCTACGCGCACTTTGAGCGCGTCTCCCTGATGAAGGTTGAGGAAGAGAGCATACAGGAAGAAGAAAAGGCGCTCGAGGAAGGATAGGATTGCCTTTGATGAGTAGGTCAATCCTTGGTCAAATAAACGGCCTCGCCAATGTTTTCGGCGGCTCGACTGCCTGCCTTTTTCGCTGACCGTGCTGATCTTAATTGATGGCCGTCTCTTTGATCGGCTGGGCTTGGAGCGCGTTGATAACTCGAGAGGGTTACCGTGTGACGTCGAAATCGGCCCTGTCATCTCAGCGGTTTTCCCTTTGATACAATCAGATTTAGGTTGATGATCGCTCACTGATGAAGTGTCCTTTTTGCGGGTATGAAAACGACAAAGTAGTGGACTCGCGTGAGAGTAAGGAAGGCGCGTCGATTCGCCGACGCCGCGAGTGCCTGAAGTGCGAAAAGCGCTTTACCACCTACGAGCGCATCGACGAGATTCCCTACATGGTGGTCAAGAAGGACGGCCGCCGGGAAAAATTCGAGCGTCAGAAGGTCCTGGCCGGGTTGTTAAGAGCCTGCGAGAAACGCCCGATTTCCATGAGCCAGATGGAACAGATCGTAAATCAGGTTGAGCAGTTTGTGGTGGATTCACCCGACCGTGAGCGCACTACCGATGAAATCGGTGAGCGCATTATGGACAACCTGAAACTCATCGACAAAGTGGCGTACATACGATTTGCTTCCGTGTATCGCGATTTCCAGGATGTGAGCGAATTCCATTCCGAGCTGGAACGGCTGATCAGCAAGGAAGAGAAAGCCAAGCCCGTCAGGGCAAAGACCAGCGCAAAATAAACGGAGTTTATGGCATACAGGGTTACCTTGATTCCCGGTGACGGCATTGGGCCGGAAGTCACGCGTGCGGCAGTTCGCATTGTGGACGCCTCCGGTGTCAAGATCCAGTGGGAGACCTTCCCCGCCGGCTCGGAAGCCTACGAGAAGTATCACGAGTACATTCCCAAAGAATTAATCGAATCTATCGAAAGCACCGGAGTGGGATTGAAAGGCCCGGTGACCACGCCGATCGGGGGCGGCTTCTCCAGCATCAATGTAGCGTTGCGCAAGAGATTCGAGCTTTACGCCAACTTCCGGCCGATCCGCAACCTGCCGTCGCTGCCCACCCGCTACCCTGGCGTGGACCTGGCCATCGTGCGGGAGAATACTGAGGGCTTGTACTCCGGGATCGAACACGAGGTTGTGCCCGGCGTGGTGGAATCGCTGAAGATTATGACCGAGAAGGCGTGCACCCGGATTGCGCGCTTCGCATTTGATTTTGCCCGCCGCGAAAAGCGCAAGCGCGTTCACGCCATTCACAAAGCCAACATCATGAAGCTCAGTGACGGCTTGTTCCTGCGGTGCTGCCGTAATGTGTCCAGGGACTACCCGGAAATCACCTACGGCGAACACATCATCGATAACACCTGCATGCAATTGGTCATGAATCCTTATCAGTACGACGTGCTGGTGATGGAGAACCTTTACGGCGATATTGTCTCGGACCTCTGCGCGGCGTTCGTAGGTGGGCTGGGATTGGTCCCGGGCGCCAACATTGGTAAGGATTGTGCCATCTTCGAAGCTGTTCACGGCTCGGCCCCAGACATTGCCGGCAAGGATCTGGCGAACCCGACTGCAGTGGTGCAATCGGCGGTCCTCATGCTGCGCCAATTGGGCGAGACCGATGCCGCGGACGCGATCCATGCAGCGCTCGAGAAGACCTACAAAGAGAAGAAGCAACTCACCCGCGACGTAGGCGGAACTGCGCACAGCAGCGAATTCACCGATGCGGTAATCGCCAACATGGATTTCGTGGCGGCCGTCGGGCAGCGCGCCAGTGTTGAGAAGTAGTGCGCACCCAAGCTAATGATGCCAATGCGTTACACTTGAAAGTTCATGAAGAACTTTGCTTTGTCAGTTGTGCTGCTCTTAACACTGCTGGGTTGCAGATCGCAGCCGGCGCAGCAGTCATCTTCCCCGTCGTCCGCAGCCGCCCAACCGCTCATCGTCGTCGACCCGGCTACGGTTGGGAGCATCAGCGGAGTGATCACTTTCAAAGGCACACCGCCCAAAGTGGCATCGATCGACATGACCCAGGATCCGGGTTGTCCCCTACAGCCACAGTCGGGCGAAGCAGCCGTAGTCAGCAACGGGAAACTAGCCAACGTCTTCATCTACATAAAAGATGGCCTACCCCAAGGACGCTTCGCTGTACCAGCGGAGCCGGTGGTATTGGACCAGAAAGGCTGTCGCTATATTCCCCACGTGATGGGGGTGATGGCCGGGCAACAACTTAAGATCCTCAACACGGATACCGCCGACCACAACGTTCATGACCTGCCCCGAACTAACCCGGAGTGGAATCAGTCCCAGATGCCTACGGATCCCCCGGTCTTGAAGACCTTTCCTCACTCGGAGATGATGATTCCAATCCAATGCAATCAGCATCCGTGGATGAAGGCATACATCAATGTGATGTCCCATCCTTATTTCACAGTCAGCTCTGCCGACGGGAGCTTTCGAATCGTTAACCTGCCGCCCGGTGAGTACACGCTAGCGACCATCCACGAAAAGTTCGGTGAGCAAACGCTGAGGGTCAAGGTGAGCCCGAAGGAAGCGGCCCAAGCAGATTTTTCATTCGCGGCGCAACCATAGGCCCCAAGTCCCGAGGAACTCAGGGCCAATGCCTATTTCGGTCGTTTGCCTGCCGCCCTTTAGGTTTACGCCCTAGGGTTCTATTCGACCTGAAGCACGACCCCAAGGTCTGCACCATCTGAGATTCCAAGAATCAGTGACGAGCGGCGTTTGGTGAACTCGCAGCCGGCAGGGAGTTGGTCGCCGCACTTTGATCGCAGCTCTGTCTTCTCATCAGAGCCATAGTCTCTTACTGCACATGGGTCGCCGCCTCGGCCGATGGTCAGGCTGAATGCTAGAATGGAAGGTTTCGAGGACCCGTTTTGAGTTTTTCCGAATACCACGCTGCCCGCCATCGCTTCACGGTCTTTGTAGCTGTTTTGGCCTTTTTGTTGCTCGTCGCCGGAGGATTGGTCACCAGCAACAACGCCGGGCTGGCCGTGCCCGATTGGCCCACCAGCTTTGGCTCGCTTTATAAAATGCCGCGCATGATCGGCGGAGTGAAGTTTGAACACGGACACCGCGTGGTCGCCGAAGCCGTGGGCCTGCTGACGATTCTCGTCGCGGTTTGGACCTGGGTGGCGGATCAGCGGCGCTGGATGCGTGGACTGACCCTGGCAGCGGTGCTAGGAGTGATCTTCCAGGGAGTCCTGGGCGGACTCACCGTGCTGAACTTCTTACCTCCCGCAATCTCGACCGCTCACGCAACGGTGGGGCAAACCATGTTCTGCGTTCTAGCCGCCATTGCGGTCTTTACCAGCCGCAGCTGGATGGAAGAGCCGGAGGATAAGATTCAACCTAAGGAAAGCCGCCTGCTGATACGCCACTCCTGGATGTTGATCGGCTTTCTCTATCTTCAACTCATCCTGGGCGCAGCGTTTCGCCATGTCTGGACAAAATGGGGACCGCCGGGATCGAATCGGTGGCCGGTGCCGAAGATCGTTCACGCTTTTCTTTATCCACACATTCTGAACGCGCTGCTGGTTGCCGGGCTGATCTTGTTTCTCAGCATTCGAGTGCTTACCCGTTCATCGCACATCCAGAACTTGCGCCGTCCGGCGGTGGGGCTGCTGGTGCTTTTGATGGTGCAGCTCTCGCTCGGAGTAGCCGCTTATATCGTTAGGGTTGTCGAGGGCGTGGATGAACTCCAGCCAACACTCGGACTGGTCGCGATCACCGTGGCCCACCTTGCAGTGGGCGCCCTGATCCTGGCGCTGGCCGTGGTTTTTACAATTCAGACCTACCGTCATACCGGCAAACCAGCTAGCGTCCTGCCCTTCGACCGGCGGCGCGAGGTGGTCACGGCATGAGCACCACCGCGCAGAGAATCGATGAACCACCGCGGAACGCCATTACTCCCGAACTAATCAAGAAGCAGTCGGTGTTCGGGGACTACGCCCAGCTGTTCAAAGTCCGAGTAACTTCTCTGATCGTGATGACCGCCTGGGCCGGATATTACATGGGCGCCGCCCGTAGCGGAGTATCTTCGCTCTCCTGGACGCTGCTCAACGCGTTGTGGGGTATTGGCCTGACTTCAGCGGGCGCAGCGGCGCTGAATGAAGTCCTGGAACGCGGTTTAGACGCACGCATGCGGCGTACCCGGAATCGTCCTTTGCCGTCAGGGAGGATGAGCCTGGGTGCAGGTCTTGCCGCGGGACTGCTAGCGGTAATCCTTGGACCGTTTGCCTTGGCCTTGACCACTAACGTCTTGACGGGCGTGCTCGCGTTTTCGACCGCGGCAGCCTATCTTGCTCTCTACACACCTCTAAAGACGCGGTCTCCCATCTCGACCTTGGTGGGCGCTTTTCCAGGCGCTATGCCTCCGCTACTTGGCTGGACTGCAATTCGAGGCCGGTTGGAGCCAGAAGCGTTCTTCCTATTCCTGATCGTTTTCTTCTGGCAGTTTCCGCACTTCCAGGCCATTGCCTGGATGTATTGTGACGACTACGAAGCCGCCGGCATCAAGATGCTTCCCGTGGTCGACAAGGCCGGGCACAGCGTGATCCGGCAGATGCTGACGTATTCGTGCACGCTCATTCCCGTCAGCCTGATGCCCGTGCTGTTCCATATGTCAGGACGAATCTATCTCTTCGGCGCGCTGATTCTGGGTCTGGGATTCGTGTGGTTTGTATTGCGGCTCGCGCGCACGCACTTGCCGACAACCGCGCCTGAGTCGCGGCAGTTGGCACGTAGGCTGTTGCAAGCTTCGGTGATTTACCTGCCGCTGCTCTTCGCGCTCATGATGCTCGACGTGGTGGGGCGCTAATGGCGACTCTGCTGCAAGATCCGGTTTCTACCGTACCCGGCGGCGGCTCAGCGGCGATTCACGTTGAAGACCTACGCCACAATTACGGAAAGCGTTCCGCATTGAACGGGATTTCATTTGACGTCGCCGGGGGCGAGATCTTCGCCCTGCTGGGCCCCAACGGCAGCGGAAAGACCACGCTGTTTCGGATTCTCTCTACACTCATGATGCCTACCGGTGGGCGGGCCGTGGTTGCCGGATTTGACGCCGCTCGGCAGCCGGTCGAAGTGCGCCGCCGCATCGGAGTCGTTTTCCAGGCGCGGAGCCTTGACCTCAAACTGACCGCGGTAGAAAACTTGTGGCACCAAGGACACCTCTACGGGCTGCACGGCGCTCCGTTACAATCCCGGGTCCGTGAGATGCTCGATCGCGTTGGCCTCGCCGAGAGGGCGAAGGACCGCGTGGAGACTTTTTCGGGAGGCATGCAGCGACGCGTGGAGCTGGCCAAGGGGTTGATGCACAACCCCGGGGTGCTGCTGCTCGATGAACCTACCACCGGCCTGGACCCCGGAGCTCGGCACGACGTATGGCAGTACTTGCAACAGCTCAGCACCGAGGAGCGAGTCTCAATCCTGGTTACTACTCACTTGATGGACGAAGCCGAACGCTGTGACCGGCTAGCCATCCTGCATGAGGGACGGATTGTGGCTCTAGGCACGCCGGCCGGGTTACGAGCCGAGATCGGTGGCGATGTCGTCGTGTTTGAATCAGATCAGCCTGAAGCGCTGGCCTCCCTCATCAAACACGGATTCGGTGTCCCCGCCAGCATCATCGGTGATAAGGTCCGATTGAAATCAAGTGACGGCCACCAACTGGCGAGTACCATCGTGGAATCTGTTCGCGACAGAATTCAGATACAGTCCGTCTCCGTCAGCAAGCCGACACTGGAAGACGTCTTCATCGACCGGACCGGCCATCGCTTTTGGGCCGAGAAGCCGGCGGAGGAGGCCAAGTAAATGGCTCAGACCGCCGTCACGCCAGCTTCCGTTGCCATCCCCAGGGTCAATCCCTTCCTGCCGGCGTTTACCCTGTGGTGGCGCGAGGTCGTTCGCTTCTATCGTCAGCCGGCGCGCGTGGTTGGCGTGATTGCCTCGCCTCTGCTTTTCTGGGTCGTGATCGGCGCAGGCTTCGGGAGTTCGGTGCAATCGGGCACCACAGGCACGGGCAATTTCCTCCACTATTTTTTCCCCGGCGCTCTGGTCATGATCGTGCTGTTCACTTCGATCTTCACCATGATGTCGGTGATTGAAGACCGAAATGAGGGCTTTCTCCTGTCGGTGATGGTGGCGCCTGTTCACCGCTGGGGCATTGTGCTCGGTAAGGTGCTGGGAGGAACAACCCTGTCGGCCATTCAAGGGTTGCTGTTCCTGATCTTGGCCCCCCTAATCGGCATTCGCCTGGGGCTGGAGCAGTTCCTGATGGTTGTGCTGATCACGTTCCTCACCGCCTTTGCGCTGACTGCTCTGGGATTTGCGATTGCCTGGAGAATGGACTCGGCCCAGGCATTTCACGCGATCATCAACTTGTTTCTGATTCCGCTGTGGCTGCTCTCCGGTGCTCTGTTCCCGGTAAGCGGAGCTAGGGGCTGGTTAAAGCTCATCATGCGCATCAACCCACTCACCTACGGAATGGACGCGCTTCTCCAAACCATCTTTCCTCAAGGACCAGTGACCCTGTTACCGGTCTGGTCCTCGATTGCGGTGTTATCCGGATTCGCAGCCGTGGCATTCTTCTCCGGGCTCCTCATTGCAGAGCGCCGAAGCACGCTGCCGGCAGCCTGATCGCGGACATGACCGATCTCAGCATCTTCCCCGCGCTCAACGCTACTCTGAACGGCGCCAGCGCCGTGCTGATCGCCACCGGACGGGTCCTGATTCGCCGCAAGCAGGTACGTCGCCATCGCGCTTGCATGATCGCCGCAGTCACCACTTCAACCTTGTTCTTAGCTTCCTATCTTTACTATCACGCGCACGTGGGTTCCGTGCATTTTCCCGGACAAGGCTGGATTCGAGTGGTGTATTTCGCTCTCCTCATCTCGCACACCCTACTGGCGGCCACCGTGGTCCCCCTGGTCCTGCTTACATTGACCGCCGCGCTTCGCGGACGCTTTGACCGCCATCGCCGGATCGCGCGGTGGACCTACCCCATCTGGCTCTACGTTTCCGTGACCGGAGTCCTCGTTTACCTCATGCTTTATCAGATCTACGGTGCGCATGCTTGACACCCAGGAAACGACTGGCCCCATCCACGGCGAAGGCTTTACGAAACCCCGCTTCGCTGGTATATTTGGCGGAACTACCTAACTGAGAAAGCTGGTCGCCCATGGCAAAGAGCGTCAACAAAGTGATCCTGATTGGGAACCTGGGCAAAGATCCCGAGGTCAAGTTCACCCCCAACGGTGTCCCGGTAGCCAAGTTCAGTTTGGCCACCAACGAACGCTACAAAGACAAGGCCGGCGAATGGCAGGACCGCACCGAATGGCACAACATCGTGGCCTGGCAACGAACGGCTGAAATCGTCGGCGAGTATGTAAAAAAAGGTTCAAAAATCTATATCGAAGGCCGCCTGCAGACCTCGAGTTGGGAAGACAAGCAGAGCGGCGAAAAGAAATATCGTACCGAGATCGTCGCCCAGGACCTAGTCTTGCTGAGCGGGCGAGGCGAAGGAGACGGCGAGGGACGGGGCGCTCGCGCGTCCGCGGCATCTTCGATGGACCAGCGGCCGCACAGTGAAGAATCAGGGCATGGCGCCGAGATCACGGACGAAGATATTCCTTTCTGAGATTTCCATCGGCCTTCGAGCGAATGTGGTTGGTAATTCGTAAGCTTCCGCCGGATCTGTTGGCCAATACGTCTGTCCTAGTGCAGTTTAGGCTCGTGACAGATTTCTCAGCAGCCAGTGCCCAGGAACCTGCGACCCGTTTGGCCATTGTCATTCTGGGTCAGTCAGAATGACATTTTTTGTCAAACGAAGCGTATAATCGACTAGGTGGAAAGGGCTGGGAATGAGACTGGCGATCGCCGTTAGGTCCGCAACTCCACCTATTTGATTCCTTATTATCAATGAGTTAAGACTCCAGCCGATGGCTGGTTTCTTGTAATCCAACAAATTGGCTCGCAGCATGCAAGTAGAACCAGCGTAGAGCCGAAGCCATAGTAGGTTCACCGAGGAGATATCTCAAATGCGTAAACAGAAAGGCTTTTCACTAATCGAGCTGCTGATCGTCGTGGCGATCATCCTGATTATCGCTGCCATCGCGATCCCCAGCTTGCTGCGCGCCCGAATTAGCGCCAACAATTCGGCCGCCGCCAGCAGTATTCGAACCATCAACACTGCAGAAGTTTCCTACATCACCAATTTCTCTCAGGCGGGCTTTTCAAACTCCCTGGAGAATCTTGGACCTGGAGCCGCCAAGGTTGATTGCACCGTAGCCTTAAATGTCACAGCGATCAGCGCCTGTCTTATCGACGGCGTGCTCGGTTGCACGTCTGACCCTGGTCCGTGCAACAAGTCGGGCTACGCTTACTTCATCATGGGTTCGGTCGGCGCTCTAGTGGCCTTGCCACCCACCCCCAATCCGGATTACATGGTCAGCGCCACGCCGGTGAGCTTTGGTCTGAGCGGCGACAAGAACCTTTGCTCGATCCCAGATGCGGTGGTCCGTACGCAAAACCCGCCGGTAGCGGGAGCCACACCTCCAGCGGCGCCTGTGGCTTCGACTTCGGCCTGCGCGACAGGGCTTTGGGTGCCGATCGGGCAGTAAGCACGCAAGCGGTTTTCGGCAAGTACCTGGGGGAGGGTATGAGCCAAAAAGGAGAGACACGGCGCAAGCCGTGTCTCTTTTTTTTTAGACCTATTCTCCCCCAGATCGATCATCGAGTTGGCTTGTTTTGGGACTATGCCATAATCTGTCATTCCCGCAGTGTCGGCTCTAGCCGGAGCTCGATTTGACCCCAGTCTATTAATCTTAAGTTATTGATTATACAATGCTTATCTATTTTCAAGCTCTTTCCGCATAATTGGAGAGTGGTACTCCAGATGCACTCTGACTAGAAATCAATGTCGGATCGCTTTGGCGCCGGGTCGGCGCATAGATGGGGGAAGCTGTGAGGGCAAGATTAGGGACAGTGCGTGGCTTCTCGCTTATCGAGCTACTGATCGTAGTGGCCATCATACTGGTGATTGCGGCGATCGCGATCCCAGGCCTTTTGCGGTCCCGGATTTCGGCGAACGATGCCCGGGCTATCGCAAATATCCGCACACTTAACTCAGCCGAGGTCAGCTATCAAATCGCCTTTCCCCAGAACGGGTTCTCCTCCAGCTTGCAGCGCCTTGGCCCCAACGGGTTGAAGTGCATGACCGGAATTGTCGCTGTCAATCATGCCTGCCTG
>DATDGP010000007.1:0-9557 GCA_036522035.1 Terriglobales bacterium
TCGCGCAGCCGAGGCAAACTATTCTTCCGGCTTGTCCAGCAGGCGGTGGCCGTAGAACCAGCCACTTACGCATCCATCGTTCGAAACACCGAGGCGAAACCACAACCGGTAGGGGTTACCTGAGTCAAGTGGATACCCAGATGTCACTATATTATGTAATTCTCTTTAATAAGGAGGGCGTGCGGGGTGGTAATCTCCCTTTACATGGGGAGCCGTCTTGTTCGTCGCGGTTTACGAACGCTTTCGTGAGAAGATAAACAACCAGTCTGGAGCTGGATAAGGTTGGGTGATGATGATGAGAAGGCAGGGATTGCTGTTGTTCTTTCTGCTCGGGCTGCCAACACTCACTTGTCTTGGCAGTCCGGCGCTTTTTTGCGCGCCTCCGCAGACGGGCACTGTAGGCACTGTTCCAGTATGGACGGGTACGGGGACGACAATTGGCAGCAATTCCCCAATCGACGGCACCGCGAGTCAGAACCTTTTCATTACCGGGCCAACTCCGTGGCTTGACGTAAAGGCAGCAGCGTATGGCGCCCTCGGAGATACACAAGTAAACCCTGGCGCGCCCAGCAACACGGCTTCGATGCCGAACAACAGCTCGACCCTGACGGTCACAGCGACCGGCACTTTCGCCAGCACGGACGTCGGTAAGGCGATCGCCATCAACAACTCACCGGCTGCCCCTCCCGCGCTTACAGTTCCTTCGTGCGGCTCAGGGGGAGGGATTCCTGCTGGGGTCACAATTTATTACCGCTTGACCGTTTTCAATCTGGCCGGCGAGGGCACTCCAAGTTTCGAGGGCGTGTTTACGACCAACGTCGGCAGTTGCAAATTCACGATTCCCACTCCCACGATCGCTTCGGGAACGGCGTGGAACGTGTACGCAGTTGAGTCGGGTGCGGCAACGGCCACAATCGCTGCTGACGGGACTTGCAGCGGAGGGACAGGCACTGCCGGTGCCTGCAGGATCAGCGGGACCACGGTTCAGATCACAACTGGCTCCGCGCACAACTTCGTCCAGGGGCAGACCGTGCTGATCACCGGCGTGACAGACACAAGCTTCGACGGAGCCTTCGTCATAACCTCAGTCCCTAGTACGACGACGTTTCAGTATTCCCAAATAGGTACCGCAAACAGCCATAGTGGTGGTGGCACGGTGGGCTTCTATGGCTCGGTCAGCGGCTATGAAGAGCTGCAGTCCGGCTCTGGCGCGGGGTGCAGCGCGACGAAGACGATCACTTTCAGCCAGAGGGTGGCAGGCGGAAGCATGACGGGTTGCAACGGCGCGAGCGGTGTGACGTGGACAACTGGAAGCAGTACAGCCATTACACTGAGCGGGACGGCAGCTCCCCCCGTGCCTTCTGTGAGCATCGGGACGATCACCGTGTTCGGTTCCTCGACCAGCGTGACGGTCAGCTTCACCTCGCCTAATAAGATTCCCGCGGGCAATACCTGGGCATTTGGTCATGACGACACTTCAAAAATACAGACGGCCCTAAACTCCGCGGGCTGTACAGGTGGAGTTGGTTGCAAGGTGTTCTTCCCTCCAGGAAGCTACTGGGTCCAAAGCCCGGGCCTGTCAATACCGACGGGGCAGTCGTTTAACTTCCTGCTCGGGGCCGGCGCATCGAGTTCGAAGAGCCTCAACGCGGGGCCTGTCGGTTTGGTTTCGGGAACCAGTGAGATTGATACCCCGGACGCGATCTACCCGCTCGTTGTGGGCACGGCGGGAGGGGCAGCGCTGAACGCTGGTCCCAGAATTGCCAATATCGCGTTCCGGGACATCAGCGGCGTGGGAAACGCACTCGGGGCCATCCATTTTAACGGCGTTGCGCACGCTTTCCTCGACAACCTAGCATTGATCGACTTCGCCAACGGTGCAGGGGTTACCTTTGACACCACCGGGGGTGGAACTGCCTTTAATTAACCAGTATAACTATCTCCTAGACCTGACGGGGCTTGACGTTAAGACTGCCGTCCTCTTTCTAGGTGGGACATCCTCCAGCAACTGGATTGAAGGAGGCAACCTCGTCGGCTCTCAAGTGGGAGGCGGTGCCTGCATCGACTTTCAGCCCGACGCTGGAAACTCATCTGGTCACAACTACATTCACTACCCGCAATGCAATTACTTCCCGACCGGAATACATCTATTCGATCAGAACACTGACGACGTGTTTTTCCATGCTGAGAACACGGCCCAGAACGGCCCTGGGAGCGGTGGGAGCGGCATCATCGGGTCCGCCCCAACCGGCACAGGCCTGCTAGCCGAAGCGACGGTCTCAGGCATCTGCCTTGATAACCAGATTGCCCAAACATCGTTTACCAGCTTCGTTACCGGGATCAACGTAAGCACTAGTCTTTGCTCGCACACCGTCATCACCAGTCCCGCTTACAGCAATATCTCCACGCACCTGAGCGACAGCGGAACCAACACGCAGACAATTGGCGCCCCGCCCGACGCACAGAACAACCTCACTTTCGCTGGGTCAGGTAGCTCCGAGGTGCAGTACTTCACTGTGGGTACAGCCGGTGTTACAGCAAATACGCTGGTCTGCTTTAGTGGGGCGTTTACAGTTGTTAGTTGTAGCGGCACAGGACCGATCGCGAACTTCGTGGGGATTGCCCCGATCTCAGCAAGTCAGGGGGCCACTATCGGTGTGCAGATCGCCGGGATAGCGACGTTGACGCTGGACGGCGCGAGAGGTAGCACCGCTCTGGGAGATCTTATCTGCTCATCGAGCACTGCGAGCGATGCCGGGGAGGGCACCGACATCGGTCATGCAGTAAACACGACGTGTACGACTGGCCAAGGTATAGGAATCATCGCACAAACTATAAGCACCACTTCGACGGTGGTTTTCTTGGCTAGGAATTAGCCCTGGCGAAAACTAGGAGGACATTTTATGAACCGCCTGCGTGCTCTCAGGACCGCCGCCGAGACCTTCGCGTTTGTGTCCATATGGGGCCTGACCTTTATTCCGACCGCGCGCGGCCAAACCAACCCGGTGCCTTGGGTGAACGAGCCTCTTGTCCCAGCGTCGATTCTGCCAGGCTCGGCGGGCTTTACGCTGACCGTGAACGGTACCGGATTCGTCTCTGGCTCGGTAGTGAACTGGAACGGCAGCGCTCGCACGACGACCTTTGTTTCAACCTTCCAGCTTAGGGCTAGCATAGCGGCGTCTGATGTTGCAACGGCAGGTACCGCAACGGTGACAGTAACAAGCCCAGGGGCGTCCAATCCATCCAACTTCGCGTTCATTCAGATTGCGCAGCCGGCATCCCACCCATTCTTTAGCGGTGCAACCTTCGCCACGGACTACGGACCCGATGCTCTTACGGTTGGCGACTTCAACAACGACGGCAAGCTTGACCTAGCGGTGGCCGCGACGGCTTCAAACACGATCGATATCCTGCTTGGCAATGGAGACGGAACTTTTCAGCTTTACCAGTCCCTTCCAGATTCTGGAACGGACCCAGCGTCCATAGCTGTGACTGACTTCAACGGCGATGGAAACCAGGACTTGCTCGTTGCGAACTACTTCTGCCCGGGAACCAGCAACGGGTGTGTCACAGTGTTCTGGGGGAAGGGAGACGGGACATTTCCGTCCTCGACAATCGTCGATGCGAACGAACTCCCCGTCTCGGTAGTTGCAGCAGACTTCCTGAGTAATGGCGGTATGGATTTCCTGACCGGAGGGGGCAACGGTCAAGGCCTTTTTCTACAGACCACCGACGGGAAGGGTACCTTTTACGAGCCTTCGGCCCCCATATCCTCCTGCGGGTTTCCGGTAGGTGTCAGCTCTGGCGATTTCAATCGCGACGGCAAACTAGACCTTGCCGTGGGTTGCGGATTCGCTGGCAGCAACGTGGTTGGCGTTCAGTTGGGCAACGGTGACGGGACGTTTCGTAACCCGGCTTTATACACGGCCCTCAGTTATCCGGAGTATGCGGTGCCAGCGGACTTTAATGGCGACGGCGTCCTCGATCTGGCCGTTATGGGATTCGGTACTAACGAAATCTCGATCCTGCTGGGCAATGGCGACGGCACGTTTCAGAACCCGGTGAGTTACGCGGTGGATTCGGCCCCTTACGCGATCGCTGTCGGGGACTTTAACGCTGATGGGAAGCTCGACGTCGTGACGAGCAGCGATCAGCAGGGGACGTTTGCCATCCTCCTAGGGAATGGTGACGGCACGTTTCAACCCTATTTCGACCAGTATGTGGGCGCAGGCTTCAGCTCAGTTTCACTCGCCGCTGGCGACTTCAATAACGACGGCAAGCTGGACCTCGCTGTCGGCAATGCCTACGTGTCGAATTCGGGGGTTTCAGTGTTGCTGCAGACGACCGTTAGCTTGTCCGTAACCCTACTTAATTTTGGCCATGTTGCCGTAGGTCAGAGCAGCGTCGTTCAGACCGTAAGCGTGACCAACAATGGCATCGGAACGATGGCCATTTCTGGGGTCAGCATCAACGGCACCAATTCCGGTGACTTCGCCGAGAGCAACGAGTGTGGCAGCAGTCTGGCCGCCGGAGCTAGCTGCACGATTAACGTTACCTTCACACCAACGGCTTACGGGAACAGGTCCGCGGCTTTGAGTGTTACAGATGGTGCGCTGGGTAGTCCGCAGTCCGTTGTGCTCTCCGGGTTCGGAGACGCACCTCTGGTGGGCTTGTCAGCCACGAGCGTGGCCTTTCCGCAACAGCTCGTCGGCACCGTCGCCCACACAAGACAGGTGCAGCTCACCAATACTGGAACCGCCGCCCTCACCATCTCGGGCATCGTCCTGGGCGGGACCAACTCTGCGGACTTTCTTGAGTCGAATAACTGCCCGGCAAGCTTGGCCGCGGGTGCGGGCTGTACCATCAGCGTTGCCTTCCGGCCGGAGACAAAGGGAAGCCTCTCCGCCCAGGTCACTGTTACGGACAACGCCGCTGGGAGCCCACAGACGATTGTGCTGACGGGTACTGCCACGTTCTTCCAACTTTCACCGGCCTCTCTGAGTTTCGGAGATCAAAAGGTGGGCACGACAAGCGCACCGCAGACCGTAACCCTGACGAATGTGGCCGTGGTTTCGCAGCCCGTCACTGGTATCCGTTTCTCGGGGGCCGGCTCTAAGGATTTTGCTCAGACCAACAATTGCGGAATGCGTATCCCAGCCAAGTCCAGTTGCATCTTGAGCGTAACTTTCACGCCATTGGCCAAGGGGAACCGACAGGCGGCACTCCAGATCGCCGGTGGAGGTGGGCTCCCGGTTTTCACCGGTCTTTCAGGGACCGGTGACTAGAGCATCGCGCCGCGAGGTGTCCGCTCTTCGGCGAGAGGGCTGGTCCGGGCTTTTGGTTGCCGCCCCCCTTTGGTGGTCTAAACAGAGAGTGAATGCCGCTCTGTACAGAATTCTGAAGCGGTTTGGGACTGACTTGGTTGCGGTAGGCTGACACGGTGCCAAGCGGCACTGATTTTCAGGAGAATTCTGACGGCGCCGCACCTCCTGGTCCGCGACTTTCCCGACGTAGGCGAGACGCCATGTGCATCTGCACTCCTATTAACAACAGCGTCCATCAAGGTGTTCGCTCCGCCAACTAAGAGACCAAACTTGCCCGCCTCTAATGGCGCATTCCCCTCAATCGCACAGGTCCGAGCTGTTCGTCGGACAGCACGGAGTATACCCGACCGACGGGCCGGGGCATGGAGTGCCTCGGACGTGATCGGTCTCCGAATCGGCGTCGATCCGGCCTAGCTCGAAGACTGTACGCGCAAAGTCCCACCAGGAACACACCCTTGATCCGTGATGTGATAAAGCCCGTAAGCGTCGGTTTGGATTACTTGGCCGATCTTCCGGGCTAAGTCTGCCGTCGAGGTGGGCGCGACGATCCGATCATCGACAACGCGAATCGTTCTCCGGCCCGCCCCGGCGCAGCATGCTCTCCACAAAGTTGCCCTCTGTGGAGCGGCTGCCAGTGATTCCATAGAACCCACAGGTCCGTACTAGAAAATATCTGTCCAGGACGGTTGAAAGGAAGTATTCTCCAGCCAGCGTGGAAACTCCATAGACGGTTCAGCGGACCTGGCCGGTCGCTTTCTAGGTACGGCTCGGCCTTCTCGCCTCCACGCACGTAGTCCGTGCTGAAGTGGACCAGTGCCGCGCCAAACTCACAGCACCAAGGCCAGCGTCCGAACGGCAGGGGTGTTCACCTGGAATGCTCGCTCCGCTTGAGCTTCACAGCCATCGACGCGATGGAAGGCCGCCGTGCAAGTCCGGGCGGCGTTGCTGGAAGGCCACGTATCGAACGTGGGTCTGTGATCTCAATATCGGCATGGGTGAGCGGGATTGTGCTCGATTGCGGTAGGACTCGGACTAGATCGTTTCCCAACTGGTCGCCGACGTGGTGCGCTACACCAAAGGCAGCCATATCCTGGGAATTAAGGCCGGAGAGTACGGGGCGCGTCCAGCATGTCGATCAGAAGCAGAACATGATCACGGTGGAGCGCACGAACGGTGAACGCCAGACCTACGACCGGCGCCGCGTGCAGGGTGTGACGCCCCATCGATGGGTCGAGGGCGCGCCTTTGCAGAAGGCGATCGCAGGGCTCACCAGCACGTAGACCCGGCATCCGACCACGGCTTGCCAGGATGGACCGCAGCATATCCGCGCGGCGAGTGCGAAGGTAACCCTGACTCAGCGTCCTATCCCGTGAGCGGCTGCCCTTCCCTTCCCCTCAGCCTGGCTCTGCAATGAAGTAGGGTGGATTGTGTGCACTGGTTCGGAGGGGCCCCCCGGCTGCATGGCCGAACGGTGCGAGACGTCCCGGCTCAACTCCTGTGCCAGATTAGTCTTGTCGTTGGTGTAGATTTGCGCGTCGTACCGCGCGCGTGAGACGGATACGTAGGCCATGCGGCTGTTAATCAGGTTCGGGTGGGCTTGCTCGCTGTCCACGTGAATCAACACGCGGTCAGCGGTCTGCCCCTGACTGCTGTGGCTCGTGACCGCATAGCCGTAGTCGAGATGGGGATGGTCCTTGAGGTCGAACTCTACTCTGCGGCCTGAGTCCAGGTGAATTTTCACGCGGCCGCTCTCCTCGATCTTCTCGATGGTGCCGAGCTCGCGATTGGCGAACTGCTGTTGCCGGTAGGGTGCGGTGAACTGCACACGGTCGCCTTCAGCGAAGGCGCGCTCAGCTTTCCGATAGAGTGTCACGCCCTGCAAGCGGCGCGGATCGTAAGTCTGGCTCTCGCCGTTGGTGCGCTCCACCGTGAGCATGTTCTGCTTCTGATCGACATGCCGGACGCGGGCATACTCGCCGGCCTCGATGCCCAGGACACGGCTGCCTTTTGTGTAGCGCACTACGTCGCCGGCTTCGTATTGCCCGGCCCATTGCCGGTCCGCACCCGTCATTTCTTGCCGTGGCACCAGCACCTTGATGCGGTGTTCGGTTTTGTCGACGTGACCGCGCAGCTGCATCTCGCCGTGGATCATCTGGTTGATCTTCTGGCGGGAGCGATTGTCGGGTGAGATCACCAGCGTGCCTTCCGGGTGTGCGGCGTATTGGTGGGCGATAGTCTTAAGGCGCTCGGCGCGCTCGGCGATCTCGTGCACGCGACCCTGGCGGTCAAGATTGTGAATTGCACCTCGCACTTCACCGCGTGAGAGCTGTTCCACCGCCTCTTTGAGCGCCGGGTCTTTCTGCCGCAGGATCTGATCGAGTCGGGCTGTCTGCAGCCCCGCTTCCTGCAGTTGATAGTACGGCCTGCCTGCTTCCACCGCCTCGTGTTGGCGGACGTCGCCCACCAGAAGCACCCTGTCGTACCCATGCAAGCGATGAAGAAATTCGTTCATCTGTTTCGTGCTCGCGAGGCTTGATTCATCGAGGATGTAGAGGCGCTTCCGCCCGTCGTCCGCCTGGTCGCCGCGCGCCAGGTGCCGCTGCAAGGTACCCGACTCGATGCCGGCCTCCCGCAGTATCTGGGCCGCGCGGGATGTGGGCGCGAGACCCTCGACTGTGTAGCCTTCGCGCTCGGCAGCTTCGCGGATGGCGGCTAAAGACGTTGTTTTGCCTGCTCCCGCCTTGCCCTCGAGTGCCGTGATCTGGTCGCGGCTGGAGAGGATCTGTTCGACGGCGGCGCGTTGGCTGGAGCTCAAGTGCGGGTGTTCCTGCTCGATCTCTCGCCGTGTGGCGAAGCTTACGAGCGGTTCGTGTTGGTTCTGTCCGGCATGCATCCGCTCGATAACGTCGCGCTCGTAGTCGATCATCTCCGCCGTGGTGAAGCCCCTGTCGGGAGAGTTTGGCTTCTGGTGTTCGACCCGGATCAACTTGCCTTGCTCCACATGCTGCTCGAAGCGGCCGCGGACATCCGCCAGACTCGCCTCGCCCATGGAACGCTTGAGGGCATCCCGCATTAGGGCGCGTTCGTCGGCCACGGCTTCACGCTCGATGTTGCGCTCGCGCGAGTAATTGAGTGCCGCTTCAATGGCTTTGGTTTTCTGTTCCTGACTCGGTGCTTTCGGGCGTTCGTGGAGTTCCTGGGCATTGCTGACGACACGCTCCGCCTGGTTACCGAAGGCCTCGGCCATCTCCTGGTGCTGCTGGCGTACCTGCTCAGGCGAGAGTTCCAGCTTCGTCTCTCGCGTCCGGTGGGCGGCGATCTGCGCGGCACCCGCACCCCGCAGGCCGTGGTATTCAAGATGCTGCTCGATTTGTTGGCGGCGTGGACTTGACGCTTCCAGGTACTCCTGCGTATAGCCTTTGATCTCTGGCTGGCCGCTCTTGCCGGCTTCGATCTCGTAGCCCAGCTCCCTTAGCCGTCCCGCCAGCTCGGATCGATAAACAGCCGTGGCGTACTGCTGCGTGCGGTAAAGTTCCTGCGGCTGGGCGGCGTGCGGCTTACCGTCTTCGGTCTCGGTGAGATTAAAGAAGACCACATGGGTGTGAAGCTGCGGCGCCGCGTAACCTTCCACCGGCCGGGCGCTGTCGTGCTCGAACTTCGCGGCGATCCATTGTCCCGTGGTCTCCGCCGGATGATTGCTGCCGATGCGCGCCTGAACGTACCGCTCCATCTCGTCCAGGGCGACGCTCACGCTTTGCCGGTGAGCTTCCCGCACGAGCTCGTCTCCGCCCACCAGCGCCGTGAGCGAGACGCTCTTGGGCGCACTGAATGTGGCATCCCAGCCTGCCCGGTGCTCCATAGTGCGGACCTTCTCGCCACGTTCGTTTTCGTATTCGCGCGCGACCTGGTGCCGCACCAACTGCTCGCCCGTCTTGGGATGCTGGCCCTCTGCCAAACGGGCGAACTCCTCCTCTTTCACTCCACCGCTGAGGCCCCATTCAGCGGCCAGTTTTCCGTGCCACTCGCCTTGAATGCGCTCGCCTTCGCTGTAGTAGTTCTCCCGGCCGTTTCCGAACTCCTCACGGTGATAGGCCTGCGCCTGGCCCGAACTCAACGGCTTGGAGATGGTGATCATACGCGCCTACTGGAAGAACGGTGTTTGCCCACGGCCTGCGGCTCGGTTCGCCTTCTGCTGCTGGCCCTGTGAGTGCTCCGGCTTCTGTTTCTGCTCAA
>DATDGP010000008.1:0-12855 GCA_036522035.1 Terriglobales bacterium
AGCTCAAACCTTCGGCCGTGCTCTCCCGTATCTCCTGGGCCAAGAACCACATGCTCGAACCCCAGGAAATGTACTTGCAATCGGGCGATCCATTTACCGAGAAAGTCGCGCACATCTTTGAGCTGTACCGCAAAGAGCTCCGCAAGGCCAACGCTCTCGACTTCGACGATCTGCTTCTGGAGACCGTGCGGCTGCTCAAGTCGTCCGCCGAGGTCCGCGAGCGCTACCAGCGGCGCTACGAGTACTTGCTGATCGACGAATACCAGGACACCAACCGCCCGCAGTACGAACTGATCAAACTCCTGGCTGGCGCGCGCCACAATGTGTGCGTGGTCGGCGACGAAGATCAGTCTATCTACTCCTGGCGTGGCGCGGATATCCGCAATATTCTTGAGTTCGAGCAGGATTTCCCCGAAGCGCGCGTGATCCGCTTGGAGCAGAACTATCGTTCTACGCCGTCGATTCTCGAGGCGGCATCTGCCGTGGTGGCCCATAACGCCAAGCGCAAAGGTAAGACGTTGTGGACGGCGCGCGAAGGCGGGGCCCGCGTCGGCTACTATGAAGCTCCCGATGGTGAGAATGAAGCATTGTTCGCGGCCGATTCGATCGCGCGGTTTCTCCGCAAGGCCGCTCAAGGCGGCGCCGACAACGCGCGCGTAGCCGTGCTCTACCGCATCAACTCGCAGTCGCGCTTGCTAGAAGAAGCGATGCGCCGCTATCAGCTTCCTTACCAGGTGGTGGGCGGATTCTCGTTCTACGAGCGCGCCGAAATCAAAGACATGATCAGTTACCTCAAGCTGATCAACAATCCCCAGGATTCAGTCGCCCTGCTGCGGGTGATCAACACGCCGGCACGAGGTATCGGCAAGAATACAGTCGAGACGCTCGAGAGACTCTCGCTCGAGACAGGAATCTCGGTGTGGTCCGCCTCGGGGGAAGCCCTGGAACGTAAGCTGTTGCCGTCGCGTGCGCTGGCCGCCTTGAAAACATTCCGTGATCTGATCGATGACTCGCGGGCGATGCTGGCGGGAACCTTCGCAGAGCGGGTGAACCGGTCCGGGGAACCCTCCGACTACGGAGGCGCGGAGACAAGGAATAAGACCCAGACAGGGGAACAAACCCAGGCCCAACAAGAGGAAGAGATTTTTTTTGAGCCGAACGCTCTGGGTGAAAACATCGCATTCGATTTTGGCTTCAATGCCGATCACGCTCAGGAGAGCGAAACTGGGCAGCCAGTCGAAGGCTTTCGCTCACCCGGCGGTCCAGCCACGGTTCCCGAGATCCTCAAGTTTCTTATCGACCGCACCGGTTACATCAAGCAGCTTGAAGAAGAAGCTACGCCGGATTCGCTTGCCCGCATCGAAAACCTGCACGAATTGGTGAATGCCGCTATGGACTCGCGCGATCGCGGCGAGACGCTGGCCGAGTTCCTGGATCACGCCGCTCTGGTCAGCGACGTTGACACCTACGATCCCCGCGGCCGCGTAACCCTGATGACCCTGCATTCGGCCAAGGGTCTCGAATTCAACCTGGTCTTTCTCGTCGGGATGGAAGAGGGCCTGTTTCCGCATTCTCGAACTTTCAACGATCCTGACCAGATGGAGGAAGAGCGCCGCCTTTGCTACGTGGGCATGACCCGCGCCATAGACCAGCTGGTACTGACCCAGGCTCGCTTTCGTCGCCGTTACGGAACGGACATGCCCGATGCCAGCCAACCTTCGCGTTTTCTCGCGGAAGTTCCGCCGCAGCTACTCGACGATCTGGGCTCGCCGCGTCCCAGCCGCGCCGCGGCCTACGGCGATTCCGATAACCTCGACGCGCACTATAACTATGAAGACGAAGATCAGAGCGTCAGCTCACACTACGAAACCGCGCGACGGAAACAGCGGGGCGACGGGTACTCGGGCCCCAAGTACAATTCCATCGACAACATCGCGGAGTTCTTCGCCTCGCGGGGTAAGAGGTTTCCGGCAAACAAGATCGCGGCCGCCGCCGAAAAGAAGATGGCGACGATGACCGCCTTCCGCCCTGGACAACGCGTCCGGCATCCCAAATACGGCGAAGGTGTGGTCTACCAGCGGGAGGGCGACGGGGAGAGCGCCAAGATTACGGTACAATTCCCACGGTTCGGGTTGAAGAAGCTGGTGGAGAAGTATGCGCAGCTGGAGAGAGCATAATCCGCAACTTTCGCGTTAAATCCATGTATTAAGGAACAGGGAGTAATGGCAAACACCAAGACACTGAGCAAAGAAGAGCGTAAGAAAGCCAAGCGGGCGGCGCGCAAGAAGCAGGCGCCCAAGAAGCCGCGTACCTACGCGCGCGGTTCCAAGAAGCCCAAAGTCAAGAAGATGGTCCGCGGCCAAGCCAAGCGGTAATCCGGTAAAAGGACGGGCCCAGGCAGCTTTGATGGTGCCCTGCCGTCGTTTTTTCGGCGATTGTTGCCCCACATCTTAAGGAGGCCTGTTGGCCAGCCAACTTTTTGCCAAGAAGTCCATCGACAAGCTGATCTCCGATTCCGAACGACCAGGGCATCGTCTCAAGAAAACCTTGGGCCCGTGGTCACTTACCGCACTCGGAATCGGGGCGATCATCGGATCGGGGATCTTTGTCCTGACGGGAACGGCAGCAGCGGGCGAGTATTCGGAGGTGCCTTCCATCTTCAAGGCCCAGGTGCTCGACGTCCTGGTCAACCTGGTTCAGCACGGCAGCCTCGCCGGCGTTCTGATGCACGGGCGTCCTCCGGCAGGACCAGCGATCGCTATCTCATTTTTGTTGGTAGCCGTGGCCTGCAGTTTTGCCGGGTTGTGCTATGCCGAATTGGCTTCCATGATTCCTATTGCCGGCAGCGCTTATACCTACACCTACGCCACCATGGGCGAGTTGATCGCCTGGATTATCGGCTGGGACCTGATCCTCGAGTATGCCGTCAGCAATGTCGCGGTAGCCATCAGCTTTGGTAGCTATCTCAAGGACCAGTTGGCTACATTTCACATCATCATCCCCGACAAGTGGGCAACGCCGGTCTGGAGTGGAAACGGCTGGACAGGCTCATATTTCAATTGGCCGGCCTTCCTGATTGTGTTTGTACTAACGGTCCTGTTGGTGTGGGGCATCCGCGAATCGGCCGAAGCCAACAATGTCATGGTGGCCATCAAGATCGGTGCCATTCTCATTTTCCTGGCTGTCGGCGGCATGTTGGCGCACTCTTCCAACCTGCATCCCTTTGCGCCCACCGGGTTCACGGGCATCGTCTCGGGCGGGGCAATCATATTTTTCACTTACATCGGATTCGATTCGGTCTCTACCGCGGCGGAGGAAGCGCGCAATCCCCAGCGCGACATACCATTCGGGATCATCGCCTCTCTGATCGTCTGTACGGTTCTCTATATCGGAGTTGCCTTGGTCCTGCTCGGTATGATGAAGTACACCACCTTCGCGGGAAGCAATGTCGATGCCGCGAACGCGCCTGTTGCTTACGCTCTCAAACAACTGGGCGCGAACACTTCGTTTCGCGATGTCATCATCATCGGCGCGCTGATGGGAATGATTTCGTCCTTGCTGGTGTTTCAGTACGGGCAGACACGCATCTGGTTCGCCATGTCTCGCGATGGTCTGTTGCCCAAGCTCTTTTCAGCGCTTCACCCAAGATTCAAAACCCCGTACTGGTCCACCTGGATCGCCGGACTTGCGGTGGGACTTCCCGCGGGGCTGGTTGATGTGCCGGACGCGGCTGATCTCTCCAACATCGGCACGCTGTTCGCGTTTTTGCTGGTCTCACTCGGAGTGATTGTTCTTCGCAAGAGGCAGCCCGACCGGCCACGCGGATTCCGCGTTCCTTGGGTGCCGTTGTTTCCGATGATTTCGGTAGTTCTTTGCGTCGTACTGATGTCCGGACTCCTGGTGATTACATGGCTACGTTTTTTCGTCTGGCTCGCGATCGGGCTGATCATCTACTTTCTCTATAGCCGGAAGCACAGCGAATTCGCTGCGAGTAACCTTGTTGCCAGCAATCGGGGATGAACGAAAACCGGCGGGGCACAAAGGGTGTGAACAAAAAAAGATGAGCTCGAAATCGTTCGTCCAGTCCCTGCCCAAAGCCGAGTTGCATCTGCATCTGGAAGGAAGTATCGAGCCTCTCACTCTGGCGGAACTAAGCCGTCGTCACAACACGCCTCTGGGCACGGAAAATAGCCGCTATGACACCATCGGTAGCGGCGATATCTTGACCGAAGAAGACGTTCGCCAGCTCTACGCCTACAAAGATTTCAACGGCTTCCTGATGGCGTTCAAGTCGGTGACCGAGCGCCTGCGCACGGCGGAGGACTACGAGTTGGCTACCTATCGCCTGATGCAGAAGCTGCGCCAGCAGAACGTCGCCCACGCCGAGGTCTACGTCAGCGCAGGAGTGGTCCGCTGGCGGGGGCAGGATTTCCGACCGATTTTTGATGGCATGGAGCGCGGACGAGAGCACGGCCAGCGGGACTTCGGTGTGTCGCTCCTGTGGATCTTCGATGCGGTCCGCCATTTCGGCCCGGAACCGGCGGCGGAAGTCTTCGCGTTGGCGGCTTCATTGCGCGACCGCAACGTCGTCGGCATAGGCATCGGCGGCGACGAGCGGCGCGGTCCGGCCGAGTGGTTTCAGGACCTCTACAAGAAAGCCGCCGATCAGGGCCTGCGTTTGACCGCCCACGCCGGCGAGACGGGTGGCCCGGATTCCGTTTGGGGGGCGCTGAATATCGGCGCCGAACGCATTGGGCACGGGCTTTCCATCATTCGCGATCCCGAGCTCCAGGAGGTCTTGGCCCAGAAGCAGATCGCGGTGGAGGTTTGCGTCTCCAGCAATCTCCGCACCGGGCTCTGCGCCGCGGTCACGGAACATCCGCTCAGGACATTTTTCGATGGCGGTCTGATGGTCACCCTGAACACCGACGATCCCGCAATGTTTCAGACCTCGCTGTGCCGCGAGTACGAGATTGCCGCCGACGAATTCGGTTTTACCAACGACCAGCTGCGCGAGCTCGCACGTAATTCTTTCGAAGCCTCATTTCTTCCCGTCGAAAAAAAGCTGCGCTACCTGCAGCAGATTGATTTCGGGGCATGAGCCGTCACATCGGCATCCTGGGCTGCAGCGCCGAGGGCGCGGCGCTTTGTTACCGCACCATCTGCCTTGAAGGCGAACCGCTGATGGGCAAGTATGCGCACCCGGAAGTCACTGTGCACACCATTTGTCTTGCCGAATACATGAAAGCACTCGAAGGCGGGGCCGGCTGGCCGGCGGTCGCAGATTTGATGCTGCGCTCGGTAGAAGCCCTCCGCTCCGCCGGAGCCGACTTCGTCATTTGCCCGGATAACACCATCCACCAAGCGCTGCCGATGGTGTTGCCACGGTCGCCACTGCCGTGGATGCATATTGCTGAGGAGGTCGCCCAGGAGGCCCGGCGGCGCGACTTGAGGAAGTTGGGCCTGACCGGAACCCGATTCCTGATGAACAGCGATGTTTATCCGGAAAAACTCGCGGCCCTCGGGATTGCCCATGTATGGCCCGGCGAATCCGAGCGGGAAAAGATCAATGCCATCATTTTTGACGAGTTAGTGCGCGGCCGACAGACGCCCGAAGCGTTGTGCTATTTCCAGCAGGTGGCTGACCGATTCAAAGCCCAAGGTTGTGACGCAGTAGTGCTGGGCTGCACCGAGATCCCTCTTCTGGTCAACGACGAGGTGTTGTCATTGCCGACTCTCGATTCCACCCGCATTCTCGCCCGCGCCGCACTCAGACGCGCCGCCCTTTGAGTAAGGACGGCATAGTGGGCTTTAGGGGGGGTCATTGTGCCGAGAACCCGAAAGTGAGCTATCCAGCGGCGGCGCAGAAAGCTCAGTCACCCATCACTGATTCTTCCGACTGTTGCGACTCGATCTGGACCAGAGGACTCTCTTGCGGGATCGGACGAAACACGTTGTGCGACTCCAGGCCCTGGGGCGCTCGCCAGAAATCGACCAGCGATGTCTGATGCACGCAGGAAACGGTGCAGTTCGGGGCGCAGGTTTTCTGGGTAAGGAATTCGCGTTGGATATCGGCCACCGTGTATTCGGCCAATGGGATGGCGGGGTAGCCACGCTGCTGCGAGCAGTAGTGCACCAGACCGTTCTCGCAAATATAGAGGTAGCGCGATCCGGCTCGGCAACGCCACTGGTTCGACCTCCCCAGCGCGATGTTGTTCTGAAACTGGTTGAAGCGGGCGTAGCTGTGTTTGCCTAGCTTCTTCATCTCGGCGAAGACTTTCTGGGCCTCCGGGTCCAGCGGCCGGAGCTGTCCTGTGCCGTCATGGATGATCCCCACGGTCGAGGTGAATCCCAGCTCCACAGCTCGCTTGCCGATGGTGACGGCGTCCCATTGATTCTTGACCCCGGCGCCGATCACCGAATTGATGTTGACGTGAAACTCGGCATGATCCTTGAGCCATTGCAGCTTCTTGTCCAGGACCTTGAGCGACTTCATAGAGACTTCGTCGGGCTTCACGTTATCGATCGAAATCTGCAGGTGGTCCAGGTTGGCTTCGTTGAGCTGCTGGATCCGCTGCGGCGTAAGCAAGTACCCGTTGGTGATCAGCCCGGAGAGCATGCCGTGGAAATCGATGCGCCGGATGATGTCGTCCAACTGCGGATGCAGCAACGTCTCGCCGCCGCTGATTGTGACTAGGGTGGTGCCGAGGTCAGCCAGTTTGTCGATCCGTCGGAGCATCTCCTCGATACCGACGGGTTCGGAGAAATTGTCGTATTCGTTGCAGTAGGCGCACGAGAGATTGCAACGCCGCATAGGGATGATGTGCACCTGGATGGGATGGTCGGTCGAGACCAGCCCTTTGGCGATCATCTTCAATTCACGAAATGTACGGCGCGCGGCCTTTACACGGCGCCTGATTCGGCTGCTGGAATCTGCCATGGAATGACTGATCATTAGAGCACAAACACCCCTGAACGGCTGTACGGCCAAGTATCCAGGGGTGGAATTTAAACTCTAAACGGATGATTTTAAAGCCTAATTGGCTTTGGCCTATCCCCGGGCGGCCGCCAGGGCCGCGCTGACCAGCTTCGATATGAAATACCAGGTCGCCACAATTCCGATGGACGAGCCGAGGGAAAGCCTCTTCTTCGCGTTCAAGGCGAAGCCTATGCCGATCAGTATTACAATCCACAGCCCGATCACGTCCAATGACGAAAGCATTCCCAGCACGAACTTGGATGTAGTCTGAGGGTCCATGAAGTGCGCGGGGTTGGTGCCGACTGGACTGTCAATCCGAAAGCCCTCTGGATTTCCAAACCAGACTGCGATCAAGCTTAAGATCGCGCCGATCAGAGTTGGAAGCCACCCATATAAGACGATGGCCATCGCCCTCCCAAAAGGTATCTCCGCGCCCATCGCGAAGTTGAAGGTGATCCACAGAACCAACGCGATGATGAGCGCAGTCAACAACACGATGACCGGACTGAAGTAACCGCTGTACTTGGTAATGCTTGCCACCAACGACAAGGTACGAGTTTGCTGTTCGGGGCTCTGCTGATCGAACTGCTTGTTGTTGGTCATCGTGGTGCGCGCGATTTGATCGAAGCCGACCTTCTTGTCCACCACAATCCAGAAAGCGATCGAGAAAATGGAGATGAGCAGCCACGGAACCCACCAGCTTCCGTTCTGACGGATGTCGAGAAAGGTCTTCGACGGAGCGACAAAGGTATTGAGGATCCGCGCCGGTTCGGAAAGCCCTGGTTGTTGGTGCTCGGATGAGAGGGGCGCAGGCGCGAAGCTGGGTGGGGGCGTCGAGGAGCTCATTTGCCATCCTTAATGAACGGAGATTTGCACAGTTACAGGGCTACGCGATTTTATCTCGTGGCCAACACGGGTGTCATCTATTTTTCTCTTCTCGGAAATGCTGCCAGCCGCCCGACCTTAGGGCGCGTGAGCGTTCGTTGTCGTCTATAATCCGTATAGCTGGCAGGTAATCTTTTCTCCGATGGATCACGCCGATCTCGGTAACGTCCACGCCCGCGATCTTGCCGGGCAGCTCGGTTTTCGCCCCCGCAGTGAAGAGCAATTCATAGTCATCGCCGGCATGCAAGGCCAGATCTAGGGTCGCGCCGTCGGCCACAGGAATTCTCTTCGCGATAATGTCCGCGACCGTGTGGCTTTCTTGGCAAATGTGCGCCAGATCAACCGAGATGCCGTCGCTCACATCGATCATGGATGTCGCCAGACGCCTGTGCCGCAACCATTGACCAACTGCGATGCGTGGCAGCGGATAAAAGTGTCGACTGGAAGCGGTTGGGCGAACTCGCCGTCCGGCATAGAGCTGCTTTAGCACCGCCCCTGAGCTTCCCAACTCGCCCGTGACATAGATGCGATCCCCCAGTCGGGCTCCTGAACGAAGCAGCGCCGAGCCCGATGGCACCTGGCCGGTGACTACGATGTCGGCGGTGATAACCGGCGCGGCGGCGATATCGCCCCCCGCCAGTACTACGCCGAATCGCCGGGCCAGCCGAAGGAAGCCCTCGAGAAACTGATCCACCCAGCGTTGCGGGAGCCGCGGCGGAAGTCCTAAAGAAAGGAAGCAAGCCAGGGGCGCGCCGCCCATAGCGGCAATGTCGCTCAGACCCCGAGTGAGACAGCGGTGTCCTACGCTGGGGGCGGGATGCCAGGCGCGGCGAAAGTGGACGTTTTCGATGCACAGATCGGTGGTGACCAACAGTTGCTGACCCGAAGAGATGTTGACGACAGCAGAGTCGTCGCCGATTCCATGCACCAAGGCACGGCCGGGGGCAGGCCCAGCCAGGCGCCGTATGCGTTCGATAAGCTTTCGTTCGGGCCAAGGCAAGCACGTTAACTATATCGAAAAAAAAGACTTCCTGGCGCTATGTACCAGGGGGGCGGCGAACAGGGAAGCGAGGTCTATGGCCGACTGTCCAAAATGGACAGACGGAAGGACAGGGTAATAATCGGACTCTTCCCAGGTTTTCCCCGTAACTTTTGGTTACCCCGGTTAGGTACCGGTCATTGACAGGGAGAGAAGCGGCTTGTTAAGGTTAGCTCCACTGTTTTCCGCATATCCACTGGCCGTATGGATAGCCCCACCCCCGGCCGGGATGAAACATAGTAAGCAGCTGCAGGTTTTCGGCAGCGCAGTTGTTGACAGGTGACAAGAGTCCTGGCGTCGCCTTGAATGCGAAGCTGCATTTTCTTAAAACGGAGTACCCGAATCTTGCGCAAGCGTTTTTACATCATGCTGGTGGCCCGCAACGCTGAAGGGGAGCTGTTGAAGATTCCCATTCCCCTGCATTACGTGTATGTGTTTATCGCGGGGGCCCTGATCGGCATGCTGACCATCACCGGGATGGCGGGCTCTTACACCCGTATGCTAGTCAAGACGCAGCACTACAATCAGCTGCGCAACGAGAAAGAAGCTCTGAAATCGCAGTATTCTCAGCTCGAGCAGATCGCCCAGCAGAATGAGCTACAGGCGCAGTCGCTCAGTTCCTTGGCCGGTGAGGTTTCGTCCCTTTACGGTCTCAAGCCGGACCCGGCGTTCGATGAAGATGATCCGGCTTCGGCGTCGCTGCAACAGTTCTACGCTCTACGCATGACCGCCATGACTGGAGCCGCATCGATCGGCATCGGCATGGGCGACACGAAGGAAGCCAGCCTGCGCGACTGGATGCGCCTGGCCGCTGCGCCTACGTTGTGGCCGGTTCAAGGACGCATTACCGGATCCTTTGGCGAGCGCATCGATCCGTTCAGCGGTGAAGGCGCGTTTCATCGCGGCGTGGACATTTCGGCTGAGATCGGCGCCCGCATCATCGCCCCGGCCGACGGCGTCGTAGAATACGCGGATCTCATGAACGGCTACGGCCGCACTGTGATGCTCGATCATGGCAACGGCATATCCACTCTGTACGGGCATCTTTCCGGTTTTGCCGTCAGCCCGGGAGAGCAGATCCATCGCGGCGATACGCTCGGCTACGTCGGCTCCAGCGGACGCAGCACCGGACCGCATCTTCATTACGAAGTTCGCATCTTCAACACTCCGGTGAATCCGCACAAGTATCTTTTGTTTACCGTCACCCAGCAAGTAGCTTCCGGAGCCATGTAAGAATTAGCGCTTGGGGCTTGGCCCGGGCTTGGGCATTGGCGGTGTAGGCGAAGCTGCGGGTACAACCGAAAGTGCTTCCGGTCCAGCTTCCGCAAGAATCTTTTTGATGAACCTCGGCGAGAAGACCGCGGTGAAGACTGCCGCATTTCCATCCTGTGCGACGCGAATGCTATCGAGCGCCGCCTTTACGTCAGGATCGCTGCCGCGCACTCCTAGCGATCGCGAGACAGTTCGGTACACGGCAAAAAAAGTCTTCGCGGAGTCAACGGCTCTCGCTGCTGCATCCTCGTTCGCGGCAATCACATCAGCTCTCAGCAAGAGATCGCCGTTGTAGCGCAGGGAAGCAACCGCCACCGTGTTTTCGAGAAAGCCGAAACTAAGCCCGCCGGGGAGCTGGGGCACGTCGGCACGCGTTGGCATGCGATCGATCACCCAGGCGAGGCTGGCTGTGGGCACCCGGCGATAGTAGGCCTCCACAAGCGAGGGTTCACGCGATCCATGTCGGAAGCGGTCTATCATGCTGTGCATCAGATCCGATGAAGCCGAGTTCGTCACCGCCACCTTCGATCCGTCCAAAAGACAGACGCGCACGGTGTGGCCTTCATGGGGGATCACGAACACCGTCAGGCCGCTGTAGTTTTCAGTTTGTGTCGAGCTCTTGAGCAAGTAGGAATTCAGCTTTGCCGCATCGAATCTTCCCGCGAAGACCTCAGCGGCCTCAACATCGCGGTGTTCGGCTGTTTCTCGACGCGACATGGCCACTTCATCGAGATCGCGCTCAAACTGGATACCGGTGCGGTCGACGAAATCCTGATAGTCGCTTTCCAGTTGGACCGGTCTGGATTTATTGAGGTCCCATAGATGGATCGGCTTAAGATCGGCGTAAAGGATAAGGTCGCCCTCCGGCAGAAGGCGAGCCGCTCCTGGGGCACGTTGAATGTGCTCCCAAAGGTACCAGGCGCCAAGCCCGATGATCACTAGTAAGAGCGCTGAAATCAGTAATTTGCGCGGTTTGCTCATGAGCCTCTCAGTATAGTGCAGGTGGCAGATTCCTGGCCCACGTCCGCACCGCCGGGGCGCAGAAAAAACAGAAAATACTGATACAATAGATTTGAAGCACGGGAAATCAAGCTGGGAAGTTCCTGTTGGTCCATGCAGCCTATTTGCACGTCGATGACCGATGTGCTAACTTATTTACTTTGCCCCAGTTAAGGGGAGAATTGTGCTGGCGTAGCTCAGCTGGTAGAGCATCTGATTTGTAATCAGAGGGTCAGGGGTTCAAGTCCCTTCGCCAGCTCCAGATGAATAACGGGTTTTCCGGGGCGCGTAATTGGCAGCACGTCTCGGACTTTGGAAGGCACTGCGCACACAGCATTTTCTAACCGGAACGCAATCCTCGAAGACTTTCCATCAAACGCCACAGGCGGTTGATGCGGAAGTATGTTTGAGCGTCTCCAGATACGTTTTTGTCCGCAAGGGCGAAAGCGTCCCGTTTGCCGGCTGGCACTAGAGCCGCGGGTGAAGCCATGGCTCGGCAAGATGCACAGGTGACCGAGTGGTTAATGGTAGCAGACTGTAAATCTGCCGCTCTTAGGAGCTACGGAGGTTCGAATCCTCCCCTGTGCACCAGGATTTAGGATCACGCGAGTCGCCGATGGTTTTGAGAAAAAGATTCTGCGTTGCAATGGCAATTTACGCGGTGCTCGGCTTGGTGATCTGGTGGGGCATGGATAACATTGCGCTGCCGGTGACTAGCTTCGGCGGTTCGAACTGGGGCGGCGGCTTTAGCGTCACACTGAAGCAGTTGACGCTGGCGATTTGGGCAATGTTCGTGGTGCGGACCGTATTGCACTGGCGAGCCGAAGAGATTCGAGCGGAGCGCGAGCAGCAAGAACAGCGCGAGGGTGTGAGCTAGAGTTTTTGGCTGATGTAGCTCAGTTGGTAGAGCACTCCCTTGGTAAGGGAGAGGTCACCGGTTCAATCCCGGTCATCAGCTCCAGGGTGGAGAGAAACGATGAAGTGGGCGGGGAGTAACGGTAAGTTAGGGTTTGGCCCTGACGGTATCGCCAGGTGGAGCAGGGCAGGCGGGAGTAACTCAGTGGTAGAGTCACAGCCTTCCAAGCTGTTGGTCGCGGGTTCGATTCCCGTCTCCCGCTCCAGAATTGGTTCTTGAAGGATTTCGATCACTCGATGGCATTTGAGCAGGCACAGATTCCGGTCCAGAAAGCGGAAGACTTCGAGCTGTTGCGCTCGGCAATTGCACGCGCTTTTGAGACCGCCACGGTGGAGAAGTTCTATCGAGGCTTGCGGGCTAAGGGTTTGCGAGTCCGCGAGTTTGAGAAGATAGTTGCAGCGGGGTTGCTCGAACAGACTGATCCGGTGCTGGCACGATGCGGTAAGAGCGCAGATGCGCTCTACAAGACGCTGACGGTCTCCGATCAGGCCCTGATGCGCGAGTTTTTTCTCGAGCGAATCGAGACAGTGGACGCGAAGGTTCGGCTGAAGTACCAGAAGGCTTATCGCTATTACTGAGTGAGATTCGAACATTGATCCGCGAATTCCGTGGAGCGTTGAGGAGAGGCAATGGCTAAGGAAAAATTTGACCGCAGCAAGCCGCACGTGAACGTAGGGACGATCGGTCACATCGACCACGGGAAGACGACACTGACGGCGGCGATCACCAAGGTGTTGTCCAAGCACAACCCCAAGATCAAGTTCC
>DATDGP010000009.1:0-13806 GCA_036522035.1 Terriglobales bacterium
GCGGATAGCGAGCCTGAAATCTATCTGCCCAATGCGCAGAGCCATGTGCCGGGATGGATGTCGTTCGTTGTGGCCAGCGCCAATCCCGGGGTACTAATTTCAAGTGCGCGGGCTGCGGTAGCCGAGGTCGCGCCCGAGCAGCCGCTCTACGATGTCCGGCCCATGGATGTCCGCGTGGAAGCTTCGATCAGCTCCGAGCGATTGACAGCGATGATCATAGGCGCATTTGCCGGCGTGGCGCTGCTGTTGGCGGTAATCGGCGTGTACGGAATGTTCGCATTCAGTGTTGCGCAACGGACGCATGAGATCGGCATACGCATGGCTCTGGGCGCTGATGTCGGCAATGTGCTCGGAATGTTCTTGCTCGAATCCGCGACAATTGCGATGGTGGCAACGGTCGCAGGTATGGCGATCGCAGCAGCGTCATCGCGCCTGCTAAGGGGAATCTTGTTTGAAGTGAAGCCGCTCGACCCGTGGGTGTACCTTGCCTCCGCGGCAGCATTGGTATTGGTAGCGGTGGCTGGCAGTTACATTCCTGCGCGACGAGCCGCACGCGTGGAGCCGACGATCGCACTCAGATGCGAGTGATTGGCGCGAACCATTTCAAAGAGAATCGCGTCAACGCTGCCGCCTTTTTCAAGGAACTATAAGGTTCTTTTCTTCTTGATAGGCCTGCGACGCTTACCCCAGATGGAACTCGCCAGCGACTCTCTTGCTGCAAACCTATAACGATCCACCAAGCGATGTCGAGAACAGGTCAAGAACGCTTAATATCGTAGAACTAGACCTAAGCGTCACGCTGCGAATCTCGCGCTCGATCAACCTAGAGAAACGCTACTCACCAACCGTGGCCGCGAACAAACGCCAAAACAACATCACAGAACGGAGGCTCGCCTTCACGTTCCTAAGCGGCTATTTCTGCGATGTCCGGACTGTCTGCAGAATTCAGCGATGAAATCACTTGGGTGCTCTCGGCTCCGGCGGCCAATTTGCCGGCACGCCTTGGTAGAGCGCTTTGGCTGCTTCCAGCCGTCCCGGGCCTTTTCCATCGTGCACGGCAAATCTTGCCGGACGCTCCGCCGGCCCTGACCACATCGTCACGCCGGCGTAGGCGCCGTCTTTGCGCAGGATGTAGTAGTGCATGCTGACGAACCGGATCTTGACCATGTCGCCGTTGAAGTTGCGCACGACGCGTTTCAGCGCGTCCATGCCAGCTTCTTCCGGGGACATGCCATGGCGCATGTTTTCGACGATGGTGTGGGCGCCCGCAACCTTGATGTTCTCTTCGCCGCTGCCTGTGGCTCCGGCAGCGCCTACGTCTTGGTCGCAGTAACAGCCGGCGCCGATGATTGGCGAATCACCGCAGCGTCCGGGCAACTTCCAGGCCAGTCCGCTGGTGGTGGTCACGCTCGACATCTCGCCTTTTTCGTTGAGCGTCGAACAATTGATGGTGCCGTGTGGAGGGTGCAGTACTTTCTCGATCGCGTCCATGCGATCTTCCGGGGGGATGCCCAGCTCGGCGGCGGCGGCGTACAACTTCTTTACGCTGAACGGCTGATCCTCAAGTCCGGAAATGTTGAGCGCAGCCGGCGGTTTCCAGCCAGGGTCGGCGAGACCCGGTCCCCACCAATCCTGGTCAGAGTGGTATTCCTTCCACAGCAGCCAGATCTTGCGGGATTCGTCGGTGAGCAGGTTTTCTTTCGGAAATCCCATGGCCACGGCGAAGCGCGTAGCCCCTTCGCCTACCAGCATCACGTGGCCGGTGTGGTCCATCACGGCTTTCGACAGTGCGGCGACGTTCTTGATGTCACGCACGGCGCCGACAGACCCGGCGCGCCGCGTGGGGCCGTGCATGCAGCATGCGTCAAGTTCGACAACGCCTTCTTCGTTGGGCAGGCCCCCAAGGCCTACGCTAGTGTCTTTCGGATCATTCTCCGGGCCGGAAACCACGGTGATGGCAGCATCCAGAGTGTCCGAACCGCCAGTCAGGCGCTCGTATCCAGCGTCGATGTACTTGATGCCGTTCGCGGCACAGATGATGACCTTCCCGCCGCTGCCAGGCACACCCGTCTTCCCTGGCGACGCTTGCCCGATGAGGTTGTCGTTCTTGGTGGTCTGTCCAGCTGCCAGCGCCGCCGAAGTGACGGCCAGTCCCGAAAGAAAATCTCTGCGCTTCATGGCTCCTCGCTGATCTCAAGAAAATCAAAACGTGGAAGCATATCACTCCAGGCCTGAAATTCCGAGCACCAGCGAGCAAGCGGCTCGTGGGGAACACGATCAAGAAATCGGTCGGTGACTTCGCTAAAGTCTTAGGACAGCTAATTTATAGATACCTCGCTCCTGCGCTTTGATCAGCGCGGAAGCGAAGCAGGGCGGCTACGTGTCCAACCTTTTCCAGATCCGGGTCGGACTCGATGAACTCGATCCCGGCGCCGTTGCGAAGACCGAGGTCGACCAGGGCATCGGTCAGGTCGCTGAGTTCGCGGTTGGCGCTCCCACAGACAGCGCAGGTGGGCGCCATGCGGGCATCCAAGTGGCGACAAACGGGGCACTCCGTGGCTTCGGCTTTGAAACCGTCGCCAACGATGAGCGTTTGAACCTCCTGGCGCTCGAGCGCCGTCAACACATGGCGCAACCCGACGGCGCCGCGGGCCTTGCGGTGAGCTTCGCCGATAGCCTCGCGCACCACCGATTGGAGCCGGCGAGCTCGAGCTTGCTCCAGAATGCGCGCCGCTTGCTCCCGAACCTCGCTGGCGCTGGCGGCTACTGGATCCACCAGAAAACGCCCGATCAGCCGTTGTCGTAGCGATGCGGAAAGAAGCGGTTCCAGCTCCGGCCAGGCGTCGTCATGACAACCGATCAAGAGTGCGTCGAATTTTTCCTTATTAAGAAGCATTTGCAAGGACTCGGCAAACAATTTGTAGTGGCCCTTAATTTCGTTTTCCGCGTGCCGCTCGCGATGGCCGGCTTCATAACCGAGATAGCCGTCGCTACGCCCGGTCTTGGCCAACGGACCAAACTCGAGTTCGGGCCGCTGCCGGAAATTCCAACTATTCCCTGCTCCTCGATGGATGCCACCGGTATTCATTTCGAACACCCGGGCCTTGAGACGGTTCACCAGAGCGATGCAGGTGCGCACCGCTGACGCTTGCGCCGCAACCAGCGGACGCAAATGGAACCGCGCGTCCACTTTAATCTGCGATCGCCCCAACCGGGGGGGCAGGTCCAACTCGAGCCAGATGCCGCGTTCGCGACAGGCAAAAATCGCCTTGCCGAGAGAATGATTGCCATACAAAGCTTCCGCGGTTTCAAGGATTCTTTCGAGGTCCTCGCGCAGGAACTGATGGTTTCCCCCGCGTTCGGCTTGCCGCAGCGCTTCGCGGACCAGGTCCTTGACCAGAATAGCTTCTTCCCGATGCGATTTGTCCTGTGGCGTTTGCGGCTGAAAATAAAAACTGACGGCGCAGCCGGCCGGCGACTCGATCTGCGCCAGCTGGCGAAGCTCCTCATGGGTCATCATTGCCTTGGTTTCTCCTTTGGGCGGGCTGACTTCAGGCGACTCGGGAGCGGCGGAGCAGGCTTCGTCGAAACTGGTTCTGCTCCGGAAGCTTCTGCTGTACCCGTTCCCGCGCACGCTGGATGGATTTGCGAACTTGTTCGTGCGAGCGACTCACCAGGCGCGATATCTCATCCACCGTAAACCCCTCGAGGGTGTAGAGCACGAACACCTCGCGATCCACGGTGTTAACCTCATGCAGGACGATATCGAGCTGCGCCACCATCTCTTCACTAAGGACGATCTCTTCCGGAGTGCGAACCGTCGTATCACAGATCACGTTTTCTCCGTTCAGGCTGGCGTCCGGTTGGTGGTACTGAAGAACATTCTCGTCGCTACCGGTTACGTTCTGTTGGCCGGCGGGAGCGTCGAGCGAGAGATTGCCGGTATCTGCATTCGCCTTGATGACTCGGGGAATCGCCCGCAGAGCCAAGCGATGGAACCAGCTCTCCGATGACAGCAAGGTGGAACGACTGTCGTCGTGCGACAGAGCGCTGACTATAACTTCGTCGACCACTTCTTCCCTGCTGATCTGGTCCTCCCGGATCTGTCCGGACGCAATGCGCAGCTCGAGTTCCTTTTCGACAAATGCCTGCAACTGGGATAGATTGGCGTTGATCCAGCTCTCCGCTCCTGCCCCCACCCGGCTCGCCACAGCCGCTTTGGCTGAAACCGCCGAGGCCGCTGAGCCGCGCATCGGCTCTGCACTCTGACCCTCGGCAACACGGCGTTGCGTCCGGCTCCAGTGTCCGCGCAGCAATTCCTTGTGTTTGGTAACCTGGGACAGCAGATCGGCGAAAGCGGCCTTCACCGCCGCCAGGGGACTCTCTCCTGACCGCTGCGCCGCCATTTGACCTGAGGGAAGCCGCAGGTTTAGCGACGAGCTGGCGCTGTGATTGTTCCCCCGCTCGACGAATCCGTGCAGGTGCACTAAATCCGGCTTGAAGACATGCAGACGCCTGCCCAGTTTCTGAATCTGATGCTGGAATTCTCGCTCGACCTCGGGAGTCTTGCCTGCCTTATAGCTGACATGAACGTTCATACGCACCTCAACTCTGGGAGGGGATCCCAAATGAAGGTCCGCAGGCCCTCGCTATCGAGATTGTACACCCGCACATAGACGCCGCGGCGCGTTAGAGCGGTTGCATTGGAAAAGTTTATGCACTGTTTCTGCTCTCGAAAATCCCTTTTGTCAACCTAGCAGCCGTCCCCAGCTCGGGCAGGCATTTTCAGGCTCGATCTACAGGCGGTTAATCATGGAAGCCACGTAACCGGCGCCGAAGCCGTTGTCGATGTTGACCACACTCACGTTGGACGCGCAAGAGTTGAGCATGCCCAGCAGCGCTGCCAGCCCATTGAACGACGCTCCGTAGCCCACGCTGGTCGGCACAGCCACCACCGGCACCCGCACCAAACCGCCCACCACGCTCGGCAGCGCGCCTTCCATCCCGGCGCACACAATCACGACGCGCGCGTCAACGAGAACTTTCTGGTTCAAGAGCAAGCGATGAATACCGGCAACCCCGACGTCGTAGAGGTGGGTCACATGGTTGCCCATAATACGGGCTGTGACCAGCGCTTCTTCGGCCACCGGGATATCACTCGTCCCGGCCGAGATGACCACCACAGTTCCCTTGCCGTAAATCGCGCGGTCCTGCCGCAAAGTCACGGCACGAGCCGGCTCGTGGTATTCCGCAGCGCGGGCTACCTTCTTCACCGCGCGAAAATGCTGGCGGCTGGCCCTGGTAGCCAGAACGTTGCCGCCCTGCTCGGCCATGCTCGTGAAGATCCTGGCCACCTGAGACGGTGTCTTGCCCTCCGAAAATATGACTTCGGGCATGCCCGAACGCAAACGGCGATGATGATCGACCTTGGCGAAACCCAGGTCTTCGAACGGCATGTGGCGCAGGCGGGCAACCGCGTCGTCAGGCGAGAGCTTGCCGTCTTTGATCTGTTCGAGGAGCTTGCGTAGGGCATTCGCGTCCATCAAAACTCAGGTTACCATCAACACGCATTCACCGCGGAACACAGGGGTGCGGAGGAAGAAAAGAACCTGCCGCGAATATCGCTCCCCGCCTCTGCCGTGAGCCCGCTTTGTCGGGTGCGCTTGACTGTCTCGCTTCATCTACCTATTCTCGATTTTGCCCGATGCCAAGTCCCTTAGAAGCCGCCCACGTTCTTACCATCGCCGCCACCGGCGCCAGCGGCGCCATCTTCACGCGTGCGCTGCTTCAGGCAGTCGAGCGGGATGCCCGCGTCAAGGCCGTGAACTTCATCGCTTCGGATAACGCGCTCAGGGTTTTCGCCGAAGAACTGGACATCAAGGGCCGTAGCGGCCTGGTAGAAAAATTCATCGGAGCAAAGCCCGGCAAAATCTGCCAACAGAACAATGATGACATCGGCGCCAATGTGGCCAGCGGCTCGTATCCCACCCATGCCATGATCGTTCTACCCTGCAGCATGGGCAGCCTGGCCGGAATTGCCCAGGGTCTGGCCCGCAACCTGATCGAGAGAGCCGCGGATGTTTGTCTGAAAGAAAAGCGGCCGCTGGTGCTTTGCGTGCGTGAGACGCCACTCAATCGCATTCACTTGCGCAACATGACTTGGGCTGCCGCAGCCGGAGCAACGATCTATCCCCTGATTCCTACTTTCTATAACCACCCCCGCACACTAGACGATATGACGCATCAGTTTGCCTGTCGTGTTCTGGCTTTTGTTGGACTGCCGCAGGAAGACGCGTACGTATGGGGAAAGCATCCTCAATAAGATTCGGGAATTGGTAGGTTGGTAACCGTAATTACTCTAGGTCGCATCTCCGTGCTAAGCCCTCAGCTTGAAGGCCTTTCGGATCACCTCGATCGTCGGCTGTTCCAGGTTGAACTTCTTGAGCTCATCTTCGCCGGCCCAGGCGGCGGCGGCTGCGTCACCGCCCGCCGACAGCTCACCTGCGCGGACCCGGCAAAGGAAGTCGATCAGCACATAGTGATAGTGGAGCCGGCCTCGATCATCGGGAAGGATGCGGTCAAAAACACCCAGCAGCTCTTCGGTAGCGACCGCCAAACCGGTTTCCTCCATTGCTTCGCGTTCTGCGGCTGCGCGCACGGTTTCGCCCAGCTCGACCGCGCCTCCCGGGAGCGACCATTCACCTTGCCGGGGGGGAACACCACGGCGCACCAGGACGATCCGGCGGGCTGCGCCATCCAGGATCACGGCGCCGACCCCCACGATGGGGCGCTCCGGATATTCGCGAGAGGGTCGCGTGCTCATGGTTGGCCGAGCGAAAAGAACGAGCGCGGCTCGAAATCGATCAGCTTCCATCCGGCATCGGTCTTCTCCGCTACCAGATGGAGGCGGGCTTGCTTGCGTACCGGCGGCAGATTTTCGTCCCGCGGCTCGGCGTCCATTTCGAAGTCGACCGTGGCAACGGCGTTGCCCTCCTCCATTCCCGCTTCGATGCCGTTGTAGTGCACGCGAATAATTCCGGTATGTGCCAGAAAAGACGTGATCTGCTGCTCAAAGAGTTGACCATCGGTCATGCGGGCGAGATCGAATGCGGCCAGCGTTCCTTGCCGATTGTGCTCGACCAAACCCGAGCCGATCTGCTCCAGCAATTTAGCGGCATCGCGGGTCGTGAAAACCTCCGGAGGCGGTGTCGGATGAGGTGAAGGCGCGCCTTGGGCGCCGGCCCCGACCGATGCCCACGTCGCCGAGGTAATCGAGACAAGCGCGAGCAGCACGGCCGACACAAGGACGGCGTGAACGCTCAACGTTGACTTCAGTTCACACGCCACGTTCACCCCCTTCCCGGCCATAGAAGATCACCCAGACCAGGAAATCATCGCTGAAATCTTCAAAGTGATGGACCTCACCTGCGGCCGCGAACAAACAGTCGCCCGGCGAAAACGGCATGCGCCGGCCTTCATGGAAGAACCATCCCGTTCCCGCCGCGACCACGTAGAGCTCGTCGCGGGAATGCGGTTTCTGGGTGTCTACGCCCTGGGGAGAAAAAATCTCTACGTCCAACGAGCCATGGCGAAACATCAATCGAAAAGGCTTGCCGTCTTTGGTGGGGATGGCCTGGCGTGCGTCCGCGATTTTCACTTGCCGCAAGGAGCTGAATTCCATGGAACCGCCTTCCGTTCTGGGGACGACTGACTACGACAGAATCAAAACTCCAGCTTCTTTCCCCATTCGTCGGCAAAGACGGTGCGGGAAGGATCGAAGCGGCCACCGTAGTGCTTGTCGCTGCCCTTGCTTCGTCCGATTGCCAACAGGGCGACCACGCGTACGGACTCGGGGATCTTCAACAGTGCTTTCACCTTGTCTTCCGCGAAACCTTCCATGGGCGCGGTGTCATAGCCCAGGGTCTCCGCGGCCCACATCATGGTGGTAAAAGCGATCATGGTGTGGCGGTTGGCCCAGACCGCGAGGCTCGGCCCGAGGCCGGCAATAGTTCCCGGAGGATTGTTGAGAAAACCCGTGACTGCGGAGCGCGCCTGGTTGTGTTCTTGATCGCCGCCGTAGCCATGCTGCTTTGCCAAACGGATCATCTCTTCCAGATCGCCGTTCTTCCATCCCTGGGGGTCGCCGCAAGCCACCACCACGACGCTGGCTTCCTCTACCTTGGGTTGACCGAAGGCTGCAACCCGCAGCTTCTTCTTCTGCTCGCGGTCGCGGACCACCACGAACCGCCAAGGCTGCAGGTTGTAACCGCTGGGCGCTTCCAATCCGGCACGGATGATTTTTTCAAGGTCGGCGCCGTGGATGGGCACATTGTCAAAGCTTTGTGTGGCCCGGCGCTCTCGGATCGCCTGGCTCAGCGGTATCTCTCCCAAGACCTTTGCCATGTTTCAACTCCCAGTTCTAGGGCCACGACAATTCTTTCATACCGTCGTTCTCTGTGACCAGAACGCGGCTTGGATAAGATATTGCCATGCCGCGCTCCCTGAGAGCTCATTTGCTGCTGGTGTTGATCACCCTGATCTGGGGCAGCACGTTCGTGCTCATCAAACAGGCGTTGCTGGAGGCCTCGCCTCTGCTGCTGAACGCAGTGCGTATGTCTCTGGCGGCGTTGTTGCTGGCAGCATACTACCGCAGACATTTGACAGGGTTTGAGCGCCCGGTTTTGTTAGCGGGCGCGACCGTGGGACTGTTTCTCTTTCTGGGCTACGCTTTTCAAACCGCTGGGCTACGGCTGACCACGCCCTCGAAGTCGGCATTTCTTACCGGCGTCTCCACCGTACTGGTGCCTTTGCTCCTGGTCACAATCTGGCGAACCAGGGTCCATCCCTGGCGGGTGATAGGGATTGCCTTGGCCCTGGGTGGACTTTTCTTGATGACGGTCCCGGCCCGCTCCCAGAATCTGGCTGATTTTGCCAACGTCAATCGTGGTGATCTCCTTACGATCGGCTGCGCCCTGGCCTTCGCCTTCCAGATCATCTTTCTGGGACGCGCCAGCCAACAGTTTGCCTTTGAAAAGATCGCAGTCCTTCAGATTTCGGTGGCGGCCCTGCTGATGTGTCTGGCTACCCCGCTTTTGGAGCGTCCTCAGCTGCGCCTTTCAGGTACCGTCGTAACCACCATCCTGGTAACCGGTGTTCTGGGGACGGCCGTGGCGTTCACGGTCCAGGCTTGGGCCCAGCAGTTCACTCCGGCCACCCATACGGCCCTGATCTTCACCCTGGAACCGGTTTTTGCCTGGCTAACCTCTTTCCTGTATCTGAAAGAAAGGCTTGGGTTTCGCGCTGGAGCCGGGGCTTTGCTGATCCTGGCCGGAGTGCTGGTTTCCGAGCTTTTTGGGCAGGTTTCCAAGTCCGATTCCGAGGCCTCTCCGGCTTCCCAACCGGCCGCGCCCGGAGGATAACGCCTGTCCAGCTTTACGCGTCTAACCCTATGCGCTCCTGTACACTTGGCGAGTTTGGCTTCGCCCGGGAAAACTTCCAATCTATAATCGGAGTTTATAATCGGAGGAGCGCATTAACAGGAAGGTTACGGTATGAACTCGCGGATGGCCGCTCTAATGGCACGGATCAAGGCCCAACGGGCGTTTTCAATGCTGGTGGTTTTGCTGACCTTGGCCGTGGGCATTCTGATCGGAACAGTGTTGAGCCGCAGCGGCGTAAAAGGAAATTCCACCTCCGATGCCGCTCTGCTACCCATGCAGACGCCCCAGCAACTGGGGACAACTTTCGGCCAAGTGGCCAAACAAGTTGAGCCCTCGGTGGTAAACATCAACACCGAGTCGGCGCCTAAACCGCGGCGCCGTGCAGGCCGGCCCAACCGAGGCCAGGACGAGGACCCATTCCAGGATTTCTTCGATCGATTCTTCGGCGGCGAGAACCCCGACGATGATCAGAGCCCCTTCGGCGGCGACGGCTCGGGACGCCAGCGCTCCCTGGGTTCGGGCGTCATTCTGAATTCCAATGGTTACATCGTCACCAACTTTCACGTCGTCGATGGCGCCGAACGCATCCGCGTGAGGATCAAGGACGATCCGCCGGGCGAGCTGCATGATGCCAAGTTGATCGGCACCGACCGCGAGACCGATCTGGCGGTGATCAAGATTGAGCCGCCTAAGGACAAGCAGCTGGTTCCGGCTAAGCTGGGCAACTCGGAAGCCATGAACCAGGGCGATTGGGTTCTGGCTGTGGGTAGTCCCTTCGGCCTGGAGAACAGCGTCACCGCCGGCATCGTCTCCGCAATCGGACGCAATATCAATCCCACGCGCCAGTTCCAATCCTTCATCCAAACTGATGCTGCCATCAACCCCGGCAACTCCGGTGGCCCGCTGGTCAACATGAATGCCGAAGTCATCGGCATCAACACCGCTATCTTCACCCAGTCCTTCGGATATCAGGGAGTCGGCTTTGCCATGCCCTCCAACACTGTGCGCGAGGTCTATGCGCAGTTGACCGGGCCGGATCATCGCGTGTCCCGCGGGTCGATTGGTGTGCAGTTTAATGCCAACTCCACGCCGGCATTGTCTCGCGTGTACGGTCATGGAGTCACAATCGCTGAAGTGATTGCCGGCAAGCCCGCCGAAAAAGCCGGACTGCAGACGGGAGACACCATCACCTCGGTTAACGGCAAGCCGGTGAAGAGCGGCGACGAATTGGTGAGCATCATTTCCGCCATAAAACCGGGGAATAAGGTAGACATAACTTATATGCGCAACGGCCAGCAGAAGCAGGCCAGCATCTCCGTCGAAGACCGCGCGCGGATGTTTCCTGATCGCACCGACGAAACCTCTGACTCGAACGATACCCACGAATCGACGCCCACCAAGTTGGGCGTGACCGTCCATTCGCTTACACAGGAGCAGGTGGATCGCCTGGGCATTCAGAGCGGCAAGGGAGTGCTGGTAACAGACGTGAAGCCAGACTCCTTCGCGGACGATATTCAATTGCAAACGGGTATGGTCATCCTGCAAGTAAACCGTCAGCCGGTGAACAGCGAAGAAGAGTTCCGCAAACTTATGGGCCAGATCAAGAGCGGCCAGGATGTGGTGTTCCTGGTCCGTCAGGGGCGAGGATCGAGTTCCCAGACAATCTTTCTTTCTGGCACTCTTCCGTAAGAACTCCGACGTAGGTCAGCGCGCTGGGCAGCGCGCCCTTGCGTACTGGAATTTTGATGTGAGGTGAAAACGGATTGCGTTTGCCTGCCAATCGAATATTTGCCGTGAGCGCGATTCTGGCGCTCTGCGCCGGCCACGCCTCCGCGCAGACGGCAGCGAAAGCACCTAGTCCATCGAAGACCCATGCGCAGGCAACCAGATCTTCTGCCAAGGGTAAACATCGCCGTCCTAAGAAAACGTCCTGGAAACATCACGGACAGCAGGGTATCCAACCGGATCGGGCGCGCGCAATCCAGACAGCTCTGATTCGCGAAAAGTATCTGACTGGAGAGCCTTCGGGTGAGTGGGACGCGCGCACCAAGGACGCCTTGACCCGCTATCAGGCGGATCATGGCTGGCAAACCAAGGTGACGCCCGACTCCCGTGCCCTTATCAAACTGGGGCTCGGACCCGACTACACGGACAATATCCTCAAGACCGACCCCAAACCGCCTGGGGATGCCGTAGCCACCAATGGAACCAACGGTGCGACAACCAGCAAGCAGAGGTAAGCGGAAAGGTAGATCGGATCCTTCGGCGTCGGAACACCTGCTTTTCGAGCGTCGGATCACTGCCGACCTGATCACCCTGATTTGATCTCTTCTATTTAATTCATCCACCGCCTCCAGCCAATTTTGACAATCGCCAACGAGCCTATAAAATAGAAGCTGTCTTCCCGTCGCAGCGTCAGGTGTGCGCCTGGCGCTTTTCAATGCCGAAGTGGCGGAATTGGCAGACGCGCATGGTTCAGGTCCATGTACCCGCAAGGGTGTGGGGGTTCGAGTCCCTTCTTCGGCACCATCTGATTATTTCCAAAAAGCGGTGATTTGAGTGGCGGCTTTGGTGCCGTCTTTCTCCGCGAATAGGACGTTGTGACCCTCGCGACTGTGGAAGGGAGGGTCGTGGTTGCCATCATTAACCCTTCGCTTCACTAGACCACTACGACCGCATCAGTTGGGTGTGTTAGCCGGCTTTTCGGACCGGTTGCGGTTTCGTACTCTGCTGACTGAGCCAGGTTTCGAAACGGGTCTCGCCGAGTCGCGCATCGTCGCCGGGAACGAGTGTCCTCTCGCTCACCTCCACGCCGTAGTAGCGCGCGTGCTGGTCAGTGACAACCTCACGCGGATCCTTGCGTGCCACTAGATAACGCCTGACGAGTTCATCAAGACGAAACTTTTCCGGCCCCCCTACTTCAACGGTGCCGTTCACTGGTGAGCCCGTCGCGATCCGGGCTACCGCACTAGCAACATCGTCGGCCGCCATGGGCTGGATAAGCGCAGGTGGCAAGAGTACCTTGTTGTCGACGGTGGATATATCGGCGATTTTCTCGACAAATTCGAAAAACTGAGTCGCGTGGATAATCGAGTAGGGGATTGAGGAACCCTTGATCAAATTCTGCTGCGCCATTTTTGCGCGGAAGTAGCCGCTCTCGAGCAGACGCTCAGTTCCTACCACAGACAACGCAACGTGATGTCCTACGCCTGCGGCCGCCTCAGAGGAGAGGAGGTTACGGGTTGATGTCTCGAAGAATTTCATCACAGCCGCGTCCTCCCATGAGGGAGAGTTCGACACGTCAACGACCACCGATGCGCCCTTCAGCGCTTCGGCGAGCCCCTCGCCGGTGATGGTGTTGACACCGGAAGCGGGTGATGCAGCCACCGCTTCGTGTCCGTGTTCACGAAGCTTCCTGACGAGCTTTGATCCTATGAGCCCGCTGCCGCCGATCACTACGATTTTCATGATTGTCTCCTTGGTTCCTTTGGCCTCTGCATTTCGAAACCTGCCGTCGTACTTGCTAAAACCGAACATCCCAACCTTGGTAAGCTTCCTGCGCGATGACCTGCGCCTCGTCTGCAGAAGATGTGAATGCGGTCTGTCTCGTGACGTCTCCCTATCTCTCGAACAGTTTCCTTCAACATTTCTCTGACGCGCTATCCGTAGGATGGGTTTCCTTAAGGGAAAGAACAACCAGCAACGCCGGGCTCTGTTTGACAGCTGACGACGTTTCCGAACTGGACCGAAATCAAGGTCCGGGTGGATGGCCATCCACTGAACATACGACAGGAAAAGGTGGACGGTGGTGAGCCGTACGAGCCCGCAGCCAAGTGCGAAGAGCCGCCTGCGCAAGCATACAGACGCCTTCTCAAACGATCTTCTCGGTTTTCGGGTCCATTTCGTCCCACTGATTTTGGGTCGATTTTCGTTGGAATGGGGTTTTTCAACACCCACGCGCCTGATTACAACAGTAGACTTCAGGATTGCCAGTGATACGCCGCGTCGCCAGTGGATATCTACGCCGAGTCCCTTCGCATCCAAGCAAGAGCCTTCGTCCAGATTGTCAGCTTCCTAGGGCTGGCGTTCAACTGTTGGCTCCTAACTCAAACCAAGAAATCCAAAACGACTCGAAAGGAGGACACCATGACGCAAACCGTTGTGACTTCACAAGGCAACAAACAGGTAGGTGCCAAGGATGCGATTCGTCCGTCCCCCAAGGTGAATGTTCCAAAGTTCAGGCTGATCTCTATTACACCTTTTACCAGAGAGGAGGTGATGCGCTATGCCTGACCATTCGCACTTCAACACCGACCGCACATATCCGAGCCGGTGGACGATCACCTTCAGCAACCCGCCGATCAAC
>DATDGP010000010.1:0-7199 GCA_036522035.1 Terriglobales bacterium
TGGCCAACAGCATCGCAGGCGGCGCAGCAATCGAGTGCGTCAGCTCGATCGTCGAAATATAGGTTGACGAATCCCAGGATAGATCCGGAGGGATGCCGTAAAACTCGTCGAATCCATGTGCCGTCGGTAGACTCTGCGGCTCGCTCCCCAGGTGCCACTTGCCGAAAATTGCTGTGCCATAGCCAAGTTGATGAAACATGTCGCCCATGGTGAATGCGTGTGCCGAGAGGGTGCTTGCGGTGCCTTTAGCGATGGCTAGGGACAGGCCATTGCGGATCGAGTATTGGCCCGTCATCAGAGCCGCTCGTGAAGGCGTGCAGGCCGGCTCGACTAGAAACTGGGTGAGTCGCAGTCCCTGCTGCGCAAGTTGATCGAGTCTCGGCGTAGGAGCGCCGCGAAGTTCACCGCCACCATAGGAACCTAGATCGCCATAACCCACGTTGTCGGCCAGGATAAACACGACATTAGGCTTCTTTTCGGCCGCGATTGGTGTTGTCTCGCGCGTTTCTGCTTTTCAAACTGGCGCAGGAGCTCTGCAAGGTCAGGGCCGGTGCTTGAAAGGCAGGCAAGTGCGTCGGCTTCGATTCCAGCAAGGCGCAATTCCGCGAGTGTTGTGGCCAGCGCGCGGGGGAAGCCTGGGCAGCCCGCCACTGGGCGAAAGTACGGCAGCGCCCCGCGTTCCAGCGCTTCGAAGGCGGCGCGTGCTGCGACTGCCTCCGCGCCAAGCGACGTGGAATGTGCCAGCCCATGCCGGGCAAACTCCGCGGTCGCGAGCCGTGCGGCAAGCTGCAGCAGGCTCAAACGCTGCAGGCCGAAGGTCGCTTGTGCCGGGCCGCTCCACACAAGGTGGTCGACGGCATCGCGCGAGGCTCCAATGAGAAGTGCTTCTGCGGCCGGAGATAGTTGCCCCAGAAACGCGCGTGCAGCCGCGAGCCGTTCCAAGCTGGACGCAGACATGAACACCTGAACCATGGTAGAGCTCTGACAGCTAGACTCCCACCGGCCGACACGTCTACCCTCGAAGAGCTGATCACAAGCGGCTGCGAGTCTTGCCCGGCAAAGCACCGCTTCTCAAAGGCCTACCCCGCGCGGCATTCGAGTAGCCCCTTGCCCTCGCACCACTCCGAAAACCGTGCCGCCGCCGTGTAATAGGCCCGCCGTCTATTTTTGCTTCGGATGTTCGCGGTGAAGAACTCGAAGCGCCCGTCTGCTTTCTCATTCGGCTGAAACACGGCGGGGGACTCGGCGGCCAGGCCCGCGAGCGCGCGGGGTTCTTTCAAAGGGATGATTTCAGCCTGTCCGGACAACATCACTCCTTATCACTGAACGTTGCAAGTGCAGTCAACGAGCGCCGCGTCGTGCGGTGGTTGATGCACGTCGCATGAGCCATTGTGAGAGCAACAGTACATGACAATGGGCGCCACGTCGTTCCGATCTCCGATTCCCTTCGGGTATCCCATGCCCTTGCTCCAATACGTGTGATTAACCTCGCACGCCGCAGGATAGCTTAGGCGGCGAGGTCAGCGCAGCGCATCTCTTTACGAGGTGAGGCAACTTGGGACTTGAAACTTTTGTTCAGGTTTGAGTTATCACACATATGCTCGCGAGAAAACCGTCAATGGTTGTCTTTTGGGCCAGCTCTGCCGTGGCGAGGCTAGGGCTGGTACCGTCCATGGTGAGGGCATGATCGCCCGACCGGAACCGCAGAGCGCCACGCAGATCCATGAGGCCGAGGAAAATCGGCCGAAAGCCATGGCCGCGCCGCTTGTCATCGCCAAAACGTGAAGTGCCGTCAGTCAGAGCCAAGCGCAATGCGGTTCCGTGATCCAGCAGAGTCGTGTACATGGCGTTGCTCTGTAAACTGGTGAGGATGCCAATTCCCCGATCTGCTACGACGAACTCGAACACCCCGCGTGCTGCCCGGAACGCCAAAAGCCCCGTATGAGCCGCCTTGGAATGCTCGTGGATGTTGCTTTCCAATTCTTCCATGGCGGCGACAAGTTGCCCTGGTGCTCTTCCGCGGAGCCGCGCCACGTCGCGCGCCGCCCGTTGGGCGTCCATGAGGAAAGCCGTCAGCCGGTTCTCGCCATCCGGCCCGCTGCGCACGGCCCGTATGAAGCCCATCGGACGATGATGGGAACTCAACCAGCACTTGTCACCGGCGAGGAGCGCGGCGACCATTTGTGCCGTGCCGTTAGGGACCAACCAGCGCCCTGCTGCCGGATCGGGCAGACGGCCGGCGGCCGCGAGGTGCACGAGTTCAAGCAGCGGCCCGAGCTTGTCCGCCGCGTAGGGTGCTGGCAGTCGCGTGAGATCGAGGCGACCCCGGGCGGCAGCGAAGCCCAACGCATCAACCTCACCGAAGGTAAGTGGTCTTGCAGTCATCCGACCGCCTGCAACGGTGACGGTGTTCGACCAAGCACGGCTGCATGGGATGCTGCGACCGCCCGGCAATTTTCCGCCAGCAACTTATCGAGCATCTCACTCTCGTCCGTTGCCGACAGGCTCCAACTCAACATACCCTTGGCTGTCAGCGTTGCGCGCTGGCGGTGCATAGTCTTGATGAAGGCTGAAGTCTCCAAAAGCGTGATCGCGGAGAACGCGGTCGCCAGCGTTTGGAAGACTTTCCCGCCGCCCCGTACAAAAAGGTGCAACGGCCGGTCAACAGTCCCGGCGAGTCGCACGAGTTCGTCTGCGTGCCATTTCGTCCGCTCCACGCAGCCCGCACCAGTGGCAAACTCGAACGCGATGTGAGTGACTTCTGGGCGCGCAGAAATGTAATCCTTCCAGCGGTTCCAATCGCGCTCTGTGCGGGCGTTCACATGTAGCGCCGCCGGCAGTCCTTCGCTCAGGAATTCCTCGTGCACAAGCGCAATTCGCTTCATGCTGTGCAGATCGTCCCAGCGCGGTTGATCAGTGAAAAGGCTGTAGTTGGGTGTTGTCACCAGCGAAATGCCGAGCGCGCGCAGGGCGCAGATTGCCTCACGACGCTGCGGCCCCAGCGACCACCAGCGTTCGAGCGCTGGGTCCGTGTCTGTGCCGGTGAGGACTACAGGCATGCCCGGCAAGATTCTAAATCCTGCGGCCAGATCGAGGGGTCCTACGAAGCGGGCCCGGCCATCGTTTCGATGGATGACATTATATAGAGGTAAACAAACTGCCGCTGCCTGGAAAGGTAAGAGGCGCCTGTTACCGTGGAACAGGACTGGTACCAGTGTCGGCAGTTGTGGTAGGGCGAGCGCTTGAGCGCGCGGCACATTTTCGAGACCGAAGCCGTTCACCTCTCTCACGCGCCGAACAAAGTCGTCGGGTTTGGCACGGCATACGGCGTCGCGGGCTGTCGATCTGAAGGCCGCCGCACACATCGTGATCCGGGCATCGCATGCAGCCGAGCGATGGGGCATGGCTTTTCCCGTCATGCCAAAGGCGTCGCTCGCGACGAGGGTCCCGGGTGAGGTCAGTAGTGTTCTGGAGCTGCATCAGCATACGGCAATTTCCACCATCTGGGCGATTTCATGAACTTCCTTGACCAACCCGCAGGCCTCGCCGTGCGACGCTCGGAGCGCGTCCTTCAGTTCTGTGGGCGGGCTGCTGAAGGTGGCTACAGGATCGAGACCGCGTAGCGCGACGACTTGCTCTCCGTCGAACCGAACGCCGAGCTTCTCTCCGGTTGCGACTGTTTGGCCAGAACCGATGTTGGCGGCATACGCTCGTGGGATACAGGTTGGTTCCTGCCGGAAGAGTTTGGGCGTGCCGAGCTCGATTCGTCTTCGATCAAGACCCTTGCGAAAGGACGGCGCTGCCTTTCGGATGAACTCAATTCCCATATTGAGCCTCCGTAAACAGAGGTCGATAGCGTTTTGCTCGACCCTGGCTCAACTCGACCAACAGGCCCAAGCTCGCGAGGGCGGCGAGGCGGTTGTTCCAAGCCGTCTGCTTAACACCTTCATCTTTGCCATGCTCACGCATCAGCTCCGCAGCATCCGTCTCTCCGCGCTCCTGAACGAGGTTGAACGTAACGCGCTGCTTTGGGTCGAGGTCCCCGGCGAGATGCGCGTCATGTACCTGACCCTCTTGATCCAGAGTGCAGAGCATCAATACGTCACCATGCGGCGCCACCAGGGCCACCAGCTCCTCCGCTACGAGTTCGTTCGCATTCGCGATCACGGGATAAAAATTTGAGCGCTGGTTCCGCACGGTATCGCGAAAGGCCAAGACGCTCTCTCTCAAAAAGCTTGCAGTAGCGACTTGAACGCCTCCGAAATCTAAGAATACGGGTTCAGGCGAGGCGGGCTTTCTGCCAGTTTCCTCCAACAGTTGTGCTAGCACTCTCCGGCCTGCGGGTGCGCCTGCCAAGACATCCCGCCGTACCAAGTTGAGCATTGGGATCCTCATGTTCACCTCCGTCACGTGAGACACATAACAACTATGGGATAAGCGGACCGCACTGTCAAGCTTGATTTTTGAAGTAACATAACGTCCTTTATGTTGCTCTATTTGGAGCCTTCGAGTATAGTCACAAAGACCCCAAAGAGCGGGTCGGGGAGGGGGACCCCCGAATGCCGAAGCTGATAGTGACTGATGACAAGCGCTTCAGGTGCTCCGCCTGTGATCAGATCTTCTCTCCCCCACCTGTGCCGCGCGGCGCCCGTCCCTGGACGCCCGATGAGGCCAGGGCAAAGCTGGCTGGGGAATTCAATGAGCACGTGGAGAAAGCTCACTTCCCTTCCCGCCTCGAGGAGCGTAACGATAGCATCAGAGCCGAAGAGGGACCCTAAGCGAGTCTGTTATGCAAATTACCTTAGAAGTACCCGACGAGATCGCCCAGGACCACCAGAACCTGCCCCGCGAGTTACTTGAGAGCTTTGCGCTTGAAGGCTACCGCTCCGGCACGCTCACCGAAGAGGAGGTACGCAGGCTTCTCGGTTACGGGACCCGCATGCAGGTCGACGGCTTCCTGAAGGCCCGTGGCGTGTATTTGGACTATACGTTGGAGGATCTGGACCGTGACACGGAGACCAGCCGTGAGTTCAGTAACCGATGATCGTCATCGCCGACACTTCTCCACTCAACTACTTGGTGCTTATCGGAGAAGTGGAGATTCTGCAGCGGCTTTACGGCAGGGTGATCATCCCGGACGCCGTCTGGCGCGAGCTGCAGCATCCTGAAACCCCACCAGCGGTGGCGGAGTGGGTTGCCCACCGTCCGCCCTGGCTTGAGGTCCAACAAACAGCCAGCTCGCCCGACGCTGCCCTGCGGTTGCTGGCCGCGGGAGAGCGAGAGGCCATCCTCCTGGCGCAAGAGCATCGCGCCGACGCTTTGTTGCTTATGGACGAAGGCAAGGGGCGTCGCGAAGCCAGCCAGCGAAATCTTCGCATCACCGGCACGCTGGGAGTTTTGAATGACGCGGCGTCCCGTGGCTGGGTGGATCTTCCTTTGACTTTTGAACGTCTTCGGCGGACCACGTTCCGGGCCTCACCGAGTCTCTTGCAAAGCTTTCTGGACCGCGATGCGGAGAGAAAGAAACGACTCTGAAGGGAGCGACCATGGGCCTCACTCTTGAAGTCGCGGCGAGAGACGAAAGGGCCAGGACCCAACAGGCTTCGCTTTCACTTCAAGGCCTGCCCCTCGATGATGGAGTTCACTTCCCTGCCCTGATTGCTCGAGCCGATTCCAAGACCAGGGGGAGATTTCTCGACTTCTTCACCGTCAACATTCGCAATTCCAACACGCGGGCAGCTTACGGCCGCGCGGCGGCAGCTTTCTTGGACTGGTGCGAACGGCGAGGCCTGGGATCGCTCACCCAAATCCAGCCCATCCACGTGGCTGCCTATATCGAAGAGCTGCAGGGCAAGGTTGCTACCACCACCGTAAAACAACACCTCGCCACCGTGCGCATGCTTTTTGATTGGCTGGTGACCGGCCAGGTTGTGCCTTCGAATCCGGCACATTCCGTCCGAGGTCCGCGCTATTCGGTGAGCAAAGGAATGACACCCGTGCTTACTTCGGAGGAGGCGCGCGAGTTGATTCGAGGTATTGATACGTCCACCGTCGTAGGGCTTAGGGACAGAGCGCTAATCGCGGTCATGACCTACACTTTTGCACGGGTCTCCGCCGCCGTCAGTATGAAGGTCGAGGACCATTACCCTCAGAAAAAACGTTGGTGGGTGAAGCTACGCGAGAAGGGCGGCAAGGTGAACGAAATGCCCTGCCACCACAACCTGGAGGCCTATCTGGATGCATACATCGAGGCCACCGGGATCGTCCAGGACCGCAAGGGTCCGCTGTTCCGCTCCGCGCTTGGCAAGACGGGCAAGCTCTCGGGCCAACCCATGACGCGAATCGATGCCTACCGGATGATTCGCCGGCGTGCCCACAGCGCCGGCATCGAAACGGAGATCGGGTGCCACACCTTCCGCGCGACCGGGATTACCGATTACCTGAAGAACGGCGGCCGGATCGAAGTGGCGCAGAAGATGGCCGGCCATTCCAGCGCCCGAACCACTGGGCTGTATGACCGGCGCGGGGATGAGGTCAGCTTGGACGAAGTGGAGAGAATTGGAATCTGAACTGCGGCCTAACAGTAACGATCTGTCGCCGCTCGAGCCCCTTCCGGCTGGCGCCGACAGTTACTGCCAAGCGCAGCAGATCAGGTTTATTCCGGTGCACGCCGCCGCGCAGCGGCTCATCGAGCAATACCTAAGCCTCGCCGGCCATGCCGGCGACCTCGACAACCCCCTCTTCCGCCCGGTGAAAAACAACCGAACCGAGGAAAAGCTCGCCAGGCCACTCGATCCCGCCTCCGTCTACAGGAACATCGTACGCAAGTACGGTCTGGAAACCGGCGTCAGCGCCGAAGTCAACGGCTTTGCGTGCATTCGCTGCGCGCCACCGCGGCCACCAACGCGCTCTCGCACGAAGCCGATATAGCCAAGGTTCAGGAATGGTTTGGCCACGCCAGCGTTTCCACCACGCGGCTCTACGATCTCACATGGGGCTTACCTATTTCGGAGGGCCTGGTATCCATCCCAACCTCACTAGGTCAGCGATGATGTCATACTGGGGTGGTCCCCTGGGCTGAGACAAGCAGTTAAGACACTGCCCGCCGTTCGCTGGAATTCGATTGTACAGCGAAGCGGTTGTCCTGCAAGATGGCGCTCGGCTGGTGAAGCGGAGGCAGGCTCTGCAGGAGTGCAACC
>DATDGP010000011.1:0-3163 GCA_036522035.1 Terriglobales bacterium
GAGGTCCAGCACCTGGGCGCGGCCGCTGGTAGGGCGGAAGATGTTCATCACAATCTTGATGGCCGTGGTCTTGCCGGCGCCGTTGGGCCCGACCAGCCCATAGATCGCGCCCTGGGGCACCTCGAGGTCGAGCGAGTCCAGGGCTCGCACCCGGCGAAACTGCTTGGTGAGCTTCTCCGTACGAATCGCCATGCTCATCGTTTGCGTCCTCCTCGATCGGAGCTCAACTCAGCGCCGTCGCCACCCAGCCGTCTCCAGTGCGCGGCGATGGCGTCGGTCATCTCCTGCACCGTGATCCCCAGCTTGCGCGCCTCGACCACCAGCTGCTCGATCTCGTAGCCCAGTAACTCGGTGCGCTCGGACTTGGTCGACTCGGGCAAGTCGGCGACTACCGTACCGATGCCCGGCCGCGTCTCCAGCAATCCGGCCGACACCATGTTGGCCACGACTTTGTGCGCCGTGTTGGGATTGATCTTGAGCTCCCGGCTGAGCGCGCGGACAGAAGGAAAGGGATCGCCGGGCCGCATCTGCCCCGAGATCATGGCCTTCTTGGCCGCGTAGACCACCTGCTCGTAGAGAGAAACCCCAGGCCGGAAGTGGACTCGAAACGGAATCACAACTGTACTATTACACATAGTACAGTAAAGGTCAAGCGAAAACAATGGGGCTTTTGGCTTGACTTGACTCTTGGCTAGCAGAGCTTCTAGTGAAACAGATCCAACTTATTCTCTTGATCGGCGATCATCCGCCGAGATCCGCGGGAAGGGTTTTGGTCTTCCGATGACGGCGATCACCGGGATCCCCCGGGCCGCGCAGATTTCGCGGCCTCGGGTGGGATCACGTTGCGATCACGTGCGCTTCCGGCGATCGATAGCCCTCTCAGAATCGTTCGCAGTGAGCGAGAATAGAAAGCATGAATACCGTTCGCATCGACAAATGGTTGTGGGCAGCGCGATTCTTCCGGACTCGGGCCATGGCGGCGGGCGCCTGCGACCTGGGCCGGATTCAGGCCAACCGGCAACCCGCCAAGCCCGCTCGCGATGTCCATGTCGGTGACCTTCTTCACATCAAGACCGAAGGCCCTGCGTTCGAGGTGGAGGTGCTGGCGCTCAGCGTGGTGCGTGGCCCGGCCGCGGTCGCGCAGACCCTGTATCAGGAAACCGACGCCAGCCAGGAAGCGCGGCTCCAAGTGGCCGCGGAGCGTAAAGCCATGCGCGATTTCAACCCCGCGCCCGCAGGCCGTCCCACGAAACGCGATCGCCGGCGCATCGTTCAGTTCCGCAACGAGAGGAATAGTTAGAAGGCAATCGTTGCCAGCCTGCCGACCTATTGCAGCTTAGCGTACTCGGCTTTAGGTTCTTTCAAGACGGGGATGTCCTGATCCGCGTTCTTCGGAGAGCGTGACGAAGTCCTGATAGGCAGCTGCAGTGCCTTGTCCGTATCTCCCATCGATGCCTAGGCTCGGCCTAGCCGCAAATGGAGTCCCATTGGGGTCGGCTGCGACGATACCCAGATGATCGAGAATCTTCTTGGAATTCTGGGGCTGCCGCGGTTCCTTTGTCCCAGCGCCAAGTACGCTTCTCCCCGGACGTACACCGAATAGAGCCCGCCGAGGACGGGAACACCAACGTCGTGGTCAGCGTTTCTCGCGGCCGGTGGGATTTCCGGAGCAGCGCGGTCCGGCACCGTCGCTTGGTGAGAATTCGGTAGAGTGCGCATTGGGCCCGATCGTGGCTGAGGCTTCGTGTGGGGCGCAGCTCGCATCTGCAGAGTAAGGGGTCGGAGACGTACACAAAAACTCAAATCGGGTGAGTCTGCCCCCAGGAGTGGCGCCTCGTGGCAACCTGCCAGAAGAACTCCGAACACGAAGCCCTAGTCTGCAGCGATGACCAGGAGCGTTGCGTCATCTTGGAACCTAGTGCGACAAAAGTCTGTTACCTGAGCCAGCAGCATCTTGGTCAAAGCCGATGCTGAGCTTGGACGATGAACTCGCGCGAATGCCGCGATATTCTCTAGTCCGAATTCCTGGCCGTCTGATCCGGTTGCTTCTGTGATCCCATCGGTAAAGAGCAGTAGCCTGTCTCCCGGCTTGAGCTCAATCATGGAATCGGTATACTTCCAGTCCGGGAAAACACCGAGCACCGCATCGCCCTGGTCAAGCTGCTGGACAGAACCAGAGGAAACGAGAATCGGGTAGAGATGCCCGGCATTGCAATACTGGAGAGTGCGACGCTCGGCATCGAGAACACCGCAAAAGAAGGTGACGAACTTGTCGCTTCCGATGTTGCCGCAAAGCACGCTGTTGACTTTGCTGCACAATCCGGCCGGATTCACCAGTTCGCTGGTAAATGCCCGAACCGTCGCCTGTACGTTGGCCATCAGCAGAGCGGCCGATACTCCCTTCCCGACGACGTCAGCAATGCAGAAGGCAATCCTGCTCTTGCCGATGGCCAGCACATCGTAATAATCGCCTCCCACAGCCCGCGCGGGATACCAGGCAGCCGCGATCTCGAATCCCGGCAGCTGCGGGATATTTTTAGGAAGCAAAGACTGCTGGATGTCGCGCGCGCGTTCCATCTCGCGGTCTTGCATTTCGATCTGAGCAGCGCCCTGTTCCACCGACTTCTGCAGCTCGACGTTGCGTTGCTCGAGCCGCGCTTTTGTCACGTTGTAGAGAAAGGCCATCACGCTAAAAACCAATGTGACCAGCAGCGAAAACTTCCAGTTTTGTGTGAGCACTGTCCACAACGGCACCCGGCCAACTGGAGTCAGGAACCAGACAATAACGGTGCTTATGGTGTAAACCGGGCCCACCGACACCGACAGGAGGGCCAGAAAAATCAGCCAGTTGTAAGGAAAGGGCCGTGGCGCGTAGAGATGGCCTAGCGCTTCCATCGGGATCGAGGTGAGATTGCCGAGACAAAGCGAGTAGACGATCACGGTGGAAAAGTTACGGGGTTGGCCGATCGCCCAGAAGATACCGGCCACGACCACAGCAATGAAGACGTACAGTCCTTGTTGCCTGAGAAAACGGATCAGCGATCTGGAATCGATTTTCATATCGCGCTTGAATGGCTGCTAGTTGGACTCGCGGATATTCTAAGCTGGAAACGTTGTTGGCTGGAACTGCTGTTGCCGGTAGATTCGCGCCGTCAAGAAAGCA
>DATDGP010000012.1:0-23963 GCA_036522035.1 Terriglobales bacterium
ACTCAAATCTCCTTTCGATGGCATTTTCATACCATTTGCTGAATCTTGAGTCTTAACTGGTTGTCTCAAAAACGGGGACCACTCCAAGATCTTCTTCAGTCTCGACTTCGTGGAACTTGAAAAGGCCTTAGTGCGGGCGGCAGCCAATGCCTCCAGAACCGAAGCGCCTAATCTCCTCCCCGAAGGTGGGAATCCCACCTCCGCGGAGGAGCAAAAGTCTCCGCCGTATTAAGGAACATAGATGACGTCAGAGACTACCAGAGACGACCACGACGTCGTCGGAATTTGCCGTCGTCCTTCACAAACTCATGCCCGAAACGATTTGGGATGAAGACGCGATCCCGATCCTCTGGAATGAATGCCGTCGAAAGGCACCTGAGTGCTCAGCGGAAATGATCCTCGAACAAGTCGGGAACAAGTTGAGAATGAAAAGCTGGAGTCGCATCCAGAATCCGGTTGGGTTTCTCTTAACTGCTGTGCCTTTGGCCGTCCAGGCAGCGATAAGTGCCTCAAAGCGACGAGAGCAGACCCGAGCCGAAGGCGAGATGGCATGGGCCAGGAGAGAAGCCCAAAGACGGCTTCAGCTTGAGCAAGAGCTGGCAACCTGGGCAAAGGCAGAACAGGCCTTCGAAACTCTATGCCATGGCGAGAAGCAGAACCTCGTGAACAAGGAACGGCAGCATTTCCTCCGCGATCATCCGGAATACCGCGACCGAGCTCATCTGCCCGGATGGGAGCAGTCATTCCGTTCCCGGGCGATTAGGGCCTTCATAGCTAACAACGGGCCTCCAGTTTCCGAATCCAGCTTCGTTACGATTCCGCCATGACGAGGAGGGCGATCGCGCTGCTTCTCTGGTAGCAGCCACTTATGGAGTTCTTCGATGCGATCCCGCGCGGTATAAGGCACTTCCAGGGTAAAGCGTTAACCGGCAACTTGGATTGCTGGTGGGTCCGGAAACGAGGATCGCGACGGTACGTCCTTGGCTAAGCAGTAGCCGACCAGGCGGGACCTATGCCTCCCGCGAGGTGCTTGAGAGCCTGACCGCCTGCACAGATCAGTGGCGACAAGGCGATTTCTCAACACATATCCTCACCCGGCTCAGCTCAGGGCAGGCGGTTTACCCGTCTGAGTGCTGCGATAATGGTGCCGATGCTTGATCGTGCGCAACCGAGCAAATGGGATCACTAACTCTCTGCAGTGCCCGACTCATTTTGTGACCCGGCTAGGGACTTGAAGAACGGCAAGCCGAAACGCACGCCGGACACGACAACAATGGCCAGCGCCGCTGAGAGAACAAGCCGGTCACTCTCGTGGGGGTGTACCGCCAGTTCGATGGCCAAGATGGAAACCGCGAGAACCAGAAGCGCGAGCGAGATGCCGATGTGGAACCGCCGCAGCTCGGAGTCCAACCACGAATCGAGGCGCCGCTCGACACTCCGGCCGTTGTCCGAGTCTGTGCATCTGATCTTGATGTGGCAGCAGTTGCAGTGGTGAGCCGGAGCGCGATAGACGACCGTGCGGCGGTCGGAAGTGATTTCAGCGCGATGAAGGCGCTTGCCGGTCGGGCAGTGCCACGCGTCGAGACCGGCGTCGTAGCGGAAACCGGCCACCTGATACTGTTCGGCACGGCGATGAGATCGCCTGGCCAGTAGCTCCAGCGCAAGGGCCACAAGCCCGAGGAATAGCGCGTAGCCGGCCGCCATCCAGGTGTTGGCGTCGACGCCGCCCGTTACCACCGCACGCCTCCGGATTCCACAACCTCGCCGAACAGGACCTCGCCTTCGCGGGTATCCTCGACCTGATGCTGCTTCGGCGAGCGCACTCCCTTCCAGGCCAGGTAAACAACGGGCAGCACTCCACCGACAATAAACAGTGCGTCTCCGGGCAATCGCAACCATTCGATCAGCGTGTTGGTTGACCCCGTCAAGAATTCGAGCGAGCGCGCGTCGTAATATCCATAGCGCACCGAATGGTAGAGTTGAAGCAGGCCGAGCGGAAACAGCGATGCGAACACCATCCAGGCAAGGCCCAGATTGAGGGACCAGAAGCTGATCTTGGCGGCGCGGTCTGACCAACGCTCTTCTGGAATCAGATAGCGCAAACAGAACAAGGCAAGGCCCACCGCCAGCATTCCATAGACGCCCATCATGGCCGCGTGGCCATGGTTTGGGGTCAGCGCGGTCCCGATCTCGTAGTAGGACACGATGGGGAGATTGATAAGAAAGCCGAAAATGCCCGCACCCAGGAAGTTCCAGAAGCCGACGGCCGCCAGGAACATCACAGCCCAGAAGTGCGGAAACGGGGCGCTGGACTTCGATTGCTGCTGCGCGCCGAGCTGAAGGAAGCTCCAGGCCTCCAAAGTGAGGAATGTAAGCGGGATAACCTCGGCTGCGGAGAAGAACGCCCCCAGAGCCATGTGAACGGAAGGTTCACCGGAGAAGTAGACATGGTGCATGGTGCCGATCACGCCTCCCGCCGAATAGAGCAAGATATCCAGATAGATCATCGCCAGCGCCACTCGCTCCTCGACGACGCCGAGCAAAACGAAGACGTAGGCCACCATGATCGTGGTGAAGAGCTCGAGAAAATCCTCCACCCAGAGGTGTACCACCCAGAACCGCCAAAAGTCCGTGGAGGTGAAGGAACTGTCCGGCCTTGCCAGCAAGCCGACGCCGTAGAAGGCTGGAATGGAGAGCGCCGAGAAGAAGAAAAGCCAGGGCATATTGCCCGCGTGGTCCCGGCGAAGCTGGCCGCGTAAACCGCGAAACAGGATGAGCACCCAAAAGACCAATCCGACGGTGAGCAGGATCTGCCAGAAGCGGCCGAGATCGAGATACTCAAACCCCTGAGCGCCGAACCACGACCAGCCGCGTTGAATCCAGCCTTCGATGCCAGCATACTCGCCCCCCAGACTCCCGAATACGACGATGGCCAAAGCTCCCAGCAAGCTGTAGGAGAGCCATGACTGGCGGCGAGGCTCGCGTCCCGCGACCATAGGCGCCAGGAAAATGCCGGCTGCAAGATAGGACGTGGCCACCCAGAAAATGGCAAGTTGGAGGTGCCAGGTGCGGGCGATATTGAAGGGCAGGATGCGCGCCAAATCGAGGCCGAAGAAGTTAGAGATTTCTGCCCGATAGTGCTGCGTTGCGCCCCCCAGCAACGCCTGCAGCAGGAAGAGCAGTGCCATGACCAGAAAGAACCAAGCTGTAGAACGCTGAGCGGGCGTCAGCAGCACCTCGTCCGGCTTGCGGAATGCTATGATCTTTTGCTCGCGACCGTGCCAGCCGAGGAAGTTCCATCGGCCAAAGGCGCCCAACATCAAACCGATTCCACCGAGCAGCGCAATGAGCGAAAGCACACTCCACAGCACTGTGTCGGCTGTGGCGTGGTTGCCGACGAGCGGTTCGGGTGGCCAGTTATTCGTATAGGAGAACTCGTGACCCGGCCTCGTTGCGGCCGATGCCCACGCAGACCATGCAAAGAAGGCCGTCAGATTTTCGACCTGTTGTGGGTCTGTGATGGCCCCGGGCCGCAATCCATACTTCGTATTGCCCTGGCCGAAATAGTCCTGATAGTGCGCCACGAGGTCGTGGAATGCCGCCGCCTGCGAGCCGGTGAATTCGAGCGTGCCGGTCGCCGCATCGTAGCGATTGGCCTTGAAATCCTGGATTGTTTGCAAACGTGCCCGGTCGGAGTCCGGCCCGCCATACGCCTGCATCACAAGAATGGCGGCGCGGTGAAGGTAGTCGGCCGTGAAGTCGGGGCCGAGGTAGCCGCCGTGGCCGAAGATGGTGCCGTATTCCATCAAGCCGTTGCGAAGAAAGACCTCCTGGCCGCTCGTGACGTCGGCCCCCGTAAACAGCACGGTTCCCTGGTCGCTTACGACCCTGTCGGGGATCGGGGGTTCGCCCGTGTAGGTTCGATAGGCGAGAATGCCGAGCACCGTAAAGCCAAAGAGAATGACGATGACTACGGCCTGAACCCATCCCTTCGAGATGAGAAGGCCCCGTCGCTCCGCGTTTTGCATGAGCTACCTCCTATCGAACGATGAGAGTGGCATCCCTGCCACCAGGGGCTGCTTCTGCCCATGGCTGGGCTCAAAGAGGAAGGTGCCGAAAATGTTGGTGGCAAAGGCAGAGAGCGCGACAAGCTCCAGGACGGCTGAAACAGGGAGCACGGGCCACGCCCAGGCGGCGTAACCCTGATAAGCCAGCACCTCGCACAAAACGCGCAGCGCGCAACCTGTGGTGAGCAGCGCCAGCGCAACAAACATGAGCCGTGTGCTCCACAGCAGGCGCATCGCGGCAAAGGCGGGCAGCACACGCGGGCCCACACTGAGCACCATGGTCGAGACGAACCCAACCGTGAGCGCGTGGCGTGATGCTCCCCAGATACCACCGGACGTATCCCAGCGTGCAGCAATGACCCCAAGGGTTGCCGCCGCCACTAGCCAGCCATAGGCGGCGCGGATAAAAAACGTGAAGCTCGAATGAACCCCACGAGTCTTTGGTTCCTTGCGCGCGGGCTCAAACATCCGCAAAGCCACAACGGCCAGCACTGTGCCGGCGGCGAACAGCCAGGTCGCCTCTCCGCCGAATCCCGCGAACGTCAGGAAGACGCCGGCGAAACTGGCAGCCACGGCCGTCAGCAACCAGCGCGGGTGCATGGGCGCGAGGCCGAGAAACACCGGCATCCACTTGGCGCTGAATCCCCAAACGAAAGGCACCAGAAATCCCCAGCCCATCAGGGCGAGATAGCGCTGACCAACGCCGTGAGCGAACTCGGGACCGGCGCCGTGCAGTGCCACGCCCAAACATCCGGCCAAGTTGGTGGTCAACAGAAGGCCGAGGCCTCCGGTTGCGCTGATCACCACCCAGATCCACGGGTCAAGACCTGTCCTTGCGCCCGACTGCGGCCGGTGGCGCGAGACGACGCCAAAGAATATTGCGAAAGCAGCAAGCTCGAGAGCCGCCGACACAGGCAACAGCAGACGCCAGTGCCAGGCCTCGATGTTGGCGAACCAGCGCAGCGCCACACCGGCGGTCCACATGGCCCAACAGGCCCAGGCGGCGGCAAACACGCCCCTGGCTGAGCCGCGCAGCTTCGGCACCGAATAGAAGCCGATGCCCAGAATGAAACTGCCCACCCAACCGAACACTTGCGCGTGTCCGTGCGCTTGCAGCCAGGCAGGTGAAATTGAGGCCACGCTCTCGCGCCCGCTGATCTTGATGAGATTCCAGACGCCCAGGAAGGTGCCCGGCAGCAGCATGAAGATCAATCCGCTCGTAACGTAAGCGATCAACAGCCGCGATAGAGAGGCTTCACGGCTGCGGGCCAGTTCGGAGATTTCTACGTGCGAAGGCTCAGGCGAGGACGCAACCTCCGTGCCAAGAGGTGTTGGCTGAAGTGAAACCTTCATGGCTTCTACCAGATCAGGCCGCACAGTAGTGGCGGGCACTCCAATCGGTCAGGCACCCTCGCACAAGAGCTGCCTCAAATCGCCGCCGCCTCCATTTCGAGCGCGCGCGGAAATAGGACGTTGTTCTCAAGATGGACGTGCGTGTGCATGTCCGTCTCGAAGGCCGCCAGCGACCGGTAAAGTTCACGGTAGCTTACGCAGGCGCCCTCCGGGGCGACGTAGCCGTGGCTGGCCTCGCGCAGCGCCCGCAGAGCCTCACCGGCATCGTCATGCTCCTTCATCATCACCCGGACGGGGTTCTCGACGGAGCCGAACATGGCGGGCGGCAAGGTGCGCTTCTCCGCGATTGCCTTCTCCATGGCGGTCAGGTAGGGAAACAGAATATTTTCTTCCTTCAGCATGTGAGTGCACAATTCGCTCGCCATCTCACCGAACGTGACCTGCATGGACGGAAGCTCCGGGTGGGTGCTGCCGTGTTTGGCCGATACCTTTGCAAACAGCGCTTCCAGCCTCGACGTTTCCGCCTTCGTGAAGGCATGATGTTTCGCCACGATATGCGCGGCCAGCGCCGCAAGGGGCGCCTGAGACCAGCTCTCCGCCGGCGCGGGCTCCTGCTGCGCGCGCTTGAGGGAAGACAACACGTCCTCCAGCGGCAGCCCGGCCCTGTCGCAGGCTTCGCTCAGGGGGATATTTCCATGGCAGCAGTAATCGATGCCAAATTGCTCGAAAACACGCGCTGCACCTGGAACTTGAACCGCCAAATCCTTTACCGTCTCTTGCCCAGCTGCAATCATGGTCCTCTCCCCTAAACACTTCTCCGGCGATTCCTTCGCCGTGATGGCCAAGACTATCTTGGTTGCCGAGGAGACGCTATGACTTATGTCACAACGGCGAGATCGCTGGTCGAGGTTAGGAGCGGCGTGAACGTGGCATGCCCGCTCTCCGCCTCATTCGGAGTCGGTCAACTCTCGTTGGAGCGCCTTCAAGTTGCGGATTACGATCCTCCGGCCGTCGATCTCAATCGTGCCTTGAGCTTGGAGCCGGCCGAGACCGCGAGAGACGAGCTCACGCACCGTGCCGATTTGGGCCGCGACCTCCTGCTGATTTGCGGGAAGAGCGATCTCGATACCTCGCGCTACGCGGGACCCTTGGCGAGCAAGACGAACGAGCAACGACGCCAGCCGGTGCCGCACGGTGCTGAAGGAGAGTTCCTCGATGATGGCTACCAGGCTGCGCAATCTTGCGCCGACGACGCGAAGCGCTTTCAGGGCAACTGCAGGATGTTTCAAGCAAAGAAGCCGAAAGTCTTCCTTGCTCACGAACAGGAGTGTTGAATCAGCCATGGCCGTGGCGGACGCAGGATAGGAGCCGCCGTCAAAAACGGGAAGCTCGGCGATGGAACTGCCCGGACCTTCGAAGGTCAAGACCTGCTCGCGCCCATTAGCGGCCGCCTTGAAGATCTTCACCTTACCTGACTCCACCACCCACAAGCCCGGGCACGGGTCGCCTTCCGAAAAAATAGCATCGCCGATCCCGAATCTGCGCGTGAGAACGCGGTGAATGATGTATCGCAGCTCGTCGTCAGCAAGGTCTGCGAAAAGTGGTGTTTTCCTTAGAGCCGTGAGGCGATCCTTAATTGCTTGGGACATTGTCACGTGATTATACCTTCGGGCTGGCATGGGTTGCGGCTCTAAACGGGGAAAGGCGCTCAACCGCCCCGAGCACCTGCTTGGAAGCTTATCTGCCGATTCGCTAGAACCAAAGTGGAGTCAATTTGCCTCTTGCGGACATTGGTTCAGCTGCACAGCCGCGGACGTGTGTGACGGCGGTCACGGCGCCATACTCAACCGGGCGGCTAGTCTGAGCTTGGGGCTGTTCTCATAGCGTGCAATCGCGACGGATCCTATGGCCACGGGCACGGTAACCATCGACGGCAACGAAGCCGCAGCGCGTGTTGCGTATCAGACCAACGAAGTGATTGCGATTTATCCCATCACTCCGTCTTCGCCCATGGGCGAATGGGCGGACCAGTGGTCGTCCGAGGGCAAGCCGAATATTTGGGGCAGCGTACCACGGGTCATCGAAATGCAAAGCGAAGGCGGCGCTGCCGGAGCCCTGCACGGCGCGCTGCAGGCGGGCTCGCTCGCCACCACGTTCACAGCGTCGCAAGGCCTTTTGCTGATGATCCCCAACATGTACAAGATTGCGGGCGAGCTCACCTCAATGGTGATCCACGTGGCGGCTCGAACCCTGGCCACTCACGCGCTCTCGATCTTCGGCGACCAGAGTGACGTGATGACTGCTCGCACCACTGGCTTTGCTCTGCTCGCCGCCAATTCGGTGCAGGAGGCGATGGATTTGGCTCTGGTCGCCCAGGCGTCCACGCTCGAGGCTCGGGTCCCCTTTCTTCACTTCTTCGACGGCTTCCGCACCTCGCACGAAGTGGCCAAGGTTGAAGATCTTAGTGCTGAAACGATCCGCGGTATGATCGATCTGGAGCTGGCGCGCGAGCACCGTCGCCGTGGCTTGTCGCCGGATCGGCCTGTCTTGCGCGGCACTGCCCAGAACCCCGACGTCTACTTTCAAGCGCGCGAATCTGCAAATCCTTATTACTTGGCGTGTCCGGCGATCGTCGAAAACGCTATGCAGCGGTTCGGGCAACTGACGGGCCGCCAGTACCGCCTGTTCGATTATGTGGGGGCGCCCGACGCGGAGCGCGTGATTGTACTGATGGGTTCGGGAGCCGAAGCCGCTGAGGAAACAGTTCGATACCTGGTGGCGCGCGGCGAGAAGATAGGCGCGGTCAAGGTTCATCTTTACCGGCCCTTTTCGGTCGAGCATTTCGTGCAAGCCTTGCCGCCTTCGGTGAGGGTCATTGCCGCGCTTGATCGCACCAAGGAGCCTGGAAGCGTGGGCGAACCCCTCTACATGGATGTGGTGACAGCCCTTCACGAGACGCTAGCGAGGGATGGCCGTGGCGTTCGATTGGGTTCTCTGCCCCGCCTCATCGGCGGACGTTACGGCCTGTCCTCGAAGGAATTCACGCCCGCCATGATCAAGGTTGTTTTCGACGAAATGGACAAGCCGGAGCCGAAGAATCACTTTACGGTCGGCATCCACGACGACGTGACCCACACCAGTTTGGCGTTTGATCCGGAGTTTTCGACCGAGGATCCGAAAACCGTGCGGGCGATTTTTTATGGCCTCGGCTCGGACGGCACGGTGGGGGCGAACAAGAACTCCATCAAGATCATCGGCGAAGATACGCCGAATTTTGCCCAGGGCTACTTCGTCTACGACTCTAAGAAATCCGGTTCCATCACTATCTCGCACCTGAGGTTTGGGCCGAGACCCATCCGCTCAACCTACCTCATCAGTCGGGCGAGCTTCGTGGCCTGTCATCAATTTGGCTTCCTTGAGAGATTTAATGTGCTGGCCGCGGCACAGCCCGGCGCGACGTTTCTGCTGAACAGCCCTTACGGCCCGGACGAAGTGTGGGACCGGTTGCCGCGTACCGTGCAGCATCAGATTATCAGCAAGCGGCTCCGCTTCTTCGTGATCGACGCCGTCAAGGTGGCGCACGAGGCCGGAATGGGCGGGCGCATCAACACCGTCATGCAGACTTGCTTCTTTGCCATCAGCGGCGTGCTGCCGCGTGACGAAGCGATTGCTGCCATCAAGCACTCCATCGAGAAGAGCTATGGCAAGCGGGGCGAAGCGGTAGTGCGCAAAAACTTTGCGGCGGTGGATAGCACACTGGACCACCTCTACGAAGTAAAGGTGCCGTCCGCCGTCACCAGCGATTTTGACATCGCGCCGCCCGTGCCGGCCGCAGCTCCGGATTTCGTCCAGAAGGTGACGGCCCGTATCATCGCCGGCGACGGTGACGCGCTGCCGGTGAGCGCGCTGCCACCCGACGGTACCTTCGCCACCGCCACTGCGCAGTGGGAGAAGCGGAATATCGCACTCGAAATTCCGGCGTGGGATGAGGACCTCTGCATCCAATGCGGCAAATGCGTGCTGGTGTGTCCACACTCGGTGATCCGGGCCAAAATCTATGACCCCACGCAACTCCAGGGCGCGCCAGAGACCTTCAAGTCGTCGGCGGCGCGTTGGAAAGATTTCAAGACCATGCGCTATACGTTGCAGGTCGCGCCCGAAGACTGCACGGGTTGCGCGCTATGCGTGGAAGTGTGCCCGGCACGTAGCAAGAGCGAAGTGAAGCACAAGGCCATCAACATGGTCCCACAACTCCCGTTGCGCGATCAGGAGCGCCGCAATTGGGACTTCTTCCTGAAGCTGCCGGAATTCGATTCGAGCGCGCTCAGTCTGGGTCTGGTGAAAGACGTTCAGCTTCTGCAACCACTCTTCGAGTTTTCGGGCGCCTGCGCCGGATGCGGCGAGACGCCCTACATCAAGCTGATGACCCAGCTCTTCGGCGACCGGACGCTGATCGCAAACGCCACCGGCTGCTCTTCGATTTACGGCGGCAACCTGCCTACCACACCCTACACCACGAACGTGCAGGGCCGCGGGCCGGCGTGGTCAAACTCGCTGTTTGAAGACAACGCTGAGTTCGGCCTCGGCATGCGGCTTGCGCTGAACAAGCAAGCCGAGTATGCGCGTGAACTGCTGGCGCGCCTTGCCGCACAGATTGGCGACGAACTGGCGGCCAGCTTGAGCACGGCTGACCAATCAACCGAAAGCGGTATTGCGGCGCAACGCGCGCGGGTTGAGGAGCTGAAGGCGAAGCTGACGGCTATCGAGACGCCTGAGGCTCGCGACCTGCTAGCCCTCGCTGACTCCTTGGTTCGCAAAGACGTTTGGATCGTGGGTGGCGATGGCTGGGCCTACGACATCGGTTACGGCGGACTTGACCACGTCTTGGCGTCAGGTGAGAACGTGAACGTTCTGGTGCTCGATACAGAGGTCTATTCCAACACCGGCGGCCAGATGTCGAAGGCCACTCCGCGCGGCGCGGTAGCGAAGTTTGCGGCGGGCGGCAAGAACAGGCCGAAGAAGGACCTGGCCCTGATGGCCATGGCCTACGGCAACGTCTACGTGGCCCGTGTGGCCATGGGCGGCAGCGACACTCAAACCATCAAGGCCTTCCGCGAAGCCGAAGCCTACAACGGCCCTTCGCTGATCATCGCCTACAGCCATTGCATCGCGCACGGCTATGACATGGTTCATGGCATTGATCAGCAGAAAAATGCCGTCCTTTCAGGATACTGGCCGCTGTTCCGCTTCAATCCAGAGCTGGCGGCGGAGGGCAAGAATCCGATGCAGCTTGATTCTCGCGCGCCCTCGTTGCCACTCGAAAAGTACATCTACAACGAAACGCGGTACACCATGCTGGCTCACAGCAATCCGGCGGCAGCCAAGAAATTGTTGGAGCTGGCGGAAGAAGACGTCAGGAATCGCTGGCAGCTTTACGAGAATTGGGCGGCGCAAACCCCGGTGGGCGCCGCAAAGGAGTGAAGGCCATGGCCGATCTAACGACGAAGTACCTCGACCTCGAGCTTGCGAGTCCGTTGGTGGTGTCACCCTCGCCTTTGCAGGAGGAGATTGACCACATTCGCGAAATGGAGGACTCGGGCTCCGCCGCCGTGGTGCTCCATTCGCTCTTCGAGGAGCAGATCAACCTTGAAAGCCAGGAGCTGGATCGCGGACTCTTCGCCGGCACCGAGAGCTTTGCCGAGTCCCTGAATTACTTCCCCGACTTGGCAGATTACAACCTTGGTCCCGAGGGCTACCTCGAGCATATCCGCAGGGCTAAAGAGGCCGTAGACATTCCGATCATCGCAAGCCTCAATGGGGTCTCCACCGAAGGGTGGGTACGTTACGCACGCGATATTGAGGACGCCGGCGCCGACGCGCTGGAGCTCAACGTCTATTACCTGCCGACTGACCCGCGAACCAGTGGTCAGGAAGTCGAAAGGCACTACCGTGAACTGGTGGCCGCGGTGCGCGCCCAGACGCGTATTCCGCTCGCCGTGAAGCTCGGGCCTTATTTCAGCAGCACCGCCAACATGGCCATCCAGCTTGACGAAGCGGGCGCCGACGCACTGGTGCTGTTCAATCGCTTCTATCAGCCCGATTTTGATCTCGAGAGCTTGGAAGTAACCCCGAGTTTGACTCTGAGCAGCTCGCCGGAGCTGCTGCTGCGCTTGCACTGGGTGGCCATCATTTTCGGCTACGTGCAGGCTGACTTGGCGGTCACCGGCGGAGTCCATTCGGCCGTCGACGTTCTGAAGTGCATGATGGCTGAAGCTCGCGTGGCCATGATGACCTCGGCTTTGCTCAAGCACGGCATCGGACATCTGCGCACAGTGCGGGCGGAGTTGCTTTCGTGGATGGACGAGCACGAGTACGATTCCATCCGGCAGATTCAGGGCAGCATGGCACGGCGATCGGTAGCGACTGCGGAGGCGTTCGACCGCGCCAACTACATGCGTGTGCTAAGCTCATACGCGATGCGCGCCCCGGGCGCGTATCGGTTTTAGCGGAATCGCGAAAAGAGATTGGCCAGCGGAACATCAGGAGAACTTTGAACTCCCATATCGTTCCGAGCCCCGGAAGGGCGGCGACCGCCGAGAGGCGGCAAATCGATATTCAGGGGGTAGTACAAGGGGTAGGATTCCGGCCCTTTGTGCACCAACTCGCCCAGCACCACGGGGTTTCAGGGTTGGTTCGCAACACGTCGCGGGGCGTCGTCGTAGAGGCGGAAGGCGCTGCCGCCGTCCTCGACGATTTCTGCCGGGCCTTGCGCGAGTGCGCCCCGCCGTTGGCCGAGATCTCGCAATTTGGTGTAACCCGGATCGCCGTCGTCGGAGACCAGTACTTCCAGATTCGGGCGAGCTCAGAGGAAACAGAGCGCTCGGCGCTGGTCCCGCCTGACCTCTCCACGTGTGATGCCTGCGTTCGTGATTTAACAGACCCACACAACCGCCGATATGGCTATCCCTTCACCAACTGCACGCATTGCGGGCCGCGCTACTCCATCATCGAGAACGTACCCTATGACCGCCCGGCGACGACCATGGCAGCTTTCGACATGTGCGAATCGTGCCGGCGAGAGTACGAGAATCCGCGGGACCGCCGCTTCCACGCGCAGCCGAATGCATGCCCGGGCTGCGGCCCCTCGTTGGCGCTGATCAGGGCCGGCGAGGACGCTGCCTTCCCCATCTTTCAGCCGGCAGAGCCAAACCTTCTTCAGCCGACAGAGCCACACGTGGCGGTCTTGCGGACCGTGCGGCGCCTCCTCCACGAAGGAAATGTGGTAGCGGTGAAGGGCCTCGGGGGCTTCCTGCTTGTATGTGACGCCGGCAACGACGCCGCAGCACGCACGCTACGCGACCGCAAGCGGCGGACGGATAAGCCATTCGCGCTCATGGCGTCCGGCGTCGCCGCAGCGGAGCGGCTCTGCGAGTTATCGGAGGCCGACAAGAGCGCGTTGCTCAGCGTGGCCCGGCCGATTGTGATCATGCCTGGCCGGAAAAGCCCTCCCGTCTCGCCGGCAGTGGCGCCCGGCAACAAGACTCTGGCCGTGATGCTCCCGTATACTCCGCTGCACCACATGCTTTTTGGAGAACCAGGCCAGCCGCCAGAATTCGACGCCCTCGTAATGACTAGCGGCAACCTAAGTGAGGAGCCGATTGTCAGCCGTAACGAAGAGGCGGAACCGCGCCTGGGCCGTATCGCGGATTGGTTTCTGTTCCACAACCGGGATATTCACATGCGGGTGGACGACTCCGTGGTTCGGACTTTCGAGGGGCGCGTCGGCGTGCTGCGTCGCGCCCGGGGCTACGTGCCGCGGGCGGTCGAACTGCTTGTCGACTGCAAGGAGATCCTGGCTTGTGGCGGCGAGCTGAAGAACACCTTCTGCCTGACAAAGGGCCACTGCGCCTTTTTGAGCCAGCACATCGGCGACCTTGAAAACTACGAGTCCCTGGTGTTCTTTGAGGAAACGCTGGCAAACCTGAAAACGCTGCTTGACATTGAGCCCCAAGCGGTAGCGTATGATCTGCATCCGCGTTACTTGAGCACGCAGTTTGCCATGAAGCTTGACGGTCTCGAAAAGATCGGGGTACAGCATCATCACGCACATATTGCGAGCTGCATGGCGGAGAACCGCCTGCGTGGAAAAGTGATTGGGGTGGCATTTGACGGTACGGGCTATGGCACTGATGGCACTATTTGGGGAGGTGAGTTTCTGCTTGCCGACTTCTCGCACTTCGAAAGGCGTGCCCACTTTCGCAACGTTCTCCTCGCCGGAGGTGACGCGGCCGTCCGCCAGCCTTGGCGGGCAGCCTTAAGCTATCTGCGAGACACGTACGGAGCGAGTTTGCCTGATCTACCGCTCTGGGAAGCGGTCCCCCAACGTACGTTATCGATCACTCGGGACGCGCTCGTGCGGCGATTGAACGCAGTAGAAACCTCTTCGTGTGGCCGGTTCTTCGACGCGGTTTCGAGCATTCTGAACCTGCGGCACGAGGTGACGTTCGAGGGCCAGGCCGCCGTTGACCTTGAGATGGCGGCCATTGAAGCAGAGAGCGAATCTTACCCCTTTGCGGTGGAAGACACCGAGCCCATGCAGCTCGATTTTCGGTCCACGATTGAGGCGATCGTTCACGACCTTAATGTGGGAACGCCCTCTGGCCTCATTGCGGCTCGGTTTCACAACACCCTCGCGAGAGCCGTTGCCGAAACGTGCCGCCGAATTCGCAAGCTGGAGGGTCTCAATCGGGTATGTCTAAGTGGTGGAACCTTCCAAAACGTTTTGTTACTGAAAGGCGCATTGCAACAGCTTCGCGAGAGCGGATTTGAGGTATTCTTGCACTCCGAGGTTCCGCCGAACGATGGAGGGATTGCCCTCGGCCAGGCTGTAGTCGCCAACGAGCTGCTTCGGCGATCGTAACCGAGGCAGGGTTTGGGAGCACGAATTTACGATGTGTCTTGGTATTCCCGGCAAGCTGCTCGAACTGCATGACGCGAACGGGCTTCGCATGGGTAGAGTCCAGTTTGGCGGGATCGTGCGCGAGGCGTGCCTGGCCTATGTCCCGGAAGCCGCCGCTGGCGATTACATTGTGGTGCACGTCGGCTTCGCCATCAGCCGCGTCAACGAAGAAGAGGCTCTGCGTACTTACGAGTTGCTCGAGCAGATGGGCCAGCTCTCAGAGTTAGACGTGCCAGCAGCTTCAGATCCCGGATCAGGAATGCGGCCAGACGACGCGGGGTCGCCATGAAATACGTGGACGAGTATCGCGACGGCCAAATTGCCCGAGGTCTGGTAAGCGAGATTCGCCGGCTCCAGACTTCCCCTTGGGTCATCATGGAGGTCTGCGGCGGGCAGACGCATTCCATCGTTAAACACGGCATCGACCTGCTATTGCCGCCGGGCATTGAGCTGGTGCACGGACCCGGCTGTCCGGTCTGTGTTACATCGCTCGAGCTGATTGACAAGGCTCACGCCATTGCACGCCAGCCTGGTGTGATCTTCTGTTCGTTCGGCGACATGCTGCGGGTTCCGGGTTCCGAGTCGGACCTGTTCGCGCTGCGCTCCGAGGGAGCGGATGTGCGAGTGGTCTATTCGCCGCTTGACTGCCTGAAGATTGCTCGCGCCAATCCGGACAGCAGGGTTGTCTTTTTCGCCATCGGATTCGAAACGACAGCGCCGGCCAATGCCATGTTGGTGTGGCGCGCCCGCGAGGAAGGCCTGCACAACGTCTCGGTGCTGGTTTCGCACGTTCTGGTGCCGCCCGCCATCGCGGCGATTCTGGGTTCACCTGGAAACCGCGTGCAGGCGTTTCTCGGCCCGGGACACGTCTGCGCCGTGCAGGGCTTCCACGAATACGAGGAGCTGAGCTCGCGGTTCAAAGTGCCTATCGTGATCACCGGCTTCGAGCCCCTGGACATCCTGGAAGGCGTGCTGATGGCAGTGCGCCAGCTCGAGCAAGGACGAGCGGAACTCGAGAACCAATACGCGCGGGCGGTGGCGCGGGGCGGGAACCGGGCAGCACAGGAGCTCGTTGAACGAGTCTTTGAAGTCTGCGACCGCAAATGGCGCGGCGTGGGACCAATTCCGCAAAGCGGCTATCGTCTGAGGAACGACTTTGCCAGGTATGACGCCGAGCCGGTATTCGGCATCGCGAGAATCGACACCCGGGAGTCGGATGTGTGCATCAGCGGCGAGATCCTGAAGGGAGTGAAGAAGCCTCCGGACTGTCCGGCCTTTGCGACACAGTGCACCCCGCAACATCCCCTGGGAGCGACGATGGTGTCCTCGGAAGGCGCCTGCGCCGCGTACTACCTCTACGGCCGGCACTTGGCTCATCCGGCGGCCGAAAAACGCTCGGAGGCTCGGCAAGCTTAAGGTGGGCCGCGCCGGCGATCTTTATCAACCACATGCCGCCGGAGACTTACTTAATGGGCGAACCTCATGCTCCAGCGCCGAGTGATAATTGTCCTGTGCCGGTAACCGACCGCACGCGAATCGTGCTCGGTCACGGAAGCGGCGGCAAGCTGACGGCCGACCTGATCCAGAGTCTGTTTCTGCCTGCGTTCGACAATCCTTACCTCGCCCGGCTGGACGACCAGGCGGTGCTGGATCTCGCACAAGCGCGTTGGGCTTTTACCACCGATTCGTTCGTGGTCACACCTATTTTCTTTCCCGGTGGCGACATCGGTGAACTCGCCATCAACGGTACCGTGAACGATCTGGCGATGTCGGGCGCTGTGCCGCGATATATTGCTGCGGCCTTCGTCTTAGAGGAGGGTCTTGAGCTGGATGTTCTTCGTCGCGTGGTGGATTCGATGCGCTCGGCCGCCGCCGCGGCGGGCGTGATGTTGGTTACCGGCGACACGAAGGTAGTAGACCGAGGTAAGGGTGACCAGGTTTTCATCACCACCACTGGGCTCGGCCTCATCGAAAGACCCATTGCTATCTCAACCGACCGAGCGCGTCCGGGGGACCGTGTCATCTTGAGCGGGTCGATTGGCGACCACGGCATGGCTGTGATGTCTTGCCGCGAAAACCTGGAATTTGACGGGGCGATTGAGAGTGACACAGCACCCCTCCACACTCTGGTCCAGGCGATGCTCGAAGCGAGCGAGCAGATTCATTGCCTGCGTGATCCCACCCGTGGGGGGCTCGCCACAACGCTCAATGAGATTGCGTCGCGCTCGGCGGCGGGCATCGAGGTTGAAGAAGGAGCTATACCGGTCAAAGAGTCAGTGAAGGGTGCTTGCGAAATCCTGGGGTTTGACCCGTTGTATGTGGCGAACGAAGGCAAGCTAGTAGCCTTTGTTCCTGAATCCGCTGCCAATGCGGTCCTTGAAGCGATGCGAAACCACCCTGCGGGCCGGGAGGCGCGGATCATCGGCAGTGTCGTGTCAGAACATCGTCCCTTGGTCCTCCTGAAGACTACGGTCGGAGGCACGCGGATTGTAGACGTTATGGTAGGAGAGCAATTACCGCGTATTTGTTAGTTTGCCCTACCTATGGAAGCAATCATTCCGCGAAGGTCAGGCTCTCAAGCCAGATCTCTTGAGCCCGAGGATCAGCGGGATCAACGGAGGCTTCAATTACCAGTTCGGCTCCCTCGGCCGCAGTTCCGCATACAGCAATCAGAAAGTGGTCTCGCAGGTGTTCCGGCGAAATGTGGCTGAGAGCCCCTAGTTTGATTTTGACGCTGCAGAGCCTGGCACCGTCCTGTTCCTCCGTCACCGCCTCGATTCTACGCAGAAGATTCGCCATCAGTGAGAGCTCATGCATTTTTCAACCTGTTCGTTGCCCAGTTTCTTGATTTCTTCCAAGACGGCTCGAGCGACACTATCAATAGCGTGCTCGACCGCCGGAGAAACACTTCTTCCAGCCGCAAAGTTCTGCCCTTCGACGCCAAAGACGATCATCCGCTGAGGAAGGTCGCCGAGGGAACGGGCAAGCTCGACCGCTTCGTACAGCCCGAAAGCGTGCGTAGAGCCCCGGAAAGATTCTGCGGGCAACGGCGCTCCGCTCGCATCCAGCCGATGTAGACCGCCCGGATCGCCACCCGAGCGCACGGCGTCAATCACGATGACCCGAGCGGCGCTCTTCCAGGCCTCAATCAGTGCCGCTCCTTCCCCGGACTCCTCCCGGATCGCGAAGTCTGCGCGCCCCGCTTGCTTTAGCCGGCGCGCAACCAGAAGACCCGCGGCATCATCAGACGCGTATTCGTTACCGATGCCGATTACCAGGATGGCCGTGTTTTCAGCCGAGGAAGGCATAGAAACTGGCTGCCGGAGCGTGTCGCGCACATGCCTTTCAGGCGTTCACACGCGATCGGCGGTGAGCTTCAGGAAGTGTGTCGAACACGAGATACAAGGATCGTAATTCCGGACGGCCTGTTCGCACTGCCACTGCATCGCATCGTCCGGCAAGTCGATGTGTTGAGAAACGAAGCGCCGCAAGTCCGCCTCAATCGACTTCTGGTTCTGGGAAGTGGGTGGCACAATCTTGGCGTCGAGAATCGTTCCGTCCTCATCGATTCGATAGCGATGGTAGAGAAGTCCGCGGGGTGCTTCGGTGCATCCGAAACCGGTTCCCGCACGCACCGGCGCTTCGACGGCAGCGCTTTCGGGTTCTTCATATTCGCTGATGATTCGAAGTGCCTCTTCGCAAGCATAGAGCACCTCAACCGAGCGCACGATGATGCTCTGGAACGGATTGCGACAGGTCTCGTTCAGTCCCGCTTCGCGCGCCGCTTGCTGGACGGGCGCGGGAAGGCGGTCAAAGTTTAAATTGAAGCGAGCGAGCGGTCCTGCCAGATACGCTTCCTGCCCTTTCAGGAAGGAGTGGAGTGCGCTCGAATACTCCACGTGCTCCTCGACGAAATAGTCCTCGTAACTCTTCACACTGATATCGAGCCCGCGGTTCGATACGATATGCCCTTCGTTAAAGGGATATTCGCTCGGATGACGTAGCGCCACCAACAGGTAATCGACCCTGAAGTCCGGAAAAGAGAATCCGGCCACCCAGCGCACAGTCTCGAGCGCAGCATCGCGGGCCCACTTCAGCCGCTCGGCAAGCGCCATCAACTCGCGCTTTGAGGGCGTCTTGTAAAAGCCCCCTACGCGCACATTGATGGGATGGATCTCCCTCCCGCCCAGAAGGCTCACAATCTCGTTCCCGGCTTTCTTGAGCTGCAAGCCCCGCTGGACAGCAGCGGAGTGATCTTTGGCCATTTGGATGGCGTCCGGGTAGCCTAGAAAATCAGGTGCGTGGAGCATGTAGATGTGCAGCGTGTGGCTCTCGATCCACTCCCCGCAGTAGAGCAACCGCCGTAAGGCACGTAGCTGGCCCTCGACCTTCACACCCAAGGCATACTCCATGGCATGGACCGCGCTCATCTGGTACGCCACCGGGCAGATGCCACAGATCCGGGCAGTGATGTCGGGTGTCTCACGGTAATCGCGCCCGCGGAGGAAAGCTTCAAAGAAGCGAGGTGGCTCGAAGATCTTCAGCTTTACGTCCGTAACGCTCCCGTCCCGGATCTTGACGTAGAGGCCACCTTCCCCTTCCACCCGCGCCAGATAGTCGACTTTAACGGTTCGCGTTTTCATGGCTCTCGCTCTCGCGGCGAAACGGTGTCGCGTAGGAATTGAAGGTGCGAAACATCCGCACGAGATTTTCCGCCCTCACTCCCGAGCGCGCAAAAATCGCGCTGAGAGAGGTTGTATTGGGCGTTTCCATCGGCCCATAGCAGCCGTAACAGCCGCGATGGTAAGAAGGGCAAAGGGCTCCGCATCCGGCATGGGTGACGGGGCCGAGACACGACGTACCCTGCGCTACCATCACGCATACGGTTCCCCGGCGCTTGCACTCGATGCAGACGCTGTGCGCCGGAGTATTCGGCCGGCGGCCGTTGAGAAAGGCGCTGATCACCTCGATGAGCTGCGCCTTATTGATCGGACAGCCCTGAAGTTCGAAATCCACCCGCACGTGCTCCGTGATCGGAGTGGATTTCCCGAGCGTTTCGATGTAACCAGGGGTCGCATAGACGATCGAAGTGAATTCCTTCACGTCCTTGAAGTTACGTAGGGCTTGAATGCCTCCAGCCGTCGCGCAGGCGCCGATCGTCACCAGGTGCTTCGAGGCGCGCCGCACCTGATGGATGCGTTCGGCATCGTGCGGCGTGGTGACCGACCCTTCGACAATCGACAGATCATACGGGCCTCGCACCACGGCCCGTGAGGCTTCGGGGAAGTTCGCGATCTCAACGGCGCCTGCCACAGCCAGCAACTCGTCCTCGCAATCGAGCAGACTCAACTGGCATCCGTCGCACGAAGCAAATTTCCAGACCGCGAGTTTTGGCTTTCGTGCCACCGTCACACCTCCCGGACGCGGAGCAGCCGTTCCACCCGGCTGAAGGGAAATACCGGACCGTCCTTACAGATGAAGTCAGCACCGAACTGGCAATGGCCGCAGAAACCCAGCGCGCATTTCATGTTTCGTTCCATCGACACAAACACGCGCTCCGCCGGGAGGCCACGCTGCCCGAGCTCCGCCACACTGAAGCGCATCATGATCTCGGGTCCGCAAATCAGAGCAACGGCGCTCGCTGTGTCGAACGCCGCGCGCGAAATCAACCGCGTCACCACCCCCACATCTCCGCGCCAGCCGGCCATGCCACGGTCTACGGTGACCTTCACATCCAGGTCCAACCGACCGCGCCACTGTTCGAGCTCCTTGAGGTAAAGGATGTCGGTAGGCGTGCGCGTGCCATACAACAGCACGACGCGGCCATATTCCGCGCGGCGGGCAAGAATGCGGTATAGGGCGGGCCGTAGGGGTGCCAGACCGATTCCCCCCGCCACAAGAACTACGTCACTTCCTTCGAAATCGTCCACGGGCCACCGGTTTCCGAACGGCCCCCGCAGTCCCAGTACGTCCCCGCGGCCGAGGCGGGCCATCGCTTGAGTAACAGCGCCGACTGCCCTGGTCGTATGCACGATCCGTTCGGTTCGGGCGGGATCACCGCTAATGGAAATGGGTACCTCGCCCACTCCGAAGGCGTACAACATGTTGAACTGACCGGGTTCGAACGGCAGCTCCCGGCGGCCATTCGCGGGCGAGAGCTCAGCCGTGAATGTATCATGCGTCTCCCGGCGAACGCGCTCGATCCGCCAAGGCTCCGGAGTCATCGGATGAGCGTCACCTGCGGTCATAGGGCTCTCACGGGCTGGACGCGTACTCATTCAGAAGCTGAAGTCTTGTCGCTTGCAATCGTCCTTCGACGACACGAGCCACACGCTTCATCAGTTCATAGCCGAGCTCATGGTCTTGTTCGCACTTGCCGCGCAGGCATTGTCCGTCCAAGGCAATCGCCCGGGTAAGCTCGATGGCACGCGCATCGAACCGCCAGCGATAAGGCGGGAAAAGCCAGGACCACCCCAGGACCTCGCCCTCGCCTAGGGTCATGATAGTGATTGGGCCGCGCTCGGCGCCGAAAATTTCGAGCCCTACCTTGCCGTGCCGGATCAGGTAGAACTGGTTGGCTTCGTCTCCCTCACGGAAGATGAACCTGTCAGCTTTGAAAACCGCGTTCGATGCACAGCCTTCCAAGAGCTCGTAATACTCGTCTTTCAGACCCTCGACAAAGGGATGACGGGCGAGGACGGGTTTAAGCGTTTCCATGACTACCCTCCGGAGCCAGATCCTCCGGCTGACGCTCAGCCTCGCGGATAGCACGCACTTCCTCAGTTATATCGATCGCAACGGGGCACCAGGTGATGCAGCGTCCACAGCCCACGCAGCCCGAGGTTCCGAACTGATCGATCCAGGTTGCGAGCTTATGGGTCATCCATTGCCGATAGCGCGACTTTGCGCTGGAGCGGACGCTGCCGCCGTGGATGTAGGAAAAATCCATCGTGAAGCAGAAGTCCCACTTCTGCCAGCGCTCCGCGTGTTCGCCCGCCAGGTCGGTCACGTCTTCGACTGTCGTACAAAAGCAGGTCGGGCACACAGCCGTGCAATTTCCGCAGGTCAAGCAGCGCGAAGCTACGTTGTCCCACCGCGGATGCTCGTAGTTGCGGTAAAGCAGGCCCTTGATGTCGATAGTGTCCATACTTCGACCCATCTGTTGGGCAGCGTGTTCCACAGCCTTCCCTGCCGCCGCGATTTCGCTCGCCTCTGCCTCGCGGTGCGGAACCTCATCCAGGATCTCATTACCCAGCTCCGTGCCGACCTGCGCTACGAAGTAATGGCGTCCCCCTTCCAGGACTTCCGTTAAGGCGACGTCAAATCCGGCTTGGACCCGAGGACCGGTATTCATCGAGACGCAAAAACATGTCCCACCTGCTTGGCCGCAGTTGACGGCGATGATGAGGGTGTTTTCGCGGCGTACCTTGTAACCGGGGTCCACGTAAGCGCCACCCATGAGAATTTTGTCCTGAATCTGGATGGCGTGTAGCTCGCAGGAGCGGACACCGAGGAAAGCTACCTTTCGGGGTTCAACCTTCTCCGGCTTTATCTCGAAGCCCTGCTCGCGTCGCGTCGCACTCCACAGACGCTGGACGGGCGGATGAAGGATACGCTTCCACGAATGAGGCCCGACAGCATAACCGAAGAGAGCGTCATCGTTTCGCTTGGCGAGCCGGTATCTTCCGCCCTCCTGTTCGTCAGTCCACCCAATCGGCAAATCGGCGGCCGAATTCAAGCGGTCGTAAACGATTGCTCCGTCGCGAATCGTCGGCCCAATCACCTCATAGCCCCGTCTGCCCAGGGCATCAAGGAGCGATTCAAGCTGTACGTGTTCGAAGACGGAAACTTGATTGCTTTGAGCTGTTTCCATAACGCGATCCAGACCCGGCAGCGTTTTCGAAACGTACCATGTTATCAGAATGCGTGCCGCCCAGCGATAGGGTGACCGCACCCAGTGCCTTCCAACCCTGAGGGCTGACGTGATGGCCCGTGCGAGTACGAGTGGTCACCATATCTTCCCTACGAGAGACCGCAAGCGTAGAGGGCGGTGTGCTGGCGGGAGGTGTATGGCAATGGCCAGAAAGATGCCGGACTCGCGCGGCCCCAAGGCAGTACGCGTCCCGGACCCTGACCCGCTTTACACGATGCGCCGACCTGATCGGTAGTCGCTGGTCGAGACCACAATGGTATTGGCAACGAAGTCTTGAACGAAGTACTCGGAATCGCTTGATTCCATGCATAGCCGCTTGATTTGCCTCTTGGCGTAATCGACATCCGCTGTGCCTTCCATCCACTCTGGAAGCCCGTCTAACAGTTCGTTGAAAAACCGAGTTTCGCAATGAAGTTCTGCCGCAGTCGCGACTGGAATCGAGTTAGAACGAGAGTGAAGAGCCGCTCGGACGCGGGCTGGAGGCTGGTCCGAATGCCCTGGGGGTGCCTTCCCGATCCCTTTCGGGGCTTTCGCTCAGGCTACGGCCTCCGCTTGCAGACTTGGCAGTCGAACCAGGTTGTAGGCGGCGCCTACGTAGGTAAACCACCAACTCACTTTCTCGCGGCCTCTCAACTTCACTTTCCGCAGCATCCCGATCACCTTCATCCAACCGAAGCTCTGCTCCACCCGCTTGCGCTTCTGTTGGCTCCTCGCATACCCGGCGTGACGGGTCGTGCGCCCGTCGATGGCGCTCGACCGATTCGTGTTGTTCTGGGCCACATGCGGCGTAATCTTCATCTGCCGCAACTCGCGTACGAAGTCTCGGGTGTCATCGTTCTTGTCACCTCCCAGGGTTACCCGTTTGGTCCCCGGAATCTCCTCGGCCAGCAGCAAGGCGGCATCCCGCTCGGCGGTCCCGTAGGCCGGCGTCACCAGCGTCCCCACCAACAATCCGTTACGATTCTCCATCAGCCCGTGACCGAGGTAGCTCAGCTTGGCTTCCGATCCTTTCGACTTCTTGTAGAGCCGCGCCTCCGGATCAGTGGTGGATTGGTGGGTGTCATTGCTCCGCCGCTCCCCATGAAAATCCACTCCACCCTCCTGGCGGCCGGGCCCAGGCTCTTCCTCTTTGGGCCGAAAACTCTTATGACTCGCCCAAGCCTCGATCAGGGTCCCGTCCACCGTGAAGTGCTCATCCGACAAATGCGGCTGGGCCAGTTTCAGCACCCGCTGGAAGAAAGCTTGGGCAATCTCTTCGTTCAGCAGCCGGTCGCGGTTTTTACTGAACACGCTGTGATCCCAGACCTCCTCATCCATCGGCATGCCTACGAACCAGCGGAACAACAGGTTGTAGTCCAACTGCTCCATCAGCAAGCGCTCACTGCGCACCGAGTAGAAAATCTGCAGCAGCAGGGCGCGCAACAGACGCTCCGGCGCAATCGACGGTCGTCCGACTTTGGCGTACCGCCGGCTGAAGCGCGCCGACATCTCTTTCAACACCTGGTCGACCATCGTCCGGATCGGCCGCAAGGGATGATCCTCGGGCACCCGCCTCTCCGGCGACACATAGCTGAACAGGCTGTCTTGCTTTTGATCCTCTCCGCGCATCGGGGCTCTCCTATGTCGAGATTCAGAACCACTACAGATGCGC
>DATDGP010000013.1:0-9219 GCA_036522035.1 Terriglobales bacterium
GGCGTACCACCTAACCGCTTTATCGTGAAATACATTCCGCTATTCCTCAACGGGCTCACATCTCGAACTGGTGTTCATTAGTGTTCAAAACGCTGGTGATTTCTCGGTCGAAAGCTTCGACTGCTGCGGCCAAGCTTTCAGCGGGATTCAGCCATATCGAGCTGCCGGACGGCCAGTGTCGTGGCCTGACATCTAAGGAGTTAAAAGGTGAGGTTCCGTTGCCCGAAGGTCAGCGATTCCAATCATCTCCTCTCATGTCCAGCGGCGAAAGTAGGGGAAATCAGGGATTTCGGTTTCACGACCGCGTTTACCATCCCGCCGGGGGAACGCATTGGAAAGTGTCGATTGATGACTTACCGAGAGTCGGTAAAGCAGGTCGGCTATATCCGATTGGGAATACACATTTAAGAAATACCTGAAGGAGAGCCCCTTCACGCCGCTTTCGAGTATCTGGATGGATACAATGGAGAGTACTTTCGCGGTTCAGAGGGTCTACGTCGCCCAAACAAGCACTAGAGACGGAATGCGTCATGCTTTCCTTGGCGGGAGCACTTCTGGGAGCTCTCTTCGCTCGCTGGGGTACAGCTCTGCTAGTGCGCTACATCTCCACCGCCCAGCACACCGTCTTCCTTGATCTTTCTTTCGATGGCCGTGTGCTTGGGTTCACCGCCGCGGTCGTCGTCCTCACTGCTATTCTCTTCGGCCTTCTGCCAGCGCTTCGGTCCACGCGTGTGTCGTTGACTTCGGCGATGAAAGGCAGCCAGGCGCTCGACCTTGAGCGTCCCGCGCGCCTCCGGGGCCGCAAGTGGATCGTAGCCTCGCAGGTGGCGCTATCGCTGGTTTTGCTGGTGGCCGCCGGGCTCTTACTCCGCAGCTTCGCCAAACTCGCGACGCTCGATATCGGCTTCGACCGCAGCAATGTGCTGCTAGTGAGCACCGATCTCAAAACGGCGAAGGTTCCGCCCGATCAGCTCTCCCCCACTTACGACCAAATTGAGAGCAGGCTGGCCCACCTGCCGGGCGTGGTCTCCGTGGGCCGCTCGGTGATGACACCGGTCAGCAACGTCATATCGAAAAGCAGCATTCACACGGACTGGTCCAAAGCTGTAACCGGTTACGACGCTGCGGCTTTCTTCAATTATGTGTCCCGGGGCTTCTTTCGGGCGCTGCGAATGACGCTGCTAGCAGGCCGCGACTTCAACCGAACCGATAGCAAGACCGCCCCTCCGGTCGCAATCATCAATCAGGCTCTCTCGCGCCGCTTCTTTCCGGGTTTGAATCCCATCGGCAAGACGTTCCGTATCGGCGATGTCGCTGGCAAGCCGCATCCCCCGATCGAGGTCGTTGGAGTCGTTAAGGGCCTGTTAAAGAATAAAGTTTACAAAACGGACGCTGCTCGCTATCCTGGTACCAGTGCGAGACTATACGGCCATGGCGACGAAGGCGAGGCTTCCGGAAACAGAGCGCCATTGGCTGCGTGTGCTGGGCACGTTGAATGAAGCGCAAGCGCGCGTCTTTGTCGCCCAGAAGGCGCTCGAAGAAGGACGTGGGGCGGTGAGTCGCCTGACGCGGCTGACGAGCATGTCGCGGCCCACGATTCTAAAAGGCATAGAGGAGTTGGAGGCCGGCCGCTTGCCTGGACGCCCAGAAAGCGGTCGCATTCGCACGGTGGGTGGCGGACGCAAGCGGCTCGAGGATGCCGATCCCCACGTCAAGCGGGTGCTGAGGCGGTTGGTCGAAGCCAGCACCGCGGGTGACCCGATGAGCTACCTGCTGTGGACGAACAAGTCGACGCGCAACTTGGCCGATGAGTTGGCGCGTCAGGGCTACACGGTCTCGCATGTCACGGTGGCGCGCTGTCTGCGAGGATTGGGTTACTCGCTGCAGGCGAACGTGAAGACGATCGAGGGCACTCAACATCCCGATCGAGACGCGCAGTTTCGATACCTCAACGATCAAGTTCGGCGCTTCGTCCGCCGCCATGACCCGGTGGTCAGTGTGGACACGAAAAAGAAAGAATTGGTCGGATCCTTCGAGAATCGCGGCCGCCGGTGGCAGCCCGCCGGCGACCCGGAGGCGGTCAATGTTCATGATTTTCCGGCCCAGGGCATCGGCAAGGCGATCCCCTACGGGACCTACGACGTGACGCGGGACGAAGCCGTCGTCAACGTGGGCATCACCCACGAGACAGCGGAATTCGCGGTGGAAAGTATTCGGCGGTGGTGGCACCTGCTTGGAAGGAAAGCCTACCCGCAGGCCCGGCGCCTGTTGATCTGTGCGGATGCTGGCGGCAGCAACGGTACGCGGCTGCGCTCCTGGAAAGTGCATCTGCAAGCCTTGGCCGATAGTCTCGGGATCACGGTGACCGTATGCCATTATCCGCCCGGCACCAGCAAGTGGAACCAGGTCGAGCACCGCCTGTTTTCCTTCATCAGTATGAACTGGCGCGGCCGGCCGCTCCTCAGCTACGAGGCCGTGGTCAATCTGATTGGAGGCACGACCACGAAGAGCGGGCTGCGGGTGAAAGCTTTACTCGACACCGGCGAATACGAACTTGGCCAGAAGATCACGAACGACGAGATGCGCACGCTCCGGTTGAAGCCGCATAGATTTCACGGCCACTGGAACTACACATTTCAGCCGCACTACGCGGCGTGACTTCGGTCACCAGCAATTGTAAACTTTATTTCTTAACAGTACCTAAGGACGCCAAGTACTTCACACTCCGCGAGAGCATGCAACCGACCGCCTTTTTCCCGGACAGCCAGATCCCCGACCCTGCTGACTCGGAGAGCTTCGAACTGCGCACCGCCGTACGGCCTTCGGCCACGATCTCGGCCGTGCAGGCCGCTGTGGCGGGCGTGAATAATGAGATTCCACTCGAATTTCACACCTTGGCTGAGCAAGTGAACGATTCGATGGTGCAGGAACGTCTGCTGGCCTTGCTCTCAGCCGTCATTACCAATACTTGGTCGACGTCCGGCAGTATCTCCTCCAGAACCGCTGCCGGGGTTGCCGGGTTGATAGCCACCCCAGCCCGCTTACCCAGCGCCTTGATGCGCTGCACCGTACGGTGCAAATTGGCGTTCCCTTCCCAGTGCACGAGAAACGAATCAGAACCTGCCTCGACAAATTCCTCGAGGAACAGGTCAGGGTCCGAAATCATCAGGTGAGTTTCCAGGGGCAAGCGAGTCACTAAACGCAACGACTTGACGATCGGCGCTCCCATCGAGATGTTGGGTACGAAGTGTCCATCCATTACGTCTACGTGGATGCGATCCGCCCCAGCCCGCTCTGCTTCGGCCACCTGTTCACTCAGGCGGGCGAAGTCCGACGCCAGGATTGACGGCGCCAGCTTCACCGCATCTCTCATCATTACACCGGTTCTCCTCACTCCTTCATGCTGCACGAGAATGGGCTTGCTCAAAGGTGTCTACAAACTCGCGATAGCGACGGGCCATCTCCGCCACCGCGGCGTCCCGAGTGATCTTCTTGTCTTGAAAGTTGACGAGTGGCTCCCAGAAATCCGTCCGGCCCACGGCGAAGCCGATGAAGCCCGGAACTCCAGCCGCGGTTGTCAGCCATTCGAGCACTTTTTTGTCGTCCTCGCCACGCCCCAGAATGATGCAGCCCACTTTGCCGCGACCACCCCGTTGCGAAGCCGCCACCACCTTGGAACAGTCTTCGCGGCGGTCCAGTCCCTCGATCTTCCACACGTCCGGCTCCACCCCAGCGTCCTGAAGTAGCTCAATGGTCTGAACCATGAGCCGCGGCCGCACCTCAAGGTCGTAGGCCCTCTTGTCTCCCTTGAGCCTCTCGAGCTGCGCCTTCTCCGGCGGCACCAAGAGCTCGAACATAAACAGGCTGCGACTCTGACCGTGCAGGTAGTCCGACAGCCGCTTCAGGCGAGCCGACTGCCGGCCGTTTAAAGCCCCGTTACCCTCGGGGTTGTAGCGCACCAGGACCTTGCAGAAGGTGGGGTGAAAGGCCTCGACGTGTTGGGCGAAGTCCTCACCGTACTCGAAGTCGAATTCCTCCAGTCCGCTCTTCTCGGCCGGGCAAGCGGTGATGTAGCCCTGAGCTGCGGCGTCGTGAAGTATCGCCGCGCCAAACTGCTCGTCCACCAGAATGCCCGCTTTTTGCTTGGGCACCCCGCCCGCAACGGCTGCTTTGAAACCGTCGTAGATTACCTGCTTCGTGGCAGCGATCTGCGCGGTCTGCTCCGCGGTCAACGCGCCCTTCCAGCCGAACATTCCAGTCTCGAACGAACCGCGATGGTCGAAGGGTAGTAGATACAGGGGCTTGTCATATCCGTGAGTCGTCATGATGTCTCCCTAAGCTTCCGGTAGCGATGGATCAGATTGTTACTTGAACTGTCATGGGCGAGCGATGGCTCTTGCACGCTCTCGAGTTCGGGGATGATCCGCTGCGCCAGAACCTTTCCCAATTCCACGCCCCACTGGTCGAACGAGTTGATGCTCCAAACCGTGCCCTGGGTGAAAACCGAGTGCTCGTAGAGGGCTACCAGCTTGCCGAGCACTTCTGGTGTCAGCCGCTCGGCGAGGATGGTGTTCGAAGGGCGGTTGCCTTCGAACACCCGGTGAGGGACGAGCCAGTCCGGTGTGCCCTCAGCTTTCACTTGCTCGGCTGTCTTCCCAAACGCCAGGGCCTCACTTTGGGCGAAGACGTTCGCCACCAGCATGTCGTGGTGCCGGCCGAGCACGTTCAGCGGTTTGCCAAACGCGATAAAGTCGCACGGGATTAGCCGTGTGCCCTGATGTATCAACTGGTAAAACGAGTGCTGTCCGTTGGTGCCGGGTTCGCCCCAGTAGATGGGACCAGTGTCATAGCCCACCTGTGCCCCTTCGAGCGTCACATGTTTGCCGTTGCTTTCCATCGTCAACTGCTGCAAGTAAGCCGGGAACCGCTTGAGGTACTGCTCATAGGGCAGCACCGCGACGGTTTGTGCGCCCAAGAAGTCGGTGTACCAGACGGCGAGCAGGCCCATCAGCACCGGCAGATTCCGGGCCAGGGGCGCAGTGCGGAAATGCTCGTCCATCTGGTGGAAGCCATCGAGCATGTCAAGGAAGTTTTCCGGGCCGATGGCCAGCATGGTCGAAAGGCCAATGGCAGAGTCCATCGAGTAGCGTCCGCCGACCCAATCCCAGAAGCCGAACATGTTAGCGGTGTCGATGCCGAACTTCGACACCTCGGTACCGTTGGTCGAAACGGCGACGAAATGCTTCGCGATCCCCCTCTCATCCCCGCCCAGCCCTTTCAACACCCAATCGCGGGCTGTGTGGGCGTTGGTCATCGTCTCTAGGGTGGTGAAGGTCTTCGAAGAAACGATGAATAGTGTTTCTGCGGCATCGAGATCGCGCACCGCTTCCGCGAAGTCAGTACCGTCAATGTTAGAGACAAAGCGAAAGGTCATTTCTCGAGCGCTGTAGTGTCTGAGCGCTTCATATGCCATCACAGGACCAAGGTCGGAGCCGCCGATTCCGATGTTGATGACATTGCGGATGCGTTGGCCAGTGTGGCCCTTCCACTCACCGTTCCGCACGCGATGGGAGAAGTCAGCCATCCTGTCGAGTACGGCGTGAACCTGGGGCACCACGTCCTCGCCGTCGACGACGATGGAGGTTCCTTTGGGAGCGCGCAGGGCCACGTGCAGGACGGCGCGCTCCTCCGTAATGTTGATCTTCTCCCCCCGAAACATGGCGTCGATCCGGCCTCGCAAACCTGACTCCTCGGCTAGTTGAATCAGAAGCCCAAGGGTTTCGTCGGTGATGCGATTCTTCGAATAGTCCAGGAAAAGGCCCAGGACTTCCGCCGTCATCCGCTCCCCGCGCTGGGGATCGTCAGCGAAGAGGTCGCGGAGGTGCAACTCCCGGAGCTGCTTATAGTGGACTTGAAGAGCTTTCCAGGCCTTGCGTTTGGTCAACGGCTCCATGCCCTGGCGTTTGATAGCCGTTTGTGCTCGTGCTGCCATGTTCGCGCCTCCGTTTGTCTTCTTCTCTAATCATCGAGAGCGAGCGTTGACGGGAGTGGAAGGCCGGCGGTCAGCGGGCCCCTCCCACAAACGAAATCCCCCAAGAAATGCATTGGCGTTGTCGCCGGCCCGACAGCCCTTGGGCAGATCTTTTAGTTTCTTGACGTTGCCTCCTCCAAGAACGACGTCGTCGGGCTCGATGGCGGTGATCAGGCGGTCCACATAAGTCCTCGACATATAGGCGCCATTTCTTTTTCCCATGCTTCTCTAATCCCCGCAGCCCCACGTAATCCTCGTAGGTCGCGTTCTTATAAGGAAGGTGACCCAGTTCCATGGGTTCCACGATGCCATCCGCGACCATGGTGGAGCCGAGACCGGTTCCCAAGCCCAGGAAAAGCAACTTCCCGCTCTTATAGCTTCCTAGGGCTTGCATGGCCGCATCGTTGACCATCTTGACGGGGCACCCGAACGCCTCTTCATAGTCAAACGCGACCCATCCGGACGCGAGGTTATGCGGTTCCGCCACAGGCCGGTTCCGGAGAACTGGCCCCGGGTACCCAATTGACACGACATGGTACTTCCAGCCTTTGGCCAGCCTCTTCACTCCGGAGACCATTTGTTTGGCTGTTAGCGTCGGCCCCGATAGGAGGCTGCGATGCTCCGTTTGCCCGGTGGCAAGGATCTTGACGTGCGTCCCACCTACATCAATAACCAGCACTTTCACCTAAGACCCCCAATTCCTGAATTACTGATATTTCGCTAACGACTAGTTCAATTCGAAACTCGATGGCTGCTAGGACGCGACACCCGATTCAGTGGGGAAGGCGAGTTTCGAATTTCGTTCGTTCACTCTCGAGTCTCTAACCGGTCTACTTCTTCAGAACGCCGAGGCATTTTCTAGCAGACGCTGATGCCACTCCACCATCAGGTCTCGCGCCAAGTGTGGGGCAACGACTCGTGGGTCGTGCGCAGACTTGCCTTGCCGGACAAACAGCGTGATCGGCCGAGGCATACTTGACCGCAGCCAGCAGACGCAGCTTATCGTGCACTAGGACATACCGCTGCGCTGGATAGCGCGACTCGCTGCCTCCTTTGGTTGGCATCGACGCGCCGAATTATCGTCAAGGCCGACCAGGAACGCGTTTGGGGTGAGTATCGTCATGTGTCGTCGCGTGTTGCTCATGGTTGTCTCCGGCTTACCCGAAGCCGTTACGCTCCCACATGCCGTGTGTCGTCCCAAAGCCGGATCACGGGTTTAGACAGATTGTGTTCGTAACCCAGGGCGCTTAAGCTAGCTGTACTTAGCAGGAACAGTCGGCCCGCTTCCGGCGGCTGAGCCAGCCACCGTGCTGCGAGCATCCGCAGGAAATGCCCGCTTGAGAAGAGCAATACGTTTCCCCCGACGTCTCGCACCCGGTTAACGATCAGGTCCGCGCGTCCAGCCACCTCCTCGGGCGACTCCCCGTCCGGACATCCGTCACGAAATAATTGCCAGTCAGGTCTCGTGGCATGGATTTCTGCGCTACGGAGACCTTCATATTCGCCGTAGTTCCACTCCAGCAAGTTGCGGTCGATCTCCGCCGTCCTTGCGAATCCTGCAAGTTCGCAAGTGCGACTGGCGCGCTGCAGAGGACTGGTAAAAACTTTGGCGAAAGTCAAACCTTTCAGACGCTCGCCCAAACTGAGTGCATTGCGTTCGCCGCGTGCGGTGAGCGGAAGATCCGTAAGTCCGGTGTGCTGGCCCGAGATGCTCCAGGCAGTTTCGCCATGGCGGGCCAGGTAGACGATGGGAAGAGCTTCGCTCACGCCGATGCCTCTTCAACTCATATTGTCTTGCACATAACCACATCATTTATCGATAACATTCCGGCTTCGTTCGGTACGATTGAATTCCTGAGCCGACCGCCCTGGAGCACTCGCCTAACCGGCTGCCGCCTTGAGCGCGGCACTCTTGGAGTTGATCACAGCCATCAAGTCATTCCACGATTTGACGAATGACTTGGCTCCCTCGTCTTGGAGTTTGGCGGCCAGAGCATCCACGTCGACGCCGGCCTCGGCAAACTTGGCGAGCACTTCGTCGCAGTCGCCGCCGTCGGCCGGGATGATCGTACCGAGCTCACTGTGCTGGGCAAGAGCCTTTAGCGTACCCTCGGGCATCGTGTTCACCGTGAAGGGAGCGGCCAGCGCCTTGATGTAGAGGATGTCAGAAGCCTGAGGGTCCTTGGTTCCCGTGCTGGCCCAAAGAAGCCGCTGCGGCCGGGCGCCTGCGTTGTAAATGCGCTGCCAACGCGGCGAGCTCATCATGGCGCGCGCCGCCTTGTAGATGCGCTTGGCGATCGCAATGCCAAGTTGGTTGCGCAGTGGCTCAGGAACCTTGCCTGCCACTGCCGCATCCCACCGGCTTATAAATACTGAGGCCACGGAACCGACGCCAGGCTTAAGCCCTGCCTCAATGCGCCGTTCAATGCCGCGGAGAAACGCCTCTGCTGCCGCAACGTAATGCTCACGAGAGAACAAAAGGGTGACGTTGATCGGAATGCCAGCAAAGATCGCTTCCTCGATGGCGGGCAAGCCTTCTTTGGTGCCGGGGATCTTGATGAGAAGGTTTGGCCGCCCAGCCCGCGCATGCAGATCCTTGGCGGCAGCCAGGGTGTGTGGCGTGTCGTACGCTAGCAAGGGCGACACTTCCAGAGACACCCATCCGTCCACGGTGTCTGTCCGGCCGTAGATAGGCTGGAACAGGTCGGCGGCCCGTGTGAGGTCCTCGAGCGCCAAGTCGAAGAAGAGATCCTCGCCTGATTCGCCCTTTGCCAGCTTCTCGCGGATGGCCGCGTCATAGGCCGTACTGTTCTTGATGGCGTTATCAAAAATTGTCGGATTGGAGGTGAGGCCAGTCACCGAAAGTTCGTCAATGTAACGTTTGAGGGTGCCGTTGTTGAGCAAATCGCGTGTGATGTTGTCGAGCCATAGACTCTGGCCCAGGTTGTGGAGCAGTTCGGTTGCCTTCATGCTACCTCCAATAAGACTGACCTTGCCCATCCTTCATCTCTTCTACCGGGTCCGACGAAAACTCCGCCTGGGCGATTAACCGGAATTTCCACTTTGGGTTCCCGGCCGACCGACAACGTACCACCGGATCGCCCCGAATGCAACCACCAGCCGGGTCCGACCTTGAAGGGGCCACCGAACAGGTCGGATTTGCTCCTCCTGCGCCTCCCAAGACCCGA
>DATDGP010000014.1:0-8116 GCA_036522035.1 Terriglobales bacterium
AGCCTCTGGCACCGGCTTCAGCATTTCCGGCATCACGCCGCCGGTCACGTTGTCCGCCGGACAGAGCACATCGTTCACCGTAAAATTCGCGCCCACGACCGCCGGCACATTCACTGGCACCGCCACCGTGACCTCGAACGCCTCCAACCCAGGTTTGGCAATGCCTTTAACCGGGTCGGCAGTAGCAACGGCAGTTCTTACCGCAGCTCCGACGAGTTTGAGTTTCACGAACATCACCGTCGGCCAGAGCTCGAGTCAGACGGAGACGGTCACCAACACGGGCGGCACCAATGCAACAATTTCAGCCGCCTCGGTGTCGGGAACCGGATTCAGCATTTCCGGCATCACTCCGCCCGTGACGTTAACGCCGGGCCAGAGCACGTCGGTCACGGTGACGTTTGCGCCGACCTCGGCGAGCAACGCCAGCGGAGCCGTGAGCCTAACATCGAACGCTTCGAACCCCAGCTTGTCGGTACCTTTGTCCGGCACGACAGTGACGTCGCCTACGCTGACGGCGTCGCCGACGAGCTTGAGCTTCACCAACATCAGCGTGGGGCAGAGTTCAAGTCAAACCGAAACGGTCACGAACACGGGTGGAACGAGCGCAACCATTTCCGCAGCCTCGGTGTCAGGAACGGGATTCAGCATTTCGGGGATTACGCCGCCGCTTACATTAACCCCTGGACAGAGTGCCTCATTCACCGTGAAGTTCGCGCCCACGTCGGGGGGCAACTTCACCGGAAGTGTCACAGTGACGTCGAATGCTTCCAATCCGTCTTTATCGATTGCGCTCACGGGGACAGCCGTGACGCCAGCCACGTTGACGGCCTCACCAACGAGCTTGAACTTTACGAACATCACCATCGGCCAAAGCTCGAGTCAAACCGAAACCGTGACGAACACCGGCGGGAACAGTGCGACCATTTCCGCGGCCTCGGTATCCGGTACTGGCTTCAGCATCTCCGGCATCACGCCTCCAGTAACGCTGAACCCTGGACAGAGCACATCGTTCACCGTAACGTTTGCGCCGACTTCTGCAAGCAACTTCACCGGGACCGCAACGGTCAGTTCGAACGCGTCCAACCCAAGCTTGGCCATACCCTTGACGGGATCGGCCGTTGGGACGCCGGCAGTGCTGACGGCCTCGCCGACGAGCTTGAGTTTCACGAATATCACGGTGGGCCAGAGTTCGAGTCACACCGAAACGGTAACCAACACCGGCGGCACCAGTGCGACCATCTCGGCGGCCTCGGTGTCAGGAACCGGATTCAGTATTTCCGGCATCACGCCGCCCGTGACGTTGACGCCGGGCCAGAGCACGTCGTTCACGGTGACGTTCACGCCTACATCAACCAGCAACGCCAGCGAAACTGTGACCGTAACCTCGAACGCTTCCAATCCGTCCTTATCGATTCCGCTGTCCGGCACGGCAGTAACGGTGGCCACCTTGACGGCTTCGCCGACGAGTTTGAGTTTCACGAATATCACAGTGGGCCAGAGTTCGAGTCAGACCGAAACGGTAACCAACACCGGCGGCACCAGTGCAACAATTTCAGCGGCCTCGGTGTCGGGAACCGGCTTCAGTATTTCCGGCATCACGCCCCCTGTGACATTGACGTCGGGACAGAGCACGTCGTTCACGGTGACGTTCACGCCTACATCAACCAGCAACGCCAGCGGAACTGCAACCGTGACCTCGAACGCTTCCAATCCGTCTTTATCGATTCCGTTGACCGGCACGGCGACGGCCGTGGGCACTCTGAGCGTCGCTCCTCTCACCATCACGATTCCCGGCAACATCGCGGTTGGGACGAGTGGAACGGCAACCGGACAACTGACCGCCGCGACCGCAAGCGTCACGGTTTCCTCGGTTAGCGTAATCGGATCGGAGTTTACGATCAGCGGCCTTTTGTTCCCCGTGACGATCCCTGCAGGCCAGAGTGCACCCTTCACCGTGACCTTCACTCCCACGGCGAGCGGTACGGCCTCAACCACGGCTTCGTTTGCCAGCAACGCCTCGAACGCGCCCACGGGCGTTACTCTGACGGGCACGGCCATCCCGGCGCCGGTGTACACCGTAAGTCTTCAGTGGACGGCCAGCAGCACCACCGGAGTAAACTATTACATTTACCGCGCGCTCTATAACACCACGACCAGCACCTGCGGAGCGTATTCGAAGCTCAATCCTTCGGCCCCGCAGGCGGGCACGACCTACATCGACAGCAACAACATCACCGACGGCGACACTTATTGCTACGAAGTGACTTCCGTCAACTCAGCCGGCGAAGAAAGCACAGACTCGAACTCGGCCCAAGCCATCATTCCTGCCCCCTAGAAAAATCTCGGGCCCAGTTCTTCGATGCCGAGATTGGGACAACTAAGTCCTTCAGAGCTCACGTTCCTGTCGAGTCCATCGCGGCCACCCTCCGGGGATGCTATCGGCAAGAATTTGAACAACCTGCCCTCCAAATCTCCGCATCAAATTACTTGAGACTTGTTGAAGATGTCTGACAGCTCCTAAGACAGACCATCAAGGAGAACCGTAACCCTTTAAGGTCAAAAACTCCGATCGGTCTGCAAGGAACTCGGGGAAACAGTTATGGGATTACTCACGAGTTCTGTATTTAAGCAGACGCCCATTCAACCCGGTGTTGAGTTGCTGGCGGAACTGCTCGCCGATTACCCGACGCGTAACTTCCAAGTGCGCTTCTGGGATGGCACCACCTGGGGCTCGAAACAACCTCGCTTCACCCTGGTTCTCAAGCACCCTGGCGCTTTGCGCGAAATGTTCCTCTCGCCCAGCGAATTAACCCTGGGAGAGTCCTACATTTTTGACGACCTGGATATCGAAGGCGACATCGAAGGTGGTTTTGACCTGGCCGACTATTTGCTCACGAAGGACAGCCAGGGTTTGTCGCAGAAGCTGCACCTTGCCAGAGCCTTGCGGAAATTGCCGGGCAGGCAAGAAACGCGCCCGGAGCATCCCACGCCGAACCTGTTAGGGTCCGCTCACTCGAAGGATCGCGACCGCCAAGCCATTAGTTTTCACTATGACCTTCCTCCCGACTTCTTTGCCCTCTGGCTTGACCGGCGCATGAATTACTCATGCGCATATTTCACTGATGGAGAAGATTCGGACCTGGACACAGCCCAGTGCCGCAAGCTCGATTACATCTGCAGGAAGCTGCGACTTCGCCGCGGCGACCGCCTGCTCGATATCGGATGCGGTTGGGGAGGGCTGATGGTCTATGCCGCCGTCCACTATGGCGCGCTGGCTGTGGGAATCACGCTGAGCGTCCGGCAGGCGGAGGTGGCACGACAGCGCATTCGCGACGCAGGCGTGAATCACCTCTGCCGCGTCGAAATCTGCGACTACCGCGATCTTGAACCTGGCTGCGAGTTTGACAAAATCGCGAGTGTCGGCATGTTTGAGCATGTGGGTGAGGCGCAATTGCCGGAATATTTTTCGCGAGCCTGGCAGTTGCTCCGTCCGGGCGGTGCGTTTCTGAATTCCGGCATTACCGCCTCTGCCACCGATCACCGGCAAGGTCCTTCCTTCATCGACCGCTACGTCTTCCCCGATGGCGAGCTCGTGCCGCTCAACATCAGCCTTGGCGCGGCGGAACGAAGCGGTTTCGAAGTAAGAGATGTCGAGAGCTTGCGCGAGCACTACGCCTTGACCCTTCGTCATTGGGTGCGCGGGCTGGAAGCCCACGCTTCACAAGCACGCCGAATCACCAACGACACTACCTACCGGATTTGGCGCCTATATATGGCTGCCTCAGCCCATCGATTTCGTTCGGCACGGCTGAACCTGTACCAGATGCTCCTAACCAAGCCCCTGAACGGGCAGAGCAGTGTGCCTCTAACTCGTGCCGACTGGTACCGTAACTAGACTCCTCTCGAAGGCTTCTTCCGCGGCAGTGTCTTGAACTTTCCAACTCTTCACGCACAAAGTCGTCGTGCGTGTTCACAAAGCAATCAGGAAGGGGGAATGTGGGCGACGGTCCACCGAAAACGAAAAATTACACCGAGCCTAACCCGTCTCGAAGGACTGCGAAGTTAATCGCGGTGCAGTTCGGTGCGAGTCCGCAGAAAGCGCAGAACGTGAGCGCGGGAAAAGACGCCCTCAAGCCGCCCGTTAGAGATAACGGGCAGCTGGTTAATGTCCTCATGGCTCATCATCTCCAGCGCCTGGAGGGCAGGGGTTTCGGGTGCAACCGTGTGGAGCTGACCCAGAGGGCGCATGACGCTTTGCACGCTGGTCTGCCGCCAAAGGTCGCGCGCCACTCCTTTCACCTCGTGGGGAGTGATCAAACCAATGACTCGATCATCTCGGACAACCACGTAGCCGCGAACACCGGTGCGCAAAAAATATTCGTCAACGAAATCTTGAAGGCTTAAGTGGCCTTCTACAGTCGGACCGTCATGGTCCATGAGGTCGGCGACGCGGCGGCCGCGGAGGCCCGCCATTAACTCGACCTGCACATAGCTAGCCCGGGCGGCATCCAGCAAGAACCAACCAATAAACGCCAGCCACAGACCGGCGAAATTCCCACCCTCCCCGAAGAACCGGAACAACCCAAGCAGTATGAACATGAAGGCTACTACCTCGCCTGTTCGCGATGCCAATCGCGTGGAACGGTCGGCATTGCGGGTGATCCACCAGATGATGGCGCGCAGAACACGACCACCGTCGAGCGGATAGCCTGGAATCATGTTGAACCCAGCAAGGGCAACATTGATGTAGCCTAGCCAGAGCAGTACACCGACGACCGGAGTGGTCGGCTCGGTGCCCGATCGCCAACCGGCGAACCGAGCGACTGCCAGCAGCACGAATCCGATGACCAAGCTGGTGATGGGACCGGCGATCGCAATCCAAAACTCGGTCTTGGCATCCGAGGCTTCCGACTCGATTTGCGACACGCCCCCCAGAGCGAACAGCGTGATCTCCCGCACCCGCAGGCCGCGTGCTTTCGCCAAAAGAGAGTGTGCCAACTCGTGTAGCAGAAGGGCGGCGAAGAATAGCACCGCGGTCACAATTGCCGCCGACCAGACAACTGTCTCGCTCCAGCGTGGGTTCACGACATGAAAGTGTTCCGCGAGAGAGAGCGCGATCAAGAGCGCAATAATGAACCAACTGTAGTGAAGGCCGATCGAAATACCGGAGATTCGACCCAGCTTGACCTGCGCTTGCATTTCTCCTCAGACACTAATCCGCGAAGTCTCGGACGCGCCGCCCACGACCATACCACGGAGAGGAGCCTGGCGGAAATTGTCGTGGATCGATCAGTTCCGTCTGTCCGCAGGTTTCCTTCGACCGAATCTGAACTCCTATTGGATTCAGGAATCTTGTCAGTGGGTGGTCATCAAAATTTCAGTGGAGGACAGGAAGAAATCTTCTTGGCAGGAGCAAGCTCCGCACGACCTTATGGTCCCAGCGCCTTACGGAATCAGCAGCAACTTCCCCGTCGTCTTCCTGCCTTCCAGATCCCTGTGGGCTTGCTGGGCCTCGGCCAGCGGGTAGGTATGTGCGATGCGCAGTTTCAGGTTTCCCGCGGAGATCATGTTGAACACGGCGCCCGATCGCGCCAGCAGTTCTTCGCGGGTAGCGGTGAAGTGCGCTAAGTTTGTGCGCGCCATGTAGAGCGAGCCTTTTTGCGAAAGAGTAATGGGGTCGACCGGCGGAACCGGGCCGCTCGATGCGCCATAAAGCACCAGCATGCCGCGCGGACGCAGCACGTTCATGCTCTTTTCGAAGGTGGCTTTGCCCACGCCATCATAGACTACGTCTACGCCTTTGCCGGCGGTGAGGCGTTTGGTTTCGGCTTCGAAGTCGGCCTGCGTGTAGAGGATGACTTCGTCAGCGCCCGCCTCGTGCGCCAGCTTGGCCTTGGCTTCAGTCGAAACGGTCGCGATCACCCGCGCCCCGAGATGGTGCGCCATCTGCACCAGCAGCAGCCCCACCCCGCCGGCCCCGGCATGGACGAGGGCCGTCTCCCCAGGTTTCAACGGATAGGTGTCGTAACACAAATAGTGCGCGGTCATGCCCTGCAGCATGGCAGCGGCCGCATCGCGGTCACCCACGTCATCGGGAACGGGCACGACCGCCGTCGCAGGCGCGGCCACATATTCGGCGTAAGAGCCCAGCACACCGCTCCAGGCCACGCGATCGCCGACTTTCGTCGATTTCACGTCGGCACCGATGGCTGTGACCACCCCCGAACCCTCCTGCCCCACGATGAATGGTACCGGCGCGTGATAGCGGCCCTCGCGGATATACACATCGATAAAATTGACGCCCACGGCCGCGATCTTCACCAAGGCTTCGTGGCTTTTCGGCTGCGGCACCGGCAAGTCCACCAGTTGCATGGCCTCGGGCCCACCCACCTGCTTTACTTGAATGGCTTTCATGGTTATTTGATTCCTTATGGTTGTATGCCGCCGGAATTATACGGGACGCGAGATGGATTCACCTGATCCGATTCGCTTGATCCAACTCGCCTGATCCAACTCGCTTCGCTCCAAGAAGCGAACCGCCCCTGGCTGTTTGCCATTCGGCTTTCGTCATTCGCAATGATCATTCCGAATCGCCAATCAGACCCTGCGATAGCCTAGGCCCGTCTGCTACACTGTCACCTTCATCCCCCAGGAGATCTCCGCTTCATGGCTGAGAAAGTTCCCCAGACTTTTGCCAATCATCACCGAGTCGATCCACCATTTCACTTTTTCGCACTGCCCATCTTCGGTCTGGCGCTGCTGCTCACTCTGATCCATTTCTTCGCGCACATCACGCACGGCGACTTCCGCGATCACATCCACGCCTTCCTGCTGATTTTGCTCGCGTTGGCGCTTCTCATCGTGGTGGTTAAGTCGCGTCTTTATGTTCTTAAGGTGCAGGATCGCGTGATTCGCCTGGAAGAACGCTTGCGGTTGGCCACGCTTCTGCCCGAGCCCTTACGGTCGCGGATTCCTGAATTGACCGTAGAACAGCTGATCGCCTTGCGCTTCGCTTCTGACGCCGAGGTTGCGAAGCTGGTGGAGCGGGCGCTGAACGAAAAGCTCTCGCGGGCGGATATTAAGAGGGCGATTCAGAACTGGCGGCCCGATTATTGGAGAGTGTGAAGGAGCGGCCGTCAGGCGTCAGACCTCAGTCACGGGCCGTGATGGCGGCAAACTCACGGCGGTGCAAACCTGAAGTCGGGAACCTGAGTTCGGAAATTCGAGATAGGTCTGGACGCGGGGGCTGAGGGCTGACGCCCGATGCCTAGCTTGCAGTAACCGGTCAGAACAGGTGCCTAAAGTAACCCCAAAAGTTCCTTTAGGACGTTGACCGAGATGGGTTGGGCGGGTACGATTTTGAGGGCAGCTGCGCACTGCCAACACCCGGGAAGAAACCCGCATCTTATAGAGGAATATGCGTCTTGCAAAATTTCATGCACGGACTGCAACGCTTGCCTGCCTGATTCTGGGCGGGGCGTCGTGCCAGACCGCGCAGAAGCCGGTATCGCTTCTTCCTCCGGGCTCCGCGCCCGGGTTGAGCGCGCCGGCAGCCGCCCCTGCCTCGGAGAAATCCGCCTCCGCGAAATCCGGCAGCTCGGCTGCGACCGCTAAGCAGCCTCAGCAGGCAAAGCCAGATTCGTCGCAAAAATCGGCGCAATCTACGCCCGCCAATCCCGTTCAGAACGCGTCAGCCCCAACTTCAGCCATCTCCGATTCCTCCGACCCCATCGCCGACCTCGTGGCGCGGGTCGAGAAGGAATACCAGGCAGGAGTGGTCAACTACCAGGCGGGCAATACCGACGCCGCTAAGCAAAATTTCGATAACGCGTTCAACGCGCTGCTGGGCAGCAATCTCGATGTCCGCTCCGACGACCGCCTGCAAAAAGAGTTCGATCGCGTGGTGGAGGGTGTGAACCAGCTTGGCCTGGACAGCGACGGCCTGGGCGGCAGTGGCATGGATGCCGGAAGCAACGCCGACGCGGAACCGCAGCAGAAATCCGAACCAGCGCCAATCGATGAAACCAACGGTCTCACCCCCTCCGCCGACGCCAGCGTGAAAGCCAAGGCGCAGGCCGAGATCAAGAACACACATTCCGACCTGCCGCTGATGATG
>DATDGP010000015.1:0-11782 GCA_036522035.1 Terriglobales bacterium
GATCGGCTCGGCCCGCCACGGGGCCAACTTCACGAAGCCGTCGTAAGAATCCGCTGTGGCGAAGCGCACGCAGTCTGAGCCCTCGGCCCGAAGGCGAGCCGATGCCGGGAGCATGGAGTGGGCATCCACGCCGAAGCCCAGGTAGGGCTTGCGCGCCCAGTACTTCAAGTTGTGAAGTGATTCGAGGCCGGGGCGAGCGAAGTTTGAGATCTCATACTGGAAGAGTCCTGCCGCGTGGAGCCGCGCGCAGGCGGCCAGATAGAATTCGGCGATCGCGTCTTCGTCAGGGACAAAGTGGGCGTGGTATTTCGTTCCTCCGGCGATTAATTCGCGGCCCAGTCGCGAGTCTTCGTCAATCTCGAGCATGTACACGCTCACATGCGGCAAGCCGCAAGCAATCACCTGATCGAGCGAGTCGCTCCAGCTTGACGCCGTCTGGTGAGGCAGGCCGGCGATCAGATCGATGTTGATGTTCGTGATCCCGGCAGACCGTAAGCGCGCGACGTCCTGAAGCGTAATCTCGCGCGTATGTAGGCGGGCTACCGAGGCGGCTTCCTGGTCAACGAACGACTGCACCCCTAGGCTCACACGGTTCACGCCGCATGCGGCCAGGGTGGCAACCATCTCGTCGGTAAGGGTGCCGGGAGCGCACTCGACCGTAATTTCCGCGCCCGCGGCGACTGCAAATAAATTGCGCAGAATCGAAAAGAGTTTTTTTAGTTGTACGGGTTGAAGCAGACTGGGTGTACCACCGCCCAGATAGACGGAGTCCGCAGTCTCGGGGATTGTCGCGCCATGTTCTGCCACCAATCTACGGCAAGCCACCATGTCGGCGGACAAGCGGTTCACATACCCCTCCATCTGAGTTTCAGAGAACACTCCGGAGGCAAAGTTGCAGTAGGTGCATTTGGAGCGGCAAAAAGGGACCGAAATATAGATTCCTAGAGGCATTGGATGTCGCCGCAGTGCGATAGAATACTGTACTTGATTATAGAATCTCATTCATCGTTATGCTGAAACGTGCCGTCATTACGGGTATGGGCGTAGTCAGCCCCAACGGAATCGGAAAAGCCGCATTCTGCCGAGCCATTCTGGACGGCAAGAGTGGGGTCAAGCTTATCTCGCGCTTTGACACCACGGAGCTCGCGGTGAAGATCGCGGGAGAGATCGCTCCTGAGGACTTCAACGAACTGGACTGGATGGAAGCGCGGGAACGTAAACATGTTTCGCGCGCCGTGCCGCTGGCTTTTGCCGCAGCCACGGAGGCCCTCAAGGATTCCGGAATTGATCCGGCGAGGCTCTCTCTCGACGAGCAGCGGCAGATCGGCGTGGCTCTGGGCACTGGCGGTGGTGCCAATGACTTTACCGACCATCAATACAATCTCTACTATCAGGGCAAGATCAAGCAGGTCAGCATCTTCACCATCCCCAGTGGCACCATGGGGACGATGTCGAGTGAAGTCAGCATGCGCTTCGGTTTTCGCGGCCTCAGCCATGTGATCACCAGCGGCTGCACCTCTTCGACCGACGCCATCGCCTACGCCACTCGGCAGATTCAGCTGGGGACCCAGACGGCGATGCTGGCCGGCGGCACGGACTCGCCGTTAGCCTGGGGCATCTTGAAGGCCTTCACCTTGATGCGGATCATGACCGAATCATGGAACCACGAGCCCGAACGCGGCTCTCGGCCGTTCAACCTGGATCGTGACGGCTTCGTGATTGCCGAAGGATCTTGGATGTTCGTGATCGAGGAGTACGAGCGCGCCCGTGCCCGTGGTGCTCATATCTATGGCGAAATCGCCGGCTACGGGTCGACCTGCGAGGCCTTTCATCGGGTTCGGCTGCAAGAATGCGGCGAAGAGCCCGCCCGCGCCATCCAACTGGCAATGAAGGAAGCCGGCATCGGCCCAAAAGATGTCCACTACGTGAACCTGCACGGAACTTCCACGGAGTTGAACGACCGCATCGAGACTCGGGCGTTGAAGCTCGCACTCGACGGCAATGCTTACCGGGTGCCGATGTCGGCGTTGAAGTCACAAATCGGGCATCCCCAGGGCGCCTGCGGCGCTGCCGGCGTAGCCGCCACCTTGATCGCCATCGAACACAACCAGGTCCCGCCGACCATCAACCTCGAAAAGCCCGATCCGGCATGTGATCTCGACTACGTCCCGGCCGCCGGCCGCGGCATTGCGATCGAGCACGCTGTGTGCAACTGCATCGCTTTCGGATCAAAGAACTCGGCGCTGGTCCTGCGCCGCTTGGAATAAGCAACAAAGAGGTGCCAGGTTATTGAATAAAGAGCGGCGCGGGCGCGCCGCTCTTCCGCAACAGCTTAAGCAGCCTGCATCGCTTTCTTCATCCGTTCCTTCATTTCCTGAGGCGAGACATCTTCCACGTGGGTGGCGATGCCCCAAAGATGCCCGAACGGATCCTGAATGAAGCCGGAACGATCTCCGTAGAACTGGTCTTCGACCGGCTTAAGCATTTTCGCTCCCGCAGCGACCGCGTTCTCAACCACGCGATCGACGTCGGGAAGATAGAGGTAGAGGCTCACAGGACTCGCGCCAATGGTGGCGGCGCTGGCGTAGCCCTGGCCCATGCCGGGATTTTCGTCCCCCAGCATGATGCGCGAGTCCCCGATCTGCAATTCGGCATGACCGACTTTGCCGTCGGGCATGTTCATGCGTGCGACTTCAGTCGCACCGAACACCTTCTTGTAGTATTCGATGGCTTGGGCAGCGCCCTTGATGACCAGATACGGCGTGATGGAGTGAAATCCCTGGGGGATCGGCGAAACTTTACTCATCATTCTTCTCCTTTTGAATTCAGTTTGAAGGTGATTAGTATCGCGCGCGGAGGGCGCTCGCGCGGCTTGGGTTTCCTATCTATCTGAGCACAAAGTCGAAGCTGGCACAAGAGGGACAAAAGGGGAAAAAAGGCGACCGAAGCGGCAGGCGGTGAGATTCGATGCAGCTTTCGATGGTTGCAGCGGGCTCACGTTAAAATAGAGTTTTCGACTCATGGCACAAGAAGAAGAAGTACTGGGCAAAGCGTATGACAGCCGCCTGATGAAGCGGCTGCTCACTTACCTCGGGCCCTACCGATGGCAGAGCACCGGGGCGCTGGCGGCGATCCTGGTCCGGGTCTTCCTGGGACCGGAAGTCATTGGTCCGGTACTCGCCGCCACCGTCATCGACAAATACCTGGCCGCCAACCACGCGATGCACCTCAAGATCCTCGATCGCTGGCTCAGCCCCAACCCCATGACCGGCATCGGGCAGATTGCGCTGATCTACCTGGTATCGCTCGTTTTCAGCTTTGCCCTGGAGTTTGCCCAGACCTATCTGATGCAGTGGACCGGCCAGTGGGTGATGTTCGATCTGAGAAGCCAGATCTTCCGCCACTTGCAGCACATGCATGTGGGGTTCTACGACAAGAACCCCGTGGGGCGACTGGTCACGCGCGTGACCAGCGATGTTGACGCCCTGAACGAAATGTTCACCGCCGGCGTGGTCTCGATCTTCGAGGATATCTTTATCCTCAGCGGCATCGTAGTGGTCATGCTGGCCATGCAATGGAAGCTGGCATTGATCACCTTCGCGGTGCTGCCCATCATTTTCTGGGTCACCATGCTCTTCCGTAATTCCGTGCGGGAATCTTACCGGCGCATTCGCGTGGCCATCGCCCGCATCAACGCCTACCTACAGGAACATGTATCAGGCATGGTGGTCCTGCAGTTGTTCAATCGTGAGGAACGCGCCTACCGGAAGTTTGAAGAGATCAACGCCCAGCACATGGACGCCTTCAAGGACGCCATCCTGGCCTATGCGATCTACTACCCGGTGGTGGAACTGCTCTCCCTCACCGCAATCGCGGCGGTAGTGTGGTTTGGCGGCATCATGGCCTTGAGGCATACCGGGATGGATCTGACTCGGGGCGTCTCGACGGCCTCAGGTGTGATCACGGTCGGCGTAGTCACTGCTTTCATTCAATACGCTCAGCGTTTCTTTCGCCCCATTCAGGACCTGAGCGAGAAATACAACATTCTGCAATCTGCCATGGCGGCCAGCGAGCGCGTATTCAAATTGTTGGACACGCCTGTCGAAGTGGTTTCGCCGGCGCACGCGGTGAAACCCGAGGGCCAGGGCCGGATTGAATTTGACCACGTCTGGTTCGCGTACCGCAAGCTTGAACTCGGCGATCTAGCTGGCGGGGGTGACGCGATCGCGGCCGGCAACGGCCATCCTTCCGCTTCGCTCCCGGCTGGCGGCAGCGGCTTCGACTGGGTACTGCGCGATGTCTCTTTCGTGATCGAGCCGGGAGAAACCGTGGCTATCGTGGGCCATACCGGCGCCGGGAAGACGACCATTATCTCGCTGCTCATGCGTTTTTATGACATTCAGCGCGGCCACATCCTTATTGACGGCGTCGATGTCCGGCAGATGGACGTAGGCGATCTGCGTCGCCGCTTCGGCGTAGTCCTCCAGGACCCATTCCTGTTCACCGGCACCATCGAGAACAACATCCGTCTGGGTTCGAGCTGGATCACCGACGAACAGGTGGAAGCCTCCGCTGAGGGAGTGAATCTGGCCGATTTCATCAGCAAACTTCCTCAAGGCTACAAAGAACCTGTGGTCGAGCGCGGCAGCACCTTGAGTACCGGCCAGAAACAGCTTGTCTCTTTTGCCCGGGCACTGGCGCACAATCCGGAGATTCTGATCCTGGACGAAGCCACTTCCAGCGTCGACACCGAGACTGAGCTGCGCGTCCGCGAGGCCTTGACCCGCATCGTCGAAGGCCGGACATCGGTTATTGTTGCCCACCGGCTCTCGACGATTCAGCGCGCCGATAAGATCATCGCCATGCACAAAGGACAGGTGCGCGAGATCGGCAATCACCAGGAGCTGCTCGCCCAGCGTGGGATCTACTGGAAGCTCTACCAGCTCCAGTACAAGGACCAGGAACTGGGCGCGGGACGGAAGACCGAGGTGGGGGCGGACGACTGATACCTAAAGAGGGAGGTTGGCTCTCTGGCAGGCTGGTTAAGGCCTCGAAATAGCGCGATCATAGCTCACCCAACGATGAACCGATCACCCGACCACCCCATCACCGGATCACCCGATCTCGAATTGCTAGTCTCGGCCGGCGAAGCTTCGGGCGAGACGTACGGCGCGCAATTGATCGAGGCCGTGCGCCGGCTCAAGCCGGAAGCGAAATTTTTTGGGATGGGCGGCGAGAAGATGCGCGCCCTCGGATGCGACCTCGTGGTCGACGCCGGAGAGGTCGCCGTCGTGGGACTCGTCGAAGTTCTAACCCGTCTGCCCCACATTCGCAGGCGCTTCTCCGAACTGGTTCGAGAAGCTGAAAAGCGCCGGCCGCACGCTGCTGTGCTCATTGACTTTCCCGAGTTCAATCTTCGTCTGGCCCGCCGTCTCTATCGGCTCAACATTCCTGTTTTCTACTTTGTCAGCCCGCAAATCTGGGCCTGGCGCACCGGGAGGGTGAAACAAATCCGCAAGTACGTGCGCGAGATGATCGTGATCTTCCCCTTCGAACAGGATTTTTACCGCAAACACGGCGTGGAAGTGACTTATGTCGGTCATCCTCTGGCCTATGCTCGGCCGCCACTGATTGCGCGCGACGAGTTCGCCCGCCAGCAAGGTCTCGAACCGGGCAAGCCCTGGATTGCCCTGCTTCCCGGCAGCCGGCAAAGGGAACTGCGGTTGAACCTGCCGCCGATGGTAGAGGCCCTGGGATTGCTCCGGCGCCAAGGTCACGACTTCGAGTACCTGCTGCCCGTGGCATCCACGCTCGACCGCGATTGGGTGGCCGGACAACCGGGCGTATCTGAAGCCCGAATCCGGTTGACCAGCCAATCCGGAGCCACACTCATGCACTCGCGCGCGGCGGTGGTCGCCAGCGGGACAGCTACTGTGGAGGCAGCTCTTGCCGGGACGCCCTTCGTGGTGGTCTACCGGCTGGCCCCACTCACTTGGCTGCTCGGACGCCGTCTGGTCAGCCTGGATACCTTCGCCATGCCCAACCTCATCGCCGGTCGCCGGATTGTCCCCGAACTGATTCAGGACCGTTTCACCGCCGAAAACGTCATTCGGGAGCTGAACGTCATCCTTCCAGACGGCCCGGCCCGCAGCCAGATGATCGCCAATCTGGGGGAGGTCCAGGCAGGCCTGAGGGACCAGACCGACCCGCAAGCCCCGGCCGAGCGAGCGGCGCGCGAGATTCTGGCCCGTCTGAGCGTAAATTCGCTGTAAGCTCGGGTGATCACCTCAATCAAATGCCTGCTGGCGCTGGCACTAAAGCAGCTTTTTTGGGACAATTTACATCTAAGCCCTTTATCGCCAGCAGCTCTGGAGTTTCCCATGCAAACTGCACGACGGCCTCCGCGGCGTGCCTTTCTCCTATTGCCCCTGGTCCTGACACTGCTTCTGCCGGCGCTGGGGGCCGAGAAGTCACGCGTCCAGGCCAAGGACTACGTCATCGACGCCGAGATCACGCCCAAGACCCACCATCTTTCGGCGCGCGTGAAAGTCACGTTTCTGGCCCAGGACGATGCCAATTTCGCCAGCTTCGAGCTTCACAACGCCCTCCACGTCACTCGCGTGCTCGATGCCAGCGGCAAACCGCTGACGGCTGAGCGCGTTAGTCAGGACAATGCGGTCCGCATTGCTTTCCCCACGGCGATTCCCAAGGGCACCACCTCGACCCTGACCTTCGAGTACGAAGGCTCGCTGGCGAACGCAGAGGACAGTCCAGTTGAAGGGCTGAAACTGGCCTATGTGGGCGAAGACATTAGCTACCTGCTCTACGCCGGACGCTGGTTCCCGGTCACCAACTACGGTATTGACCGCTTTACCGCCGCCATCAACATCACTGCGCCACAAGCCACCATCGTGGTCGGCAGCGGAAGCACCTCGGCGCCCAAGCCGGCTGGGGCAGGCAAGGCCGTTACGTCGTTCAACTGGCAGAAGCCCAGCTTCCCCGGCACCATCATCGCCGGGCCGTTTACCGACAACGTCTTCAGCGGCGGCGGAGTACATGTCTACGTCCTTGCTGATAAGAAGCCGTTCGCCGCGTCTTATGCCGAGTACGCCTCCAAAGAGCTCGAATACTTCACCACTCTCTACGGGCAACCGTTTTCACCGCTGCTCAAGGTCGTAGAGCTTCCCGATGACACCGTACCCTACGCCTGGGCGCCAGAAATCGCGGCGCTGGCCGGGCGCGACATCAGCGAAAAGACCAACTACCGGCTCCTGGCCGACGCGATCGCCCACCAATGGTGGGGAGGAGTGGTAAGTGCGGCCAGCAAGGATGATTGGTGGCTGATCGATGGGGGCGCTCGCGCCTCAGAGATGCGCTTCGTTCAGACCACGGTTAGCCAGCAGGCTTTTGAAGAGGCCACGCGGGATATGGCGGTCGGGGCCTTAGCTCATGACAGCACGCCGCTCGCCGACGTCGGTAAGATGGACGTGTTCTCGCCCGAATTCCAGAGCTTGGTCACCGATAAGGGTGGGATGATCTTCCACATGCTGCGCTGGGTCCTTGGCGATGCTAACTTCGACAAGAGCATGAAAGCGTTCCTGACGGAATACGCAGGCAAGCCGGCGAGCGTGGCCGACCTGCAGACGGTGGCTGAGAAAGCCTCCAGCACCCAGCTCACACCTTTCTTCAGCCAATGGGTCGATGGCACCGGTGCCCCCGAATTCAAGATGAAGTACACCGTGTACCGCATCAAGAAGGGCTTCCGAGTGGTCGGCGAAGTGGCCCAGGATCTGGATCTGTTCCACATGCCGCTGGAGCTCAAGGTCGATACTGACGGCCAGACCGAGATGAAGCGCATCGAAGTGGTCGGAACCGAGTCGGCGTTCTCCGTTGAGACTTTCGGCAAACCGCGGCGTCTGGTGCTCGATCCCAACAACTGGGTCCTTAAGAACTCACCCGATTTGAAGGTGCGCGTCGCCATCCGGCGCGGCCAGGAGGCTACCGAGGAAGGCAACCTCTCCGAAGCTCTCATCCAGTACAACAAAGCTCTGGCTGTGAACCGCAACAGCTCGCTCGCCCACTACCGCGTGGCCGAGGTCTTCTTTACGCAACACAACTACCAGTCCTCCGCTAACGAGTATCGTGAAGCCCTGAACGGCGATCAGGATCCGCGCTGGACCGAGGTTTGGAGCCATGTCCGTCTGGGGCAGATCTTTGACGTAACCGGAAGCCGAGACCGCGCTGTGAACGAGTATCGCCAGGCTATCCAGACGGGCGATAACACTCAGGGCGCCGTCGACGATGCCCGCAAGTACATGGAGAAGCCGTACCAGAGAGAGCGCAAGACCAGCGGAAACTGACGCCGTGTAGGAAAACAGGCTCGGTGGATTTGCTTTACTGCACCTTGAAATACACCAGCGTTCCCCGGCCGTAGGGAACCCCGTCTTCGACAGCGATGACGTTCCCACCCCAGCAGAATTGCGCTTCTCGCAATTGCAACGGTTCGACTGGTCTATTCTCGAACGGGTCGGCTTGCACCAAGCCTAGGTCCTCCGGATTGCTCACCTGGATGGTCCAAGGCATGGGCACACCATCTCCTTGTGCGTCAAAATAGACGAGACGGCCGGCGTTAGAGACCAGAACCCCTCCTCCTGCCGTCGAATGATCCAGCTTTACATCACCGCTCGGCGGGTGTCGCACCCAGTTCACCTCACCCGACTCTGTATCTAGCCGCAGTAGCTGCGGTCCGTTGACGGCATAAAGAACATTTCCTTCTCCTAGAACCATGTTGGAATCAAAGAATGAATTGAGGCCTTTGGTCCAAAATGGCATGGGGAGAGTGAAATCCTGTTGGCCAGAGGGACCGATACGGCTCACGCGCGCTTCGCTGCGTATGTGACCGCCACTGGTATCAGGCGAAACGTAGGTCCAAGCTGCCAGGACGCCGCCAAAACCGTCTGGAATCGTCTCTCCTGCAAACACCCTGGGCTGGGCGATCAGGCCCCCTTCGCCGGCGGCATGGATGTGCTGAAACGTTTTCCAATCGGTCTCGCCTGCCGGGGTGACGCTCAGCAAGGCAAGGGTGTCGTCGAACGAAAACTGCTTGCTTTTGCAGGCTTCAACCAGTAAAGACTCAACGTGAGTTTCCACCTGCACATAAATATTGCCGTCGGTGGAGGTAAAAACCGACCCCGCCAGCGACGGCCTCGAGCTCTTTAGAACGTTGGGTTGGGGATCTTGGCATCGGTACCCGTCGATGGTGCTCGACGACACAGGAAACGGTATCCGAAAACGCACTTGGCCCGTCTTGGCATTGAGAATCAGCAGACTTGAAGACACCGGATTGGCTAGCGTTTCCACAATCCCCACGTCCATGTTCCAGTTGGCCGTCCAGTTCTTGGCCAGGCGTCCCTCAGAACGGTAACGCCATAATTCGCTGCCGTCCACGGGATTGAGATCCACAATTGAGTCGCGGAAGCGTCCACGTTCCAGAAGGATCATGCCGCCTGCAGCATCACCGGTTGCATCCAGCAAAATGCTCTTCCCGTCTGCCGGGAGGCCGAGAGCGCCAAGATTGGTCGGGTTGTTGCCCAAAAAGCTGACTTTCTCGCCGATAATAAACATGGAATGATCGCTGACCAGCGCCTCATTTTGAAAGACCTGACCGGGAGGCGGCAGGGTGTGGTTCAAGCTCGACGGACTCCCGCTGGACGCAAGGTGCGTCATCCATATCTGCTGCCCCGACTGGCTAATAGCGCGCACAATCGCGTTTTCAGACGTACTCCACTCAACAGAATAAAAGGTCGGTGCACCATCGGTAGGAACCGCTTGTATCACCAAAAGCGTCTGAAACCCTGGCATCGGCAGCAATGACCAAAGCACGGTCGCAGGCAGAAGTTTTCGTCCCTCAACTACAGAAACAATCGCTGTTGCCAATTGATTGTTCGCGATGGCCGTCAGGGTTGCCCGACCCGGCTGTCTCCCGGCAACGAGCACCTCTCCGTTTTCTTCATGCAAATCGGCAATCTGAGGGCTGATGGACCACTGCACGTTCGATACGGGCTTCCCGGCTTCGTCCACAGCCACGAGCGTCGAAGTATCGCCGATCAGCAGCACTGTGGTGCTTGGAGTGACCACTATCATCGGTTGGGCGTTGGCTTCGGCCCGTGCAAATGTAGAGTGGGCAAGGAGTCCGACGGCGACGAAGTAGGTCGCAATATGCGAGCTTCTGTGCCGCATTCTCACTAGACGAACAATGAAACTGGCCTGGTCCAAGGCAGACTCCCAACTTTGTAGCGTCTCTCCGGTAAAGTGTGTCCGGCGATAGGTTTGCGCCTCCATTGCACAATTGCCAGATTACGCAAGTACTAGTAGCGTTATAGGGGCCGTAAGCAAGCTCTACCAGTGTTATTGCGTTAATCTAATCAGTGACTTCCATAAATGGAAGATTGCTCGGCACGGTTTCGCGTCATTGGCCGTGGCTTGAAAACGTCTTGAACAATTCCTTGCGCGTATCGTTGGGACTGCGACAACCAGCATCTTCTCCTGAATCTGTCGAAGCATAATCAATGGTGGAGGAATAAGGTGAACGAAAGATACTTGGCGGTGGTGTTGATGGTAATGCTTGCGCCTACTTACCTGTTGGCTCAAAAGAATGAGGTCGCACTGACATTCGGCATGACAATTTCGCCCGCCGCCCAAGGTATTAGCTCTTGTGAAGCCTGTCCTAGGCAACTTCCCCCAGGTCCGGTCGATGTGGGCGCTGGTTTTTCCTGGCAAGCCAGCTTCGCTCGCCGAATTGCAAATTTCAGATTGCTATCACTTTCGGTGGAATTGCCCGTGGCTGGAACTCCTTCGCGTTCCGAGGGAGGTTTCCCCTCAGACTCATACTCATCCGTCTTCTTCACCCCTGCCGCACAGCTGAAGCTGCTGCCGAATTCCAGGCTATCACCCTTCGCCAGCTTGGGAGGCGGCTTGGCGCGCTTCGTGGGAGGTGGAACCAGCGGAACGACGGGAGCGCTGCAGTTTGGCGGAGGAGTAGACTTTCGTCTGCCTCTGCCTCACTTGGCCTTGCGGGCAGAAGGGCGCGATTTCATCAGCGGCCGCCCCAGTAGCCTGATCCCACTGAACAACATCACGGCCAATCATATCCAACATGTATTTGTCGGTGGCGGGATGGTAGTGAAGTTCTAAGCGCTGAAGACACTATGAGGGTCTCTGCGGAGAGATAGCAGGCTGCAGTGATCAGGTAGATGCTGGTCTACCCAGCCTTCGCTCGGTAAAAGGGGGCGGACCATTCCCTTCGTAATGCCTGCGAATGGATCCTGATAAACCGTTAGAAGCCGAACCGAGCCAGCATTTCGCGTCGGCCAACTTTGGTGACGGTCAAGGCGCGACTGTCAAGATCCTGGATCACCCATTTTCGTTTCAAGGCGACTGTCAGCAAGGCAGCACCGACCGCGCCGCCCACATGCGGGCGCCGCTCGCTCCAATCCACGCAAGCACACGCGAAACGACGCCGTTGCTTCCGAATTTCCTCGACGTCAATGCCCATAGACTCAAGTGCCTTCGCTCCGTTTGAAGTGACAAGGTAGGCATTCCCACGCGCCGAAACATCTGACAGCCATCCCAGTGCCTTGAGCCGGTCGTGAAGCGTGACACCGAGAATCCCAGCAATGTGGTCGTAGCAGGTCCGTGCAGCGCGCAGCCGGTTTGGCGCGTTGGGCACAGAAGAGACCCGCGATCCACTGGCTAGGACGCTCAAGGCCTCCAGCGCGGCGGC
>DATDGP010000016.1:0-10396 GCA_036522035.1 Terriglobales bacterium
AGAACGCTGTTGCCCAGAAGGGTACTCTGATGGTGGTGGTGAATTCGGTTTGCGGATGCGCCGCCGGCAAAATGCGGCCTGGGGTGAGAGCCGCGATCCGTCACAGATTTCGTCCCGAACGGATGATTACAGTCTTCGCCGGCCAAGACCGTGAAGCCACAGACGCTGCGCGAAGCTATTTTGCCGGCTATCCACCTTCATCGCCTTCGATCGGCCTGCTGCGCGACGGCCAGCTCGTGTACATGATGCAGCGCAGCGATATCGAGACCAGCAGCCCGGAGATGATCGCTTCCGCGCTGGCACGGGCCTTTGAGCAGCATTGCGCGCAGCTCGAAACAAAATAGGCTCTCCTCAATCGACTAAGGCACGGCTTCAGCCGTGCCTTTTGGCTAGCTTGCCTGGCGGTTCCTACATACCCGGCTTCTTTTGCGGGATGGAGATGTCCACGGTCGTGACCTTGCCGAACGAAGCCAAGTTGCGGTCGAAGTCCCTGGCATTGCCCACCACCAGAATGGCCAGCCGCTCGGGATGGAAATACTTCCTGGCAACGCGATCAACGTCGACCGGGGTCACCTTCTCGATGCCGGCGCGATAGCGCTCGAGGAAGTCCGGCGGAAAGCCATAGAACTCGTAACGCATGCGCTCGGCCAGAACCTTCTCGGTCGAATCAAACTCAAAGATAAAAGAGTTCAGGATTGAGTCCTTGGCTCGCTTTACCTCGCGCTCTGTAACGCCGCCCTTGAGGAGCTCGTTGAGCTGCCGCCGCAAAGCCTCAATGGCTGCTCCGGTGCTGGAGCTCTTGGTGCCCATCGAGATGCGCATGAGGCCAGGATGGTCGAAGGCGGAGCCCACGCCTCCGCCAACGTCGTAGGCCAGCCCCTGTTTGGTTCGGATATTGGAAAACAGACGCGAAGCGAAGCCGCCGCCGAATATCTCGTTCATGACCTGGATCGCGAAGTAATCCGGATTGTGGCGGTCGATCCCCAAATCGACCATGCTGATCGCACTCTGGTTGACGTCATTTTTCGCAATGAAGTAAATACCCGGTGCAGGCGGCCGGAAACTGACTTGTGGCTGGGGGAGTGGCTCGCCTCGGGGCAGAGCACCAAAAGCTTGTCGCAGTTTGGCCTCGATGGCCGCGGAGTCGAAGTCGCCGCTGATGCCCAGGATCATATTGTTCGGGACGACGGTTCGCTGGTGCCAGTTCAGAAGATCGTCGCGGGTCACGGCAGCCACGGTGTAGTACTCCGGGGTCCGGGCGTAGGGATTATCCGCGCCATACGCCAGCTTGACTGACTCGCGACGGGCGATGTCTTCCATATCGTCGTTCCGCCGAGAGATCGCGCTCGAAAACTGTTGCTGGGCCAGCTCGATCTTTACCTGGCGGAACTCCGGGTTCTCCAGGACGTCGAGCACCACGGGAAAAATCTTGTCGAAATCATCTTTCAACGACGACCAGGTTAGGAATGTGGAATCCTGGCTGGCTGCCGGTTCAATGCGAGCAGCGCGGGATTCCAGGAAGTCGTCGAGTTGGTCGCCGGTTAAGCTTTTGGTGCCCCCGGTTCGCCAAACTTCACTGTAGATCTCGGTCAGGCCGGTCTTATCCGCGGGTTCGTCACGAGAGCCGCCGCGGATGCGTATGACGCCATCGATAAGGGGAAGCTCATGGTCCTCCTGGAGAAAGATGACCATGCCGTTGGGCAGCTCGATACGTCGCGGGTCCTGGGGCTTGAACGGCCGCAACGGAGGCACTGGGATCTGCCTCCATGAGGAAACCACGCCGTTAGAAGCCGGCTGTGCCGCATGGTCTCCCGGCTTGGGATCGGTGCTCTGCGCCGGCGCGGGCCAAGAAAGAGAGAACAAACAGACGGCCAATACCGCTAACTTATTCATTGTCTCCCTCCCCTGGGGCGGGAGAGGCCGCCGGTTGACCGGTCTCGATCATCCCTACGGTGCGGTTTCCTTCCGTGAATGTTTTTTGGGCGACGCGGCGGATATCTGTTTTAGTTACGGCCTCGATGCGGCCGATCTGGCGAAACAGTTCGCGCCAATCGCCGTAATAGGCCTGATATTCAGCCAGTTCGCTGGCCAAGCCTAGGTTGTCATTCAGGCTGCGGATCAGATCCGCCTTGGCGCGTGTCTTGATTGACTGTAACTCCTCGTCGCTTACGTCCTGGGTTTTCAGCTTCTCGATCTCTTCATGAATCGGACCAGCCATCTCTCGCGCAGTATGTCCTTTACTGGGCGCTGCGAAGAAGTAGAACAAGCTGGGAAATTTTTTCCCCGGGAAGCTTCCGCCTTCGGCCTCGATGGCGATCTGCTTGTCGCGGACCAGCGACCGGTAGAGCCGGGAGGTACGGCCTTTCGAAAGCAGATCGGCGAGCACGTCATAGACCGCGTCATCGGGGTCGCGAAAGTCCGGACGATGGTAGCCTTCGATATAAAGAGGCTGGCTGTTATCCTGCAAAACTACTTCGCGCAGTCCGTGCTGGGGAGGCTCCCTGGTTCGCAACGGCTCGGGAGCCGGCCGGGCTGGCAACCGGCCGAAATACTTCTCAATGATGGGAATGGCTTGGCTGGCCTTCACGTCACCAACAACGGAAACAACCATGTTGCTTGGAATGTAATATTTGCGGAAGAATTCTGAAGCATCGGTTGCAGAAAAAGTTCGGAGATCGGAGGGCCAGCCCAACGTCGGCCGCCCGTAAGGATGGGCAATAAATGCGGCCGCTAAAAACTGTTCGATGAGGCGCCCGCCGGGCGAGCTGTCGGTACGCATCCGGCGTTCTTCCATCACTACATCACGCTCCTTGTAGAACTCGCGCATCACGGGATGTAGAAATCGCTCGGACTCGAGATAAGCCCACAGTTCCAGACGGTTTTCTGGCAGCGAATACTCGTAGACCGTCTCGTCCAGGTCGGTGCTGGCGTTCAAGCCCACCCCGCCCTCGCTTTCGACAATCTCGCCAAACTCGTTGACCACCACGTACTGATCGGCTTTCTGGATGGCTTGTCTCCACGCCGCCTCAAGTTCTGCCACCTTCTTGGCATCGCGTCCGGTCTCTTTGAGGTTTTCCATCAGGTAAGCCGCATAGGTCCGCTCTACCTCGGCCAGGGCTTTTTTTTCAGCGGGATAATTGGTGGTGCCGATCTTGTCCGTGCCCTTGAAGGCCATATGCTCGAACATATGCGCCAGGCCCGTAATGCCCAGCACTTCCTGGACCGAACCGGCATTCACGTGGGTATTGAAGGAGAAGACGGGGGCTTCGGGCCGCTCCAGGATGACCACGGTGAGACCGTTGGCCAGCTTCTTGACGGTGATCCGCTTCTCAAAGGAAGCGAGGTCTTGTGCTTGTGCAGCAAACCCAAGAACGACGAGGCAAATCAGCGAGACCAGATACCGAGGAGTGCGCCACTTCATAATCGTTCGACAACCCATCCCAGGGTATAGCAGTTGAGCAGGCGGATCAAACGGCGGTCGGCCGTTTTCGAGCCGCTCGGAAACGCGCCTGGCTGGACTCAGGAGAAGACCGCATAGCGGGCTGGTGTTCGGAGTATCTGACAAACCGTCCACTCTCGCATGGGAGATGCCGCGTCGTCGCAACGGAGTTGGCCCGGGAATAAAGACGATCTGGGTATATTCACCATTACCTTCGTAATCCGAGCGAGTGCTGTTTCGGCTGTCCCGGCGGCGCGTTGCGGTTATGATCTCGGCATCCTCTCCCGGGCACTTGCACGGTGCTTCACGATGCAAGAGACCATCGAAAAGACCGCTACCAATACGACCGCTCCACGCACGGACCGCCTGGAATTGATCAAGGAGCTGGCACGTGGAAGCATTGGCATCGTCCATAAAGCTCGCAATCCGCAAGCAGGCCGGCAGATGGCCCTGCGCCAGTTCGACGTGCCGGAGTGGCTGGACGACGTAAGCGAACTTCTCAAAAAAATTCTTACAGAAGCACGCGCCGCCAGCGTTCTCGATCACCCGAATATCGCTCGTCTTTACACCTGCGGTTACAGGGGCTTCACCGTTTTTCTGACGTCGGAGTTCGTCGAGGGACAGAGTTTGAAAGAGCTTATGGCAGCGCGCTCTCCCGAGCTGACCGAGATTCTTCCCTTGGCCAAACAGCTCTCGGTCGCTCTCGACTACGCGCACGACAAGGGCGTAGTCCACAACTTCCTGAACCCCTCCAATATCAAGGTTCTGCCTGACGGTACTTTGAAGCTTCTGGACTTCGGGCTGTTAAGGGACAAGAACCTTCTTTCGCAGACACCGGCCAAAAAGCTGGAGGATGAGCCCTACCTTTCGCCCGAGCAGGTGCGCAACAAGCCCGTGACCCGGGCCGCCAATCTGTTCAGCGCCGCCGCTATTCTCTATGAGCTTTATACGGCCAGAAGCCCCTTCGCGGGCAAGCATCTGGGTGAGGTCGACCGAGCTATTACTGACGTCAACCCCCATCCCCTGAACATGGCGCATCCGCGAGTGCCACCGGCGATCTCAGCCGTGATTCTCAGGGCACTTTCAAAGTCTCCGGACGAAAGGTTTAGGAGCGGACAGGAATTTGTTGAAGCACTGGAGAGCGCCGCAAAGGCAGAGCCGCCAAAACCCGTAGTTCAAGCGGCGCCCTCTAAATCGGCGCCTCCCAACCTGCCAGACCTTACGAGAACTAATTCGTCGCCAGCTTTGGTAGCGCCCGCCCCTGCCAAACCTGACGTGCCGATGGTAGCGGTAGCGCCGCCCGTGACTAGGGTGCAAGTGGGCACGGTCAACCAGGGCAAGTTGATTGGAATTGTGGTGGGCAGCCTGCTCGGTGTGGCTCTGCTGGCGTTCATCTTTCAACGCAAGCCTGCTCAGATAGCTGAGCCAACTCCGGAAGCCACGCCAGCGCCAGTCAGGCAGAGCGCACCTGTGGCCGTTGTGCCGACTCAACCCGCTCCGGTCGAGGAGGTAGCGCCGGTCGCCGAACCGGCACCGATCGAGAATCCAGAGCCGCGAACCACCCATGACCGTCGCTCACGAACGATCAGAGCTGCCAGAGCTGTCCCGCCCCCACCCTCCTCTCTAGCAGTCGCGAACGGGCAAGTCTCGATCTCAGCAACTCCGCCGGACGCCACCGTGGTAGTCGAAGGGCAGGGACAGTCTTTGCGGACACCAGTCACGATGCCGCTGGCGCCCGGGACGTACAAGATCAGCATCAGCAGGTCGGGTTACGCGACCGATACCAGGAACGTGCAAGTGGCAAGCGGAATGCGCACCATTATTGACGTGCGTCTTGCAGCCGTCCAGGGGTCGCTCAACGTTGCCGGGTCGCCGATCGGTGCCAGTGTTTGGATTGATGGCAGGGACACAGGCAAGTTGACTCCGGCTGGCTTCATGCTGGATCCCGCGGTGCACCATGTGCTCGTGCGCAAGGCCGGGTATTTGGAGGCCGGCTCCGACATCCAGCTCGCTGCCGGACAAACAGTGGGTTATTCGCCAAGCCTGATGGTCGCAGGCCGCACCGACAACATCAAGATTATGGGCGGAGGCGTAGGCAAGATCTTTGGAGGAACTGGATCGTCGCAAGGCAGGGCACGTATCGAGATCAAAAGCGAACCTAAGGGGGCCCAGGTGGTCATCAACGGGACCCCGCTGCAGAAGACCACCCCGGTTGAGATTCAACTGGAGCCGGGAAACTACGACATCACCATTGAGAAAGATGGCTACCAGACCGAGCATGAAAGCGCCATCGTGGGCATTGACGACCACGTCAAGATCACCAAAACCCTGATGCGTTGAGATTTCGAGGCTAAAACACTTAAGGGCGGCCAGAAAAAAGCCGCCCTTTTTTGGTTTCTTCCCAGAGAGTTACCTGCGGTCGCCGCAATCCTTGCACTGTTCGGCCCGTCTTAGCTGCTCAAGCGCGTGCCGGGTTGCTTCCATGGCCTCGGCCTTGTGTCCGCAATAGTCCCAACTCGCATGGTCCATTTCCTGCAGGGCTACCTCCAGGGCATGGGCGGCTTCGTGGACCCGCGGGCATCTGGCTTCCACGGGGGGCGCCGGCTTAGCGCCCAGGAAGGCCGTCGGTACCAAGAGGCACAGCGTCAGTGCAACACGGATAATTTTCTTCATTTGCTTCTCCGCCTCCTTTTGACGGAACGCGTTCATCCCGGAGGATGCGCGGAAATGATTGACGTTGTAGTTGAACGGCCGAGCAAAGCTCCGTTCTTCTTAGCGTTCCCGGACAGCATGTACGGCGTCCGTGACGGCACGCGACCAGTCAACGTGCCCGCTCCGGACCGTGGGCCTAGGGAAGTCTGACCTAAAAATTGACTGCTTGGTGGGAGACTATATAACGGGAACTGAGGCCCGGCAACAGAATTCATTTGCCGGTAGAATGACACTATGAGTTCCCCCGCGAAGGTCCTGATTTGAACACATCGATCCGCAACGTTGCCATCATTGCGCACGTCGACCACGGCAAGACCACGCTGGTGGATGCCATGCTCCGCCAGAGCGGTGCGTTTCGTGCCAACGAAGCAGTGATCGAACGGGTCATGGACTCGAACGAGTTGGAGCGCGAGCGGGGAATTACCATCCTGGCCAAGAACACCGCCATTTGGTATCACAACATCAAGATCAACATCGTCGATACCCCTGGACATAGCGATTTTGGTGGCGAAGTTGAGCGCGCTCTCAAGATGGTGGACGGTGTCATGTTGCTGGTCGACGCCAGCGAAGGCCCGCTGCCGCAGACGCGATACGTCTTGAGCAAGGCGCTCGAGGCCGGACTGCCGCCGGTGGTGGTGATCAATAAGATTGATCGGCCCGACGCGCGTCCCCAGGAGGTGCTGAACGAGCTTTACGACCTCTTTATCGATCTCGACGCCCGCGAAGATCAGCTCGATTTTCCCGTTCTGTATACCAACGCCAAGGCCGGCACTGCCTCAGAGGGAACCGACTCCGCCGGCGAAGATTTGCGGCCACTTTTCGATGCGATCCTGGCCACGATTCCGCTTCCGACGGGAGATCGAGCGAATTCGCTGCAAATCCTGGTCGCCAATCTGGACTACAGCGATTATCTGGGACGAATGGCAATCGCCCGGGTATTCAATGGCACCCTGCGGACAGGGGAAGAAGTAGCGGTAGCTAAGCTCGACGGCTCGTTCGAGCAGGTCAAGATCACCCGGCTATTTTCCTTCAGCGGCCTGAAGCGTATTGACATCACGGAGACCGAGCTGGGCGATATCGTGGCGATCGCCGGTGTGGAAGGCATCAACATCGGCGAGACCATCACCAACCTAGAATCGCCGGCGCCCCTGCCGCACATCGTGATCGACGAGCCCACGATCGCCATGCAGTTTGCCGTCAACACTTCGCCGTTCTCCGGCCGCGACGGCACGTACGTCACCTCGCGTAACTTGCGCGAGCGTCTCGAGAAGGAATTGCTGACCAATGTCTCTCTGCGTGTGGAAGAGACTGATAGCACTGATTCATTCAAAGTGCTGGGCCGGGGCGAACTGCAGCTTTCTATCCTCATCGAAACCATGCGTCGCGAAGGATATGAACTGATGGTCGGCAAACCCGAGATCGTAACCAAGCGCATCGACGGGAAGCTGATGGAGCCCAAAGAGAAGCTGACCATCGACATTCCGGAAGGCTTTGTCGGCGTGGTGATCGAGGAACTAGGGTCGCGCAAAGGCCAGATGGTCAAGATGCACAACCATGGCTCTGGCCGCGTGCGCTTGGAGTTCACCATCCCCAGCCGCGGTATGATCGGCCTGCGCTCGGAGCTTCTGACGGAAACCCGCGGTACAGTGATCATGAACTCGCTTTTTGACGGTCACACGGGGTGGCTGGGTGAGATTCCCCACCGCATGACCGGTGCGCTGGTGGCAGACCGTGCCGGGCTCTCCACCGCCTACGCGCTCTTCAGCCTGCAAGAGAGAGGAGTGCTTTTCGTCGGGCCTGGGGTGGAGCTCTACGAAGGCATGATCGTCGGTGAGAACGCCCGTGAGGTCGACCTGGACGTCAACGCGGTCCGCGAAAAAAAGTTGACCAACATGCGTGCGTCTACAGCCGATGAAGCCATCCGCCTGGTACCCCACAAAGTGCTCACGCTCGAGCAGGCGATTGAATTCGTTGCCGACGATGAGATGGTGGAGGTTACTCCGAAATCATTGCGGCTGCGCAAGAAAATCCTGCAGGCGAATCGCCGGCCAAGGAAAAATGCAATGCCGGTCGATGTTGCCACGTAGTCGCCAGCTTTACTAGATCTTAAGCAAGCTCTTTGCCACGCGTTTCCGGCAACTGCGAAGCCATGGCTGCAGTCAACAGAAACGCGACCGCACAGATAGAAAAAGCCCAGCTTAGCCCGTGGGTGTCGGCCAGTTTTCCGATGGTGTAGGGAGCCACCGAGCTCAGAGCCCGCGCACCATTGTAGGTGAACCCCAAGGCACGAGCACGGACCCGCGTGGGAAAGATCTCGCTGCCCACCAGACCCGATCCGGAGAAGAAGCCGGTACCGAAGAATCCCACCAGTACGCCCAGGATCAGAATCAGCCATTGGGCTCGCGCGGCAGCGTACATCGGAATCAACACCGCAGCCGAAACCGTGAACAGCATCAACGAGCGCCGACGCCCAAGCCGGTCGGCGATCCATCCGAAGCACAGATAACCGGGGAACATTCCCACCAGGTTCAACGTCAGCAGCAAGGTTGTGGTGCTCATCAGGCCGAAGCCGCGTCCGCCCCTTTCGACGGGAAGGGTGAGATACGGCGGCATCCAGCTAAAAAGGCCCCACCAGGCGAAGAGCCCAAAGACGTTCATCAGCAACAGAAAGATGGTTGGTCGGCGCAGGTGTGAAGAAAAGACCTCGGAGAACGGAGTCTTCTCGTGGCTTTGAGACTTCTTCCACATCTCCGATTCGGGAACGCTGGTTCTGATCCACAGCGTCACCAGCGCCGGCAGCAGGCCGACAAAGAATACGGTCCGCCAGTTGCGGTGCATCAGATCGAGCACAACCCATGTCACCAGCGCTGCCCCAGCAAGCCCCCAGGCCCACGCGCTCTGCACGATGGCGATGGCGCGCGCACGCAAGTCGGTGGGCCAGGTCTCCGCCACCAGGGTGGCCCCGGTGTTCCATTCGCCACCCATGCCTAGGCCGAGGACAAAGCGGAAGAAGATGAGCGCAAACAATGATGTCGACAGGCCGGAGCCGAGCGAGCAAACCGAGTAGGTCAGGATACTCAGCATCAACGCCTTGGTACGGCCAAAGCGGTCCGCGATGAAGCCGAACAAGACGCCGCCGATGCCTGAAGCCAGCAGCATAAAAACGTTGGGAAGCCCGGCGATCGCTTTGGAGTGGATGCCCAGAGATGCGACCACCTGGCCGAGAACGTTGCTGTAAAGCAGAACGTCAAAGCCGTCCAGACCCCAACCGAGCGCCGCGGCGATCAGCGTACGCTTCTGTGCAGGGCTGACTTCAGACAGCCGGACTGTCGGGGTGGCCATGGCCCGGGGATTGTATCAGCTTTCGGTTAACTCACCCGAGCGCCAACCAGAGAAGCCTACGGCAAGGAAGAGCTCTGCAGTGAGGAAAGAATTGAGCCTCCTACCGGAGGAGCGCAAACCGGATAGAAATCCCTCGCTACGATCGGGATTCGAGCAAAGCGAAGTACCGTTGTGCTCTCCCTACGTCTTTCCCGATCTGCTCCCGCAACGCCTCAACTGTAGGAAACTTTATTTCCGGACGACGCCACTGCAGAAACGAGATTTCGACCGGACTCTCGGGGCTCACGTCGATGGGGTGGAAGTCGAGCAGATGACTTTCGATGGCGAAGGAATCGGCTCCGAAAGTCGGGCGATTGCCGACGTTGGTAACCGAATTGAACGTTGTCTCGCTCACGCGGGTTCGCGTCAGGTACACGCCGTTGCCAGGGACGAGTTCATCATAGCGGCTCAAATTGATGGTGGGGACGGTGTACCTGGCGCCGTAACCGCGGCCCGGTGCCGGCGCCGCTGTAATCGAGAATACGCGACTCAACAAGTGACGCGCGCGAGAGACTCTTCCCGTGGACAAAAGTTGGCGAATATGGCTGCTCGAAACCAAGCTGCCGCGGAGCATCATGACCGGATAGGACTTCACAACAAACCCGAACTCATGTCCCAACTCAGAGAGTCGACCTGTAGTACCCTGCGCCCTGTGGCCAAAATGAAAGTTCTCGCCTTCGTGGACCTCGGCCGCCCGAAGCCTGCCGGCCAGAATGTTGCGGGCAAACTCGGCGGGCGTGGTCATAGAGAAAGCAAGGGTGAAGGGAATGACCAGCAGAGCGTCGAGACCCGCTTGGGCGAGCAAGGACTCCTTGAGGCGCTCGGGAGTAATGAGTTTGGGCGCGACCTCAGGCCGCAGCACTC
>DATDGP010000017.1:0-33277 GCA_036522035.1 Terriglobales bacterium
GTGGTCTCGGTGCAGGCCGCATTCAGGCAAAAGGCGGTGGCGTTAAAGAGATTGTTAACGGGCACGGGGAGAGCAGAGATGTTTGTGACGTAATTTGCGCCGGGGTTGTTGCGGTTGAAAAGATTGAAGAACTCAATGAACGGACTTACGTTCCAGCGCTCGTGCACGGTAAATGGCCGGCTGACCCGCATATCGAACTGGATATAGGGGGTGCAGCGGAACTGGTCGAGGGTGGTTTGCACTCCGTTGACCACGGCGCGATCGTCGACCGCATCACCCGTGCCATTCACGTCCACTGGCGTCGTCAAGGTGATTGGCCGTGCGCTCTCGGCCTGCCCTAGCAAAGAGATCTGGAACCCGGCGGGAATGTGGAACACGCCTGCCACCACGAATCGATCGGTGACGTCTTCACCGGAGGGGCCGAAATCACCGGGCCCAAAAGCGTGCAAGGGGTTACAGACCCCGTCCACGTAGTCAAACAGCTCACCGAGCACGCAGCCCCAAGTCTTGGCGCTCGAAAGCGTATAGTTCACAACCAGGTTCAGCCGGTTCGAGACATTTCCTTGCAGGCGGACCGACATTCCGTCGTAACGGGAGCGGTTGTCCGAGCGGAAAACAGTCATGTTGGGGACGTTGTTCATCTGATCCGCAACATCCGGCGGGAAGAGCGGCGAAAACAGCGTGTAACCCGCCTGGTATTGATAGCGAGCATACGAGTGGACGCCCTGCTCGTGGGTCCAATCCGCAGTCAAGTTCCATTTTGGATTGAAGGCGTGCTGAACGCCCGCGGTAACATGAATGGCGTAGGGCGTTTTGTATTGTGGATCGATGATGGCTCCGTCGCCGCCCGCCGGGATGCAGCCAACGTCCCCTGGATTGGCGCATTGCGCTGGGGCCTCATTGACGGCCTGAAACGCCGTCACCCAGCCGTTCTGAGCCAGGTCGTTGTAGAAAAGACCAAAGCCGGCGCGGATCACGGTGTTGAAGCGGCTGCCGGGAGAATAAGCGACGCCGAGACGCGGCGCAACCGCCCCGCGATAGTCGTGAGGCGCGCCGGTTGCGAGCGGTATGTCGAGAACTTGGAGGGTCGCCAGGGCAGGATTCTGTAACTGTGAGCGGCCCGAAGCCGTGAAGAGGCCAAAGGTTGTGTCATAGCGCATGCCATAGTTGATCGTGAGGTGCGGCGTTTCCCTCCATGAGTTCTCGAAGTAGAATCCGAGACGCTGAACGTTCTGAGAGAAGCTGCCGTTGCCGGCCGGCGTCGACATACACGTGGCTCCCGGAGTGGCGTTGGCGGCGCAGACGAGGTCAGCGGAAAACTGCGACGGGTCGGCAACGTAATCGGTCGGATCGAGCGGGAAGACGGTCAGGTTTTCGGCGGTCGCGGCCAGAGCGCCGCTCAACACAGGCTCATGGATGAAGTCGACGCCGAAGCGGGGAGCGTTTCCGCCCGAAGCGTGGGTCGCGTCGTAGCGAAACTGGTATTTTTCCTGCTTGCGCAGGACCGGAAAAGCGGTAATCGGTGTCACGAACTGGTTGTCTCCAAAAGTCTCGAAGCCCGAGATGGTCTTGTAGGTGGAGCTGAACGGGAAAGCCAGCGCGAAGCCCAGGTAGGAGTTGCGCGTCTCCGTACGGCGCAGGAAACTGCCGTCGAAGGTAAACGATCCGAGCCACGTCGGGCTGAACGAGTACTGATTGCTGAGTACGCCGGTGAAATAGTTAGAGCCGGAGGTAGCCCCCGTTGAAGGCAGGGTGCCCTGCTGCACGAAGTCATTTCGAGTGCTGTAGTTGTCATTCGAGACGCGCAGAAACCACTGCGAGCGCGATGATTGCGACCAGTCCAGGCGCAAGGAGCTCAAGTAGTCGCGGAACGGAACCGGCACGTTCGGCGGTACGGGGATCGAGCTCACGCCGGGAATCAGGCCTTGCGAGGCCAGCGATGCCAGGGCGTTGAACTGTGTCAGACTGGCCGGACTGTAGGCGATGCTGGCATTCTCCCGGACCGCCTCCAGCGAGGCGAAAAACCAGACCTTGCTTTTCAGGATGGGCCCGCCCAAGTCTCCGATGTAATTCTGTCTTGAGAAAGGCTGTTTGGGCGCGGGCGGAGGATTGTCAATCGGAAAGCGTGCGTTCAGCGCCGCCGCCCGCTCGTAGAAGGCAAAATCGCCGTGCCACTGGTCGGTGCCACGCCGGGTGGTAATCACGACGGAGCCGGCCGTGGTGCGGCCCGTATCCGCGTTTTGCTGCGCGGTACGCACCGCGAATTCCTGAACGTCATCCGGCGAGAAATTCTGCAGGAACCCTCCGATGTAGTCGTCCGAATTGTCCCCGCCATCCACGGAAAGCTGATTGTTCAAACCTGAGCTGCCCCCCGTGGAGACCGCCGTGATGCGCGCCTTGGTCGGGTCAGAGGGTTCCACCGGTTCCGTTCCCGGAACGAGGTAGGCGATGTTGGCAAAGCTGCGGGCAGCCAGAGGGATGGTCTCCAGATCCTGGCCCGTGACCACGCCGCCGTGCACGGTGCTGGTGGTGTCGATCGGCTGGGTAGTGATCGACGAAGCCAGTCCTTGCACGTTGACGGTCTGGTGCAGACTCTCCGGCTGCAGCGTCACCGTAATGTTGCGCGCCGAGCTCACGGCGATGGTCACCGCCGCGAGGGCCCCGGCAAACCCCTGGGCATTCACCCTTACTTGATAGGTGCCCGGCTGAAGACCATCAAGGCGAAATTCTCCGCGCGTGTCGGCCTTCGTTTGACGCTCAACGGCTGACTCGGGCGCTCGAACCACGATGCCGGCTGAGGGCACTCGACCGCCCTTTGCATCCTGGATCACGCCTTGGAGTGTTCCCCCTGGATTTTGAGCCCGCGCTGAAGATGAAGGCAAGAAGACGGCTGCGAGCAGGAACCCGGCACTTAAGAAGAGACGTAAACCCCATCCTTGCGAGGGCATGCGACGATAGTTTCCTTTCTTAAATGAGAGTTAGAAAAACAGGATTCAAGGGTCCGCAGGCGAAAACAGCGCACTTCTAAAGCGACATTCGTCGGCGATGCGCCGTCAGGAGTCCGGGCCAACAAGACCTATCTTGGTTGGACGGAAATCTCGAGTTTTTCTTCCATGATTTCGGGTCAGGGTGGCACAGACCCGGTGCGGTTTGCCGTGTCGGCGATTACGGCATGCGATCCATGATCAGCAGAGAATTATCTTCGAGATGATAGTATCGGAAGTACATGGCGCAGGGCTCGTTTCTCAAGCTCTGCGGCTTCTATTTCTTGCAGCTCGTGTGATCCAACCAACCTGAAAACCGCAGGGCTGAAGGCGAGCCCTGCGCTACGCGGGCTGGTCGTAGTAGCGCACCAGGTGCGCCATGGCTTGATTGCAAGCCCGGGCCCGCATACCTCACCGCGCGGCGCCGTCACGCATCGTCAGCGGAGAAAATAGCGTGATACAGAAATGCTTGTGGTCAGCTACTGCGTTACCTTGAACACTGTACCTTGGTTGAAGACGCCGCCGAAGCCAGTCGTGCCATAAAGGTTGCCCAGTGGGTCGGTTATCAAACCGTTGTAAGGGGTAGAACCGTCGGTGCCTGAAAAATCATGGAGCACTGTTTCGGTATCCTGTGGAGTTATCTCAAAGACGACGCCTTCGTTTGACGAGCCGCCAGAAAAGGTTGTCCCAAAAAGGTTGCCCTGGGCGTCCATGGCCAACCCAGCGTTGGGGTCATATCCATCCGGCCCGGAGAAGGTATGCAGTTCGGTCAGCACGCCTGACGTAGTGATCCGGAACACGGTGCCGCCGCTCAAGCGTTCGCCGGAAGAGGTTGAGCCGTAGAGATTCCCTTTGCCATCGGAGATCAGGCTGCCCTTGGGATGCGCTCCGTCGCTTCCGCCGAGAAACGTGTGCAGTACCGATTCGGTCCCATCGGGAGTGACCTTGAATATCACTCCGAGACTCATAATTCCTCCGTCGAACATGGTGGTGCCGTATAAATTGCCCTGAGGATCGCGGTAAAGCGCACTATCAAACGGCTCGCCCCCATCCGCCTGGCCCATGAAGGTATACAGGACCGTCACGCCACGGCCGGGCCTGAACCTAAACACCGTGCCTTGGTTGAACGTGCCGCCCTGGTTTGTTGTACCGTAGAAGTTCCCCTGCTGATCGGAGATCACGCCATTGGGGAAGGCCCCGTCTCCTTCGCCGGTGAAGCTGTAGAGGACGGTGAAAACTCCGGATGGGGTCAGGTTAAAGATAGAGCCTTCGCCGAATTGTCCGCCAGTCTGATCGACGCCATACAGGTTGCCGTGACTATCCAAGACTAATCTGCCGGTGGTAAAAAGCCTATTCTGGCCATCCGTGAACGCGTAGAGCACCTTCAATGCGCCGGTTGGAGTCAGCTCAAAGATAGAGCCGATGGAGGGAAAGTTCCCTACAGTTGACCCATATAGATTGCCAGCACTGTCAAGCGTCAGCCGTTGCCCCGGCAGAGAGCCGTCCTTGCCGCTAAAGCTGTGAAGCACAGTTTCAGTTTGGCCAAGCGCCGGACGGGAGACCGTCAGAGTAAGAGCAATGAGCGCAGCCAGCGCGAAACTCAAGTTATGCGGCACGCCCAGGCGACGGCAACCGTACCCGAAGAGGTCAAAAAGAGTATGCATTGTGAAATTTGAATTCTCAGTATGCAATCAGTTTCTCTCCTCCCGCATCGCAAATCACTTGGATTGGGCCCCGTAGCTGATTCTCCTGGAGCCGGAGCAAGCAAGATACACCCAACCCTGCGCATCGCTTGTCAACCGGATGTCAAAAGTTTGTATGCAAAGTGTCGGCTTGGCCAGGGCCAAATTCCCCGCCCAAGCGCTCCCCTCCGACCACATCGGGTGGCGCCGACGCGGCGCGGTTTGCCGTGTCTGCGATGACGGCATGCGATCCATGGTCAGCAGAGAATCATCTCGAGATGGTAGTATCGGATGCTAGACCAGGGCCACTGTTCGGGCGAAGAGACGAGCCTCCGCTTGACCGGGTTGCCATGCGTATACTCCAGTTTCTCACGCGTCTTGGTGTCACTGCAGATATTCAGGTTGTGGAATCGCCTTGTCAAACCCGGTGAGCGGCCTGCGAGCCAGCATCCGGGCGCACTAGGGCTGAGCGTGCGACTTCCGCAGCGTGGCCGGGACGGCCATGGCCGTCCGCACCTTCAGGGACTGGAGGATTCGAGAGGGATCGGCCTCGGGGGCCGGCCACAGGAGCAGATGAACATGCTCCGGCATCACAACATACCCAATGAGCCGGAAGGCGAGCGAATCGCGAGCCTGGCCGAGGGCATGCACGAAAAGGTTGCGGAAGAGTTCGGCATCAAAGAGGCGTGCCCGGTGATAGGTGCTGGTGGTGATGAAGTGAAGGTGGTTCTGGTCGTAGAAGCGGACCAGGCGCGCCATGGCTTGATGGTGGAAATCTCAAAATGCCAAAGCCGGAATGTCCTTTAGAATCAACAAAGTAGGGGCTACATTCCAAGCCATTCCAAAGCTGGAATCTCCTTTATAATCAACAGCACTTTGGCGCTCAAGCCCATTTCTTGAGGCCATTCAGGCGGAAAAAGCAGAGCTCAACGGAAACCCCACCATATTTGACTCTTGACGCCATTCGCTAACCCCAGCCCCAGCATGTCACCCAAGTCGGCTACACTGTCACGCTGAGCCGTTTCGCTCTGCCCAAGGCGAACCGCCCGCCTCGCTACACTTCAGGCTTCATCGACGGCCTTTCCGGACCAATGATACGATCAAGGGTCAGGGTCTTGCTGGCCGGGCGATCCGGGAAAGGTGGATCGGCCCTTTCCCCTATCGTTCCTCCATGAACAGGCCCATTCCGGTGGCGGCGGGCATCCTGATTCGCCGCGACCGCATTCTGATCTGTCAGCGGCACCACTCGGACACTTACGGGCTCGAGTGGGAGTTTGCGGGCGGCAAGGTTCGCGAGGGAGAGAGCTTTGAGGAAGCCTTAGAGCGCGAGCTCCACGAGGAGCTGGGTATCCGCGCCGAGATCGGCGCGGAGGTCTTTCGGCTGCGGCATCGCTATCCGGACCGGCACGTCGAGGTGGCCTTCTTCCGCGTCGACAGGTTCCGGGGAAAGCCCCGCAACCAGGTGTTCGAAGCCATTGCCTGGGTGCGGCGAAGTGAGCTTGCGACCTATAAATTCCTCGAAGCCGATGGCGAGCTTGTGGAACGCATCACGCGAGGGGAGATCGTCTAGTGTCGGCCCGGCGAAACTCTCGCCTCGTGCGGCCCGGTGGCGCCATAACGGCTCTCGGCGCGCGGGATCGCTGGCCCACTCTCCATCGCTTCGTGCTGACTCTGCTGGCGTGCTTGTTTGTGCCATCTATGGCGCCCTCCCGCCAGGCAGAGACCGTGGTCAGCGCCCCGTCTGAGCCCGTGTTTGCAGCCCACTGCCGGGTGGAGGGTCATCTGGCTCTGAGATACTCACCCGCCGCGGCCTTTTCTCCGGACTCGGAGCGCCTGGCGGTGATCGCCGGCGATCGGGTGGCCTTGCTGGACCTGCGCGGAGGCTCCGTCAACAAAGTTCTGAGGCCGCGCTTCGTCGGCATTATGGACCTTGAGTTTGAGTCCGCCAATTTTCTTTCGCCTACAACCCTTCTTTTGCTCGCCCGGGGCGGGTACCAGGCCAAGGGTGAGTCCTTTGCCCGGCGGACGCCCCTGTTGGCCTTCCAGTGGGACGTCGACCAGGACAGCCTGTCCGGCAAGGTGAACTCGGTAGGAGCGACGGGTGGATTCTCACCGATCCTCTATCTTCCTGAGATCGGCAGCGTCGGCATGTACAAGGACGGCAAGGTCACGGTCTGGAACCCGAGCAACGGCCATGGAGCCGAACTTGCCCTGGCTGAGCTGGCCCATAAGCCGGGTCTGTTCACGTTCTCGCCGGATGACCGCTGGCTCCTGTTGGCACGGGTAGAAGGGAACGCCTCGGCGGACCCGATGGTGGTGGACGTCCGAGAGAAGAAGTTCGTCGATGTGCTCGCCGGCCACCACGCGAGTGTTCTGAGCATGAGTTTTTCGCGTGACGGCCGGAGAGTCGTCACCGCCTGCGAAGACGGCGAGGTGCGGGTGTGGTCGGTCCCGGAGTGGAAGCTGCTCCAGACACTCAGTGGGCATGCCGGCCCTGTGCATTGGGCTGAATTCTCTCCGGATGGAAAATGGATCGCTTCGGTTGGTGAGGATAAGACTCTTCGCGTTTGGTCGGCGGAGAATGGACGTTTGCTGCAAACCCTCGAAGAGAGCCGGAACCCGCTCCTTACAGTGGCCTTCTCACCGAATGGAAAGTATGTGGCCGCCAGCTCCGTTGAGATGGTGTTGGTGTGGGAGCGGCGAGAGTGAGGGTACCTCCGGTCGAGTCTTGGGACCGAAAAACGAAACCGGGCTCGGAGTCTAAAACCCTGAGCCCGGCCGATCGTAATCTATGGATTAATCGAGGCTTACTGCGCCGGAGCTGAAGTATCCTTTGGCGCCTTGGTTTTCTTCTGCTTCTTGGTCTTCTTTTCTTTCTTGGTGGTTGAAGACATAGATTGGTCAGTGGAGCCTTGAGCAGCATCCTGAGCGAAAACCGGCATAGCGAGCGAGATCGCGAGAGCAGCGGCGAAAAGCAAAGTGAACAACTTCTTCATAGGGATTGAACCCTCCTTGAGATTAGCTTCCGCCTTCCCAAGGGCACGGAGGATTCCAAACTTTGCTGCGGCGCCAAATTTAGATTAATCGTTTTGATACAATGACTTACACGATTATCCCTCGGCGATGCCCCCCGGACGCTCGAGCGCTCCGCCATCGAGAATTACACCACTTGGTATGGCCCCTTACACCAAATCCGGCGGCGCCCGATCTGACCCTGTTTGACCTGAGCTCTCGCGACTTGCGCCCCCGATTGAGGTCCGGTCCGCCGAGGCTATTGGTCACGTAAATGCATATGCCAAAAGGATTTGACGCCGTAGTCATCGGAGCCGGGACGTTTGGCGCCTGGACCGCCCTACATCTCCGGCGCCGCGGCTTGCGGGTGGCGCTCGTGGACGCCCACGGGCCCGCCCACAACCGCGCCAGCTCCGGCGGTGAATCTCGAATCATACGTATGGGTTACGGCCAGAACGAGATCTACACCCGTTCCTCGATGCGTGCTCTCCCCCGGTGGCAGGAGCTCTTTGCACTCACAGGACAGCCGCTGTTTCACCGCACCGGAGTGGTCTGGCTTGGCCGGGACGCGGATCACGCCGGCGGCTCCTACCTTGCCCGTAGCCTGGCGACCTTCGAGCGCCTGGGCGTGCCCCACCAGACCCTCTCCCGTCCTGAACTCACCAGGCTGTACCCTCAAATCGCCTTAAATGAATCGATTAGCTGGGGACTGCTCGAGCCCGAGAGTGGCGTGCTGATGGCTCGACGGGCGGTAGCGGCGGTGGTGGAGCAGGCCGTCCGCGAGGGGGTCGAATGCCAGCACGCTGCCGTGATTCCTCCAGCCGCCCCAGAGGGAGCAACCCGCCTCGAAGAGGTCCAAGTCGAAGACGGTCAATCTATTACGGCGATTACGGCGATTAGGGCGATTCGGTTGGCCCTGGATGCGGCCCCGAGCGGCGCCGGCGGAGCCCACGGCTCAGGTGTGTTCGTTTTCGCCTGCGGACCCTGGCTCGGCAAGCTCTTTCCGGACTTGCTCGGAGACCGTATCTTTAACACCCGTCAGGAGGTATTCTTCTTCGGCGTACCCCCAGGCGACACCCGCTTCAGGCCTCCGGCGCTGCCCACCTGGATCGATCTGGCTGAGGAGGCCTACGGCATGCCCGGCCTCGATAGCCGCGGCCTCAAGCTGGCCATCGACCGTCACGGCCCAGGTTTCGACCCCGACACCGGCAGCCGCCTGCCCACGGCTGAAGGTATCTCACAGGCGAGCCAGTACTTAGCCAAGGTATTTCCCGCCCTGGCCGGGGCTCCCGTGGTCGAAAGCCGCGTCTGCCAGTATGAGAACACTTCAAGCGGCGATTTTCTCCTCGACCGCCATCCAACCCTTCAGAATGTGTGGCTTGCGGGTGGAGGGTCGGGCCACGGGTTCAAGCACGGACCCAGCGTGGGCGAATACCTCGCCGGCCAAATCCTCGACGGCGGCCCTTCGGAACCCCGCTTCAGCCTGGAAACAAAGCAGGCAGTGCAACATAGGGCCATCTTCTAAGCCAGGGAAGCGAACCTGCCTAAACCGGGTGATCTGCACACAAAAGTGTAAAGGAATTGCACATGTTTGAGTTTTTATGATAAAGTTGCGTTCTAAAGATATAAATCAAGCGTAGCGCGTCTATAATGGCGTCGGCCACTGGCACGCGCTGATCTGGACAGCCTATCCGCTCACCATTTCGCGAGTGGTTCAGGATATCAAATGGATTTCGGCGAGGTCGTTGAATCGGAAGCGGCACACGACGGGGACAGTGTGGCAGCACCAGTTCTGGGACCGCTTCGTGCGCCATGCCGGGGAGTTCAGGGACCGGCTGGTGTACATGCACCTGAACCCGGTGCGCAGAGGGCTGGCTGCGAAACCGGAGGACTGGCGCTGGTCGAGCTACAACAATTTCGCCCTGGACAAGGCCTCGGTGGCGGCCTGCCCGGTTCAGCTGGACGATGTGCATTTGCCTGAGGCGGATCGAGTTGCTGCCCTTGCCTGCCGGGTAGACGAGCCAGCGAACGGGCGGACTTCAGAGGAACAGCGGAGGAAGAAAGACACGTGTCGGCCGAATCGGTCGGGAGACAGTCAGATTCGGCCCTCGGCAGGCTCAAGGAGGCCAGACGAGCGTGTTCGGTGGCGCGTTCACTGTTCGACCCAGCTTGCGGTTGCATTTGCGCCGGTCAAGTGGTAGGTTGCCGGTCGGGCCGGAGGTCCATAACGGAAATTCCGGTTAAGAGCGTGACCTCGGGACTCTGGCTCCCCCGTGAAGTCCAGGTCGAAAAAACATTCAGCGCCCAGACCTCAATCCGTGCCAGACAGGCGGAAGAAGTGCGAATGTTGAAACTCAGAACAATTGGCTATTGGGTGACCACCGCAATCATCGAGTTCGAGCTTCTCGTCGGTGGCATAACGGACTTGATACGTGGGCGAGCCGTGCTTGTGGCCGGCGAGCCCGTGGTCGATATCGTGGCACAGCTCGGTTACCCAGCGTACCTGCTCACGATCATCGGAACCTGGAAGCTCCTCGCAGGTGTAGCTTTGGTCGTCCCCGGCTTCCCGCGGCTGAAGGAGTGGGCTTATGCGGGAATCTTTTTTGAAATGACTGGCGCGGCCGCATCGTGGATAGCGACGGGCGACAAAACGGGTCAATTCATCGCGCCGCTCTTTTTCGCTGTTATTGCCATGGGCTCGTGGGCCCTTCGGTCGCCGTCGCGCACGCTCGGTATCCTATTCCCGTCAAGATGACTCTTGGTTCACCGTTGAAAAGCAACAAAGGGACTTCGTCCCATTCTTTTCTACAAAGGGAATGCACCCTTAGGCTCGAAATTGAGGAACGAGGTCGAAGCCATCCTGATCGCCGCTATGCCAACTGCGAATGGTGCCAGACCATGGATCCCTTTTGCTCGTTTGGGCGATTGCTTAAACAACCTGGGAACAGCAGACAAAAAGCCCGCCTCAAACAGTTGAGGATGCCGAATCCTTCAAAGTGGTGGGCTACTTCAGGAGCGCTGGCTTGCGTGCAGGATCGCAAAGCCCACGATTTCGCTGCCGTTGGAGCGCACCATCACGTCGTCATCGGTGATCTCGCTGTCAGTCGCGAAGCTGGGCTTTTGATAGTTCACATAGAGCGCAGACCGCGCTCTTCGGTCTGCGGCTTTTCAGGCCTTGAACGACGTGGCGATTGCCGGTACGCTGCTGCCATGTCCCGGCTGAGGCGCCTCGTTCTTTCGCGGGTGGCGACGACATCGCCTTTCATGTCGTCGCTGCATTTGGAGCGAAAAGGAGCGTCCGGCGGCGCATACATCAAAGGCAATGTATGCTTCAGCCGCGGGAGGCCCCGATCCAAGGCGTGCCCGCGCCCGGCACGCACGCGGTGGAGTGTCGCTAAGTTGTGCAACGCCGACGCCATTATCGATGCGCCAGCCCGCCCCTTTCCACCCTCACTCTTTGATTTGAGCAGGAGACCTCCACAACGGATACGCTAATCCTGCGAGTCGGTTGATCGCCAGAGCCTGAGCCACGAGCAAGAAGACCGCCACCTCGATAACGGCCACTTCACGCGGCTTTGAAATAATCCCAAGCGAGACGATCAGCGTCGTGGCGCCTGCCGGCGGATGGCTAATGTCAAGAAGAACCATGAATGCGCCTGTAGCCGAGAGCGAAAGAGCTGCTGCCAGGATTCTTGGCCAGAAAATTCCTGGATGCACTCCGAATGGCAGGGCTCCGGCGCCGGTGGCAACGAATGCTACATAGCCGCAGATGAGACCCACCGCATGGCCGGAAATGGTATTTCGCGGGCTTGAGGTCCTGCCGAGAGGGGTAAAGAACAAGAGATACGCCGTGGGGCCGAGCGACGGAAAGACAAAGGGGTTCCGGCTCACAACCGCCAGCAGCGCAAGCACCCCGATCGTGATGAAGCCGTTTACAAACACATAGAGGGAGCGTACAACTCGCGGCGGAAAGTGACGCAGCAGCCAATCGAGCCGCAACTTCCGGAAGAACGAAAAAACATGGTCGGCGCCGGCATGTTCCTGTGCGAAAGAACCGCGATTCCGCATCAAATATTGGGCAGCAGGTCGAAATACTCGTCGTCTTCGTTCTTGCCGCCCTCTCCTTTGCCAAGCGATTTTTCGGATTCAATGAAGTCGATGCGCTCGATCCATTTCACCATCTTGTAGCCCAGCTGATTTTCTACTCGCAGCCGCAGGGGCGCTCCGTACACCTGCGGAAGCCGATCCCCGTTCATCCGCGAAGCTAGCAGACATTGCGGCTTTTGCACGTTCTCCAGCCTCTGTGTGTCGTAGTAAGGTCCGCCATAAAGAGCTTCGCCAAAGGAAAAAAAAGCCACAACTTTCGCTTCCGGTTCTGGCTGCACGAGATCAATAAGCTTCTGCATAGGAATCCCGCCCCATTGAGCAATACCCGTCCACCCCTGGATGCAATGATGCATCGTGATGTGTTCGACCTCACCTAAGCGCTCCAGCTCGGCGAGAGAAAGCTCCCCCGGGTTTTTGACCAGCCCTCCGACCTTGAGCCGGAAAGCTTCGAATCCGCCCTCTGCCAAGCGCTTCCAGTCATCGCGGATTGGCATCTTTCCATTGGGCCAGAAGAACGGAGAGATTTGCTTTTCCGTATATTTCTGCTGCGGCAGGAGCCGATTCAGCGTAAGAAGCTGCATTGGATACGTCACCGACTTCAGGGCGTGCTGTACTCCGCGCGGATGGCGCCAAGAAATGTGGTGTGCCACGATCCACGAAAGCACCACCACGCCGATTCCGACGAATCCGAGGTACATGCCGACAAGCCTCTGATCGTCGGTGCCCATCACAATGTGGTTCATATTGCGGGCGAATCCCGTCATCACGATCAGCGTCACGTGCACGACCAAGAATGAAAGGAAGCTGAACATAATCAGGAAGTGGATAGAACGGGCTGATTGCCGGCCCCCAAAGATCCGCGCGTACCACGGAAACCGGTTGACCACCGCAGGAGACATCGCGATCCCGGTCGCAATGGCCAGCGGGCCGAACACAAACACCGCGGTAAAATAGGCGATCTGTTGCAGTGCGTTGTAGCCATAAAAGCCGTTTGGCTCCGCCGGCAAGTGAAAGGTCGCGTAGTGAACGAAGGTGGCCCAAGCTTGCAAGAGCACGAGCGGTGACGTTGGCACAATGCGTTGCCACTGCTCGGTGCTGAAGAGCATGACAATGAACACGATGCCGGTCACGATAAAGCCGTGCACATCGATGAAGTGCCAGACCCGCGCCAAGCCGATGGTGTGGCGGTAGCCCGGCGTGCCCACCAGAGGCGAAATGTAGCGCGCATCATCTTTCGCGGTCCAAATGCGATCCCGTGGAACTTTCAATGGCGTGAACCGAATCCATTCGCTTCCCGGTGTGCAGCCATCATTGAAATAGAGACGAGGGTGGTCCATCAGGATCGAAAGCCCGCTCCGAATCAGCATCGTCACAAAAAGAAAATTGAAGAAGTGACAGTAGCGCACCCATACGGGAAAGCCGTGCGGCCCCGCAAAGTTGTTCGGATAGATCTGCGGAACCGCCGGAACACGAGGCATTCCGGCCACTGCGACCTCGATCCATGCGGCCACGATGACGGAGAGGATCGCGATACCGATCCCGATCAAGATGGACGGCCGAATCCAAATGCGAGAACGACGATCAGGCGGATAATGAACAGCTCTGTGCGCATCATCGAATCGAACCATTCCTCCCTCGAACTGCCGTTGAGTCTAATCCGTTAGTCAGATCCCCGCATGTGGCAGAGGCTTCCAGCTCCGCCACGCGAGGGAAAGTATATTATCGTCGAGATGGGTACGCTGGTGAAGGTCTGCTTCGAATTATCCTAGAGCTTCGTACAGTGCTTTGAAGCTGGTGCAGGCGTCTCCGGGAAGCTGCATTTGGAGCGAAAAGGAGCGTCCGGCGGCGCATATATCAAAGGCAATGTATGCGCCAGCCGCGGGAGGCCCCGATCCAAGGCGAGCCTGCGCCCGCCACCCGTTGGCCGATCGCGTTTTCCTCGCCCTATTCATACGTGCGAGACCTGGGCGCGGGCTGCGCCAGGCTGCCATTTTCGTGTCATTATCGTTGCGAATAGAGGCCAGCGGGGTGTATATTCCGCGTGCTAATTTGATCTGTACTCGCGCAACCAGCGCCCCGGAGAGTGGGTCATGAACGTCCCTGAAACGGTCCTCGCTGCCATGCGGCAGACAAACGATCAGTTCAACTTAGACGTGGTGGGAAGGCAAAACATCAACGGATTGGACAGGGTTTATACAACGGATGCCCGGGTTCTACCTCCGGGGGCCGGGATGGTCGAGGGCCGCGAACAAATCAAGGCATTTTGGCAGGCAGCCATCGCGGCTCTCGGACTCAAGAGTGTCAAACTTACGACAGTAGATGCCGAAGCAGTCGCAGACAGAATTTTTGAGATTGGCCGCGCCGAGCTGCTTGTGGGCGGGGGAGATACCGTGACCGCCAAGTACGTCGTCCAGTGGAAGCAAGAAGACGCGCACTGGAAGTGGCACGTCGATATTTGGAATATGAACCAGTGACAACACCAAACCTCTGGGTGGCGACGACATCGCTCTTTATGTCGTCGCCCCTTTCATTTTCCCCGCCTCAAGCCATAGGGTCCATCGGCAAAATGGAGCTGTCTTCTCGATAATAGAAATGCCAGCTTGACCAGGGCCAATCGCCCGGCTGGCTCACAAGGCCTCGTTTCACCGGGTTGTGGTGCATGTAGGTGAGCTTCTCAAGCCGTTTCTTCTCGCTCCAGATGTTCATGTCGTACCCGCCCCGCTGCAAATCACCGAGCGTTTGGACGAAGCTTAGTTTGAAGCGGTCAGAGTCAAAGAGGCGAGCGCGCCGGTCGACGTTCGCGGTCAGGTAGTGAAGGTGATTGTGGCCATATAAGTGAGGCCGTCGTGGTGGCACATGCCTAGCTTAGCTTTGGCTCGCGGGTTTGGCGACGACATAAAAAGCGATGTCGTCGCCACCCGAGGTGGCGAGAGATCTCCCAAAATGGAGATGCTCACAGCCCCCTTTCCCGAACAGAATGGCGCCGACGATCTTCGATGGCCGGCGCCAATCTTCAGCCCATCGGCGCGCCTCTCACCTGGACGAGGGTGTCTTTCTTTTTGGGCTTGACGGACCCCACGGCGGACTTGCGCCAGCCGTGGCGGGCCAGCATCCGGTACACGGTGGACTTCGGCACGGTACGGCCGGCGGCCTTCTCATAGGCCAGGTGAATGGCGGCTGCCTTCAGGACGCCGTCGGGGCCGGTCTCGGATCGCAGGCGGTCCAGAAGGTCGCGCTCGGCTTCAAAGGTCAAGTATTGGTGGCGGCGGCCGCCCCGTCCCGGCCCATGGAGTACGGCCTCGCCCTCGTGCAGGTAGCGCCACTGCAGGCGCTGGACGGCGCCCGCCGACCATCCGATCGCCTTTCCCACCTCGGCCGACGTCAACCGCAACGATGCCCGCAGCCACAGACACATCACGCGCTTGAGCTGCTCGGCCGTGCGCGCCTTCTTGAGGGCAGCTTCCAACTTTTCAGCCGAGCCGGGCGGAAGGGCGGGCGACTGCCGGGTGCGCTTTTTCATAACGTTCGCAGCGCTGCCAGGGCCTCATGCAAGGTATCGAAGATCCGATTCGGGCCAATGACGTCCGTCAGGTGGTGCCGGTCCAGGTCAGGTTTCAGGTCTGACTGCACGTGCGCCAACACCAGTCCTACACCCTGCCGGTCGAGGTCCTGCTGGAGTTCCCGCAGCACACGCGCGGCGCTGTAGTCCACACGCGTGATCGCACCGGCATCCACCACCAGCCAGCGCACCGGTGACGGTGAAGGCCCTACCAGGGTGCGAACCTCTTCCGCAAACCGGCCGGCATTGGCGTAGAAGAGCGGCGCCCCAAAGCGGTAGACCACGAGCCCCGGCTCGGTGACGGCACCCGGCACGACGGGGGTCAACCGCCAAATTCCTCCTTGCTCCTGCACCAGCACTGCCGTGTGAGGATGATAGCTGTGCCCCACAATGCGGAGCAGGGACAGCACCATCGCCAGCACGATACCCTGTTCGACGCCGACCAGGACCACGACGGCGGCGGTGGTCAAGGCCAGGGCACACTCACCCGGACTCTCCTGGCGCATGCCCTGCAGACCGCGCAGATCAACCAGCCGGATGGCAATGATGAACACCAAGGCGCCCAGGACGCATTGGGGAAGATATTGCAAGGGCCGGGTCAGAAAGAGGAGTACCAGTGCCACCACCGCCGCCGTGGCCAGGTGCGCCACCTGGCTTCGTCCGCCGGAGCTCTCGACCATGGCGGTTTGGGTGGGACTGCCGTTTACCACGAAGGTCCCGCTGAAGGCCGCGGCGGCGTTGGCTGCCGAGAGGCCGAGGAGATCAGTATTCTCGTCCAGGTGCTGATGGTGTCGTACGGCGTAGACGCGGGCCGTGGCCGCGCTCTGGGCAACGATCATCACAAAACACGATGCGGCTACGGGAATCAGCGGCCCGATGTCCTTCCAGCTCACATCGGGGAGACCCAGATGCGGCAGGCCGCCGGCCACCGACCCGATAAGTGAGATGCCGCGACCGGCAAAGTTCCAGGTGACGCTCGCCGCCTCCGCTACCACCACCGCGATCAAGGGGCCCGGAACCCTCGGCGCAAACCGGTGGCTCGCAAGGAGACCGGCCACGACGACCGCCGAGACGGCCAATGTCGGCAGGTGAACCTGGGGCAGACTGCGGAGAACCTCGGCGAGTTGTCCGACCGTTCTGCGGGAATGAACCTGGACACCGAGCATTTCGCCGAGCACGGCAATGCCGACCTGGAATCCCACTCCGGTGAGAAAGCCCACCAGCACCGTCCGCGAGAGGAAGTCAGCCAGAAAACCCAGCCTGAGCGCCCTCGCCACCAGCAGCATTCCTGCGGTCAGCAACGCCACCAGCCCCGCCAGCGCCACGTATTTCGGGCTCGCGACCGGCGCCATGCCGGAGACACGGCCGGCCAGAATGGCCGCGGTGGCAGAGTCCGCAGCCACCACCAGATATCGCGAGGAACCGAAGGTGGCGAATGCCACCAGCGGCAGCAACAGGGTGTAAAGTCCGGTGACGACGGGAGTGCCGGCAATCTTCGTGTAGCCGAGCGCCTGCGGGATGTTCATCGCTGCCACCTCGATTCCAGCCAGAGCATCGCGGATCGCAACGGCGCGATCAAAGGGTCGTATGCCTTGGAACAGCGTCACCCAGCTGGTGTGCTGCTTGCTTTGGCCGGCCTCGGATTGATCGGGTCCTTGCGCTTGGGCGCTAGTGTTCATCAACGGTTCCGTTTACACAGGTTCGTTGGCAAGAGGCCGCACGACTGACGCCGACGGCGCTTTGTCTCCATCTCTCATGTAAGAGCTAGATCTAGCTGCCCATGGGTTCGTTGTAAGTTTCGACGTCCTCTCGATTCCTAAATCCCGAGTTTATCCTGATCGGCCGAATCAGGGGGAATCGGGGGCGTCAGTTTCTCGCCGCTGAGCCGTTCGATTATGGTAGAGTGAAGCGCCTGAAGCCGCCCTCGACGGCGCATTCGATAGGGAGGGGACGAAATGGGTACCGCCAGTTCTGCCGTACTGCCCGAAGACCAGGCTCCGCAGTCGTTCGTATCGCGCGTGGTTGGCGTTTTCTTTTCTCCCGGGGAGACCTTTGCGGATATCGTGCGCAAGCCTGACTTTCTGGCTCCACTCGTACTGGGCATCCTCTCTACCATAGCCTTCTCGGAGATTATGCTGGCCAAGATCGGTATCGAGCGAATCATTCGGAACCAGATTGCAAACAGCAGCCGCGGCGCGAGCATGACCCCGGAACAGATCGACGCGGCGGTGAGTCAAGGCGCGAAGATCGGCACGATCTTCACCCACCTCGTGGGGTTCCTGGCAGTACCGATCATTCTGCTGATCATCGCAGGGGTGGGCCTCGCCATTGTCAACGTCATTTTCGGCGCCAGAGCCAAATTCTCAACCGCTTTCTCCGTCACCGCTTACGCGAACCTGGTGGGTGTGCTGGGAGGTCTGGTGGGAATCGCCGTAATGCTTTTCGGCGATCCTGACCACTTCAATGCGGCCGCCCCGGTGCCGACTTCGCTGGCTTTCTTCCTGGATCAGGCGCACACCTCGAAGGCTCTCTTCTCCCTGGCTACCTCGCTTGACCTTTTCACCTTCTGGCTCATGGCGCTGCTCGGCGTCGGATTCTCTGCGGTCACCGGGGGAAAGGCGAAACCTCTCTCGGTTTTCTTCGCCTTCTTCGGCGTCTGGGCTGTGTACGTCCTGGCCAAGGTGGGCTTGGCGGCGATGTAGGCAGGCGAAAATCAGAAAGCAGAAAAAAGCGGCAGGTTTTTTCTGCCTTCCCGTTTCCGGTTTCAGCAGCTAACCGTTTGAAATTCCAGGTCACCCATCGCGATCCCGACACGCGCGCTCGTGCCGGATTGCTCTCCACACCACATGGAGCGGTGGAGACGCCGGTCTTCATGCCCGTGGGTACAGCGGGAACGGTGAAGGCCATGGCGCAAGAGGACCTGGAAAGGCTCGGAGTTCAGATCCTGCTGGGCAACACCTATCACCTTTATCTACGCCCCGGCCACGAGGTGGTGCGCGAGCTTGGCGGGCTCCATCACTTCATGGGGTGGTCCGGCGCGGTTCTTACGGACAGCGGCGGCTACCAGATCATGAGCCTGGAGCGCCTTGGCAAGGTGAGTGAGGACGGGTACGACTTTCGCTCGCACCTCGACGGCTCCCGCCATCTCTTGTCGCCCGAGGGCGCGGTCGAGATTCAGGCGGCGCTGGGATCCGACATCATGATGGCGCTCGACCACTGCGTGGAATACCCCGCCAGTCACGAGGTCACGGCCAAGGCCATGAGGTTGACCAATCGCTGGGCACGCCGATGCCGAGCTGCCTATGCCGATGTCAGGGATCAGGGGGCGAAGCCTGCTTTGTTCGGAATCGTTCAGGGCGGGATCGATGCGGAGTTGCGGCGAGAGAGCGCCGAACAGCTGGTGGAGATCGGCTTCGAAGGCTATGCTCTGGGGGGCCTCTCGGTGGGCGAGCCGAAGTCAGCTACCTACGACACGGCCGACCACACGGCCGGGCTTCTGCCGCCGGACCGGCCGCGCTACTTAATGGGGGTGGGCACACCCGAGGACGTGGTGGAGTGTGTCGCGCGGGGCATCGACATGTTCGACTGCGTGATGCCCACCCGACACGCGCGCAACGGCGCCATCTTTACCTCGGCGGGACGGATTGTGATCAAGAATGCACATTACGCGCGCGATCCTTTGCCGCTCGATCCCGCCTGTAGGTGTGACGTCTGCAGACGTTACAGCCGGGGTTACCTGCGGCACCTTTTCCTGGCCGGCGAGATGCTGGGGCCCATGCTGGCCACGCGCCATAACCTCCACTTTTACCTTGACACCATGAGGGAAATTCGCGACGCTATCCGATCCGGAGCGTATAATAGCTACAGGTCGAGGTTTAAGCTCCGACCGGAAGCGGGGGAAGCCCCGGACTCCTAAGGGAATCGGGAAAGTCAAATCGACGGTTCTCGAGATCCCGCCTGTTCGCGGCGGGATTCTTGATTCTCTGGCCGCACGCGGCGGATCGGAACGATGCAACCCAGTTCTATTCTCCTAGCAGCTTCGCCAGGCTCGGCACAACTGGTGCAGTTCCTGCCCTTTGTTCTGATCTTCGTGGTCTTTTACTTCTTGCTGATCGTACCCCAGCAGCGCCAGCGGAAGAAGACGCAGGAGATGCTTTCCAGCCTCAAGAGCGGGGACCGGGTGGTGACCAGCGGCGGCATTTACGGCACTATCATGGGATTCAAAGATACCGTCGTGCAACTCCAGGTGGCCAACCAGGTGAGGGTTGATGTGGCGCGGTCAGCCATCACCGGCCTCCAGCCCGAGGAATCCGAAGAGGGTGCCAAGAAGAAATCCTGAGAAGACCGGAAAGGCAATTCGAGGATGATGGAGAAGGTTCGGACTCGTGCGATCGTCATTGTGATTCTGATCGCGATTTGCGTGGTTGGAATTATCGGCCTGCCCAAGAACTTCCAGCAGTTGAAAGAGAACATGGGCGAGCGCATCCACTTTGGTCTTGACCTCAAGGGCGGAACGCACCTGGTGCTGCAGGTGCACGTGGACGATGCAGTCAATCTGGTCTCTGACCAGGCGCTGCAGCGCCTGCGGGAGGGGTTCCAGGCCAAGAATATTTCTTACTCGGAGATCCACAAGCTGAACGTCGATCATATCCTTATCAAGGGGTTTCCACAGAATCGCCTGGCAGACGTTCAGGCACTGGTGAATGATCAGTTTTCGGACTGGCAGCTTGAAGCGGTGCCCGGCGACCCGTCCTCCCGCCAGCTCTCCCTGAAGACTACCGCTGAGTTGCAGATCAAAAACAGCGCGCTGGACCAGGCCCGCGACACGATCTATCGCCGGGTGAACGCCCTTGGAGTGGTGGAGCCGACCATCGCCAATTACGGCCAGCAGGGGGATTTCGAGCTGGTGGTGGAGCTGCCCGACGTCACCGATCCGACCCGAGTGAGAGATATCATCCAGGCCACGGCACTGCTGGAATTGAAGATTGTGCAGGATGGTCCCTTTCCATCGCGAGAGGCGGCGCTGGCCGCTCATGGGGGAGTACTGCCGCCCGATACCCAAATCCTGCCGGGTCAGCCGGACTCATCTCAAAGTGGTTCGGGCGAGGTCTGGTATATCGTCAACCAGTTTGCGGCTGTTACCGGACGCGACTTGAGTCCCAACGGCGCACAGCCTTCGCAGGATCAGAACGGGCGTCCGAATATTCTCTTCACGCTGACCCGCGACGGAGCCGACCGTTTTGCCCAGGTAACCGGTTCGAGCGTCGGCAAGAAGCTCGCCATCGTGCTCGACAACCGGGTGGTGTCGGCTCCGGTCATCGATGAGCAGATTCACGACCGCGGTGAGATCCGCGGGTCGTTCACCACGCAGCAGGCTGCTGACCTGGCGCTGGTTCTGAACTCGGGCTCGCTGCCGGCCTCCATCAGTTATCAGCAGGAAGAAACGGTCGGAGCCTCGCTCGGAGCGGATTCGATTCGTCATGGGGTCTGGGCGTGCCTCATCGGCTTTGGGGCCATCATGGGCTTCATGCTGGTTTACTACCGGGGCGCAGGCGTAAACGCCGATCTGGCGCTTGTCCTCAATTTGATCATTCTCATCTCTGCCCTAGGCTACTTCGGCGCCACGCTGACGCTGCCGGGCATCGCCGGCGTGATCCTGACGGTTGGCATGGGCGTCGATTCCAACGTGCTCATTTTCGAGCGCATCCGCGAGGAATTGCGCGCCGGGAAGGCCGTGGGAGCGGCAGTGGCGGGTGGGTTCGAGCACGCCTTCAAGACCATTATCGATACTCACGTGACGACGGTGGTGTCGGCGGCCATTTTGTTCACCTTCGGAACCGGGCCCATCCGGGGCTTCGCCGTAACGCTGACCATCGGACTTGTGGCCAACCTGTTCACGTCGGTTTACGTCTCGAGGGCAATCTTTGACTATGGTCTCGTAAAGCGCAGCGCCGGCCAGGCGCTGAGTATCTGATGGCGGCGGCTCCGGAAGCGGAACAATAGACGCCGATCCGGTGTCCAAGTTCATGTAAGGGTGGCAAGACTTAATGGAGTTCTTTCGCGAACCGAAATTCGACTGGATGGGCAAGAAGTGGGTTTTCATCTCCTGCTCCTTAGCCTTGGCGCTGGCCGGCATTATCTCCATCATCGCTCACGGGGGCCTCACTTACGGGATCGACTTCCGTGGGGGCACGCTGGTGTATGTGAAATTCGCCCAGCAGCCCAATGTTGATGCCATCCGGCATGAGCTCGATAGCGAGAACCTGCGGGGTAACAGCGTAGTGCAGTACGACACGCCGGACAAACACGAGTTCATGATCGGCCTCGATCTGCGCACCACGGCCTCAACTAATGCCCTGGATGCCGGCAAACGGGACATTATCGCGGCTCTGACCAAGCTCTATGGGAAAGGCCCCGAAGGCAAAGCGGACTTCAATAACGCCAGCCCGCAGACTATCGCCAATACCCTAATCGCCGCCGATCCCCTCCTGCTCGCCCCCAAGGGTACTGAAGCAGCCACCAAAGCTTATCAGGATCTCGCCCAGGCGCTGGTGAATTATCGCAACAGCCCGCCCCGCAGCGGCCTGGTGGGCTCATTCAACGATCTGAAGGCTGTTCCGGGGGTCACCTCGGGGGTGGTCGATGCCCTGGGCCCCGACTTCTATCTTTCAGGCTACGCAGTTTTCAATACGCAGATCGTCGGGCCCAAGGTTGGCGCCGACTTGCGCCGCCAGGCTCTTTACGTTACTCTAGCGGGCCTCGGTGCGATGCTGGTTTACATTTGGTTTCGCTTTGAGCTAATCTACGGCGTCGCTGCGGTGATTGCTACTTTTCACGATGTGATCATTACGCTCGGCATCTTCTCGCTGCTGAGCAAAGAGATTACGCTCACCGTGATTGCAGCGCTGCTGACGCTCGTTGGTTACTCCATGAATGACACCATCGTGGTGTTCGATCGTATTCGGGAGAACGTGCGGCTGAACCGGCGCATGGATTTCAAGGACCTCGTGAACCGCAGCGTCAATCAGACGCTCAGCCGGACGATTCTGACCTCGGGTCTCACCTTTCTAGCCGTTCTTTCGCTGTACCTGTTTGGTGGAGAAGTGATCCATGGTTTCGCGCTGGTTTTGGTGGTGGGCGTGATCATTGGAACTTACTCGTCCTTCGCCATCGCCAGCCCGGTGGTGCTGTTCTGGCAGCAGCGAACCGCTGCGGCCAAGGGCGGGCTGGCCGAGAAGTCCAAGGCAGCCCGCGTGATCGAGAGGGAGGCGGCGAGCGCACGGCGCTGAGCTTCTTGCGACTCCAGACGCCTTTCTGGGGAGGTGGCAGCCATGGCGATGTTTGACGAGACGTTGCTCGAGTCATCGACGAGTCGGGAGCCAGTCATTAAGTCCAAGCACTGGGGAATAGCGCTCGGAGTAGGCCTGCTCGGATTCCTTTTGGGTTACTACGGCCTGGGCCTTGTGCTTGCCTTGGGCACCGAGGGCGGGGCGCTCGTAACCCAGTCCGTCATCCTGGGGGTGGTCTTTGGCGCCTACGCCATGATGCTCTGCTACGTGTGGTCGGACACACGGCATCTCGGGTTGAGCACCGTAGGTTGGCTGGTGTTTGTCGCGGTGCTCAACTTGCTCGGCTTCATTGTCTATCTGATTTACTCGGCCAAGAAGACCGGGGAGTGGAAGCGTGCTAGCATGCCGATCGCCTATATTTTTGAAGCCTTGGTGGTGGCGGCGATCATTGTCTACCCGCTCATGTACACGCAAGAGCTTCCGAACGCGCAATTGATGACCACGCTGCTGGCTCCGCCGCCGCCCCCGCCCCCGCCGCCCCCGCCGGCGCCTCCCGCGCCCAAGGTGATAGTCCACCGCGTCTCTCCGGAAGATCTGATGAAGGCACCCACGATTGTCCCCAAGACGATCAAAGAGGTGAAGGACCAGCCTGAGCCGCCCCAAACGAACATTGGCGTGGCCGGTGGCGTTCCCGGCGGTGTCCCCGGTGGGAGCATGGGTGGGGTGATCGGCGGCCTCGTCGGCAACGCGCCGCCTCCGCCTCCTCCGAAGCCCGCGACCCCGAAGCGAATCCGGGTGGGCGGCCAGGTGGAGTCGGCCAAGGTGGTGTTTGGGCCGCAGCCCGAGTATCCGCAGATCGCCAAGATGGCGCGTGTGCAAGGTGTGGTCCGCCTGTCGGCCGTCATCAGCGAGAATGGAACCATCCAGGACTTGAAGCTGATCAGCGGGCCACCGCTGCTGGTGAAGACAGCCATGGATGCCGTCTCACGCTGGCGCTATCAACCGACGTTGCTCAATGGGGATCCGGTACAGGTAGAGACCGAAATCGACGTCAACTTTACGCTGCAGGGCGAGTAAGAGAGAGTTTCGAAAATTTTCAAGGAGGCATGAGGCATGGCAAAACTCATTACCCTGAGTTTGTGGCTGTTTCTACAGGAGGGCCAGCCCACGGTTGGGTTTGACCCGGTCAGTATGTGGCATTCAATGGGCTGGCCGGCCCGTCTGGTGGTGATCGCGCTGGTCATCATGTCGGCGTGGTCGATCGGTGTCATGATCGATCGCTGGATTGCCTATTCGGCGGCGCGTAAGCAGTCCCGCTTCTTTGCGCCAGCGGTGGCAGGCGCGCTCAAGGACGGCAAGATCGACGAGGCCGTCAGAATTGCCGAGGACAACAAGCGGAGCCACCTGGCAAAGGTGGTTACGGCCGGGCTGCAGGAATTCCAGGCCCATCAGATGTCCGCCGAGATCCCGGGGGAGGAGATTGAGGCTTCCAAGCGGGCCTTGGAGCGGGCTTCGGCGATTGTTCACGCCGAGCTCAAGCGGGGTGTCTCCAGCCTGGCCACTATCGGATCCACGGCTCCTTTCGTGGGGCTGTTCGGAACCGTGCTCGGTATCATTCACGCGTTTCAGAGCATCTCCAGCTCGGGGACCGTCGGAATCGCTGCCGTGGCAGGCGGAATCTCGGAGGCGCTAGTGACTACGGCTATCGGCCTTTTCGTGGCCATCCCGGCCGTCTGGGTCTACAACTACTTTACCGGTAAGATCGAGGCCTTCGACGTGGAGATGGATAACTCCTCCTCGGAGCTGATCGATTATTTCATCAAGAGGTCCGGGCGCCGGAAGGTGTAAAGCGGCCGGCCTGCCGAGGGAGTGAGATATGCCTGGTCATGCCAAAGCTCCACCTACCGTTTCTGATATCAACGTGACGCCGCTAGTGGACGTGATGCTGGTGCTCCTGATCATCTTCATGGTGATCACGCCCCTGTTGCAAAAGAACGTCAGCGTGGATCTTGTCCAAACTCGGAATCCCCGGGCCATGCCTGACGACGAGAAGGAAGACGCTCTTGAGGTTGCCATCACCCGGGACGGTAAGATTTACCTGAGGAAAAACCTGATTCCTTCGGCGGATGAGATAACGCCGAAGATTAAGGACCTGGTTTCGGGTAAGCTCGATAAGACGGTTTATATCCGCGCCGACTCCCGGGCTAAGTACGGCGACGTGGAGAAAGTGGTGGACGCCGTGCGCGCAGCAGGAGTCGACACGCTGGCCCTGATAACCACCGTGCTCCAACGTCCCACCGGGATGGCCGGTCCTTAGTTTGCCGTTTGCTTGTAGCCTGGCTTGGGGCAAGCCCCGCTTGATCGGAGGGCGGAAATCACCGGCCCTTGGGATCGACGCTCCCCGAAAGGCCGGGAATCGTGTGTTGCTCCGAAGGAGGGTATTCATATGGCAATGGCGGTTGGTGGTGGCAAAGGAGGAGCAGTCCACGACATCAACGTGACCCCGCTCATCGACGTACTGCTGGTGCTGATCATCATTTTTATGGTGATCACGCCCAGAACGCCGCACGGGCTGGACGCGCTGGCCCCTCAACCGAATCCCAATGCCAAACCTGATCTGGACGTCCTAAACCGCACCATCGTGGTCACGATCGATCAAGCCAGGCAAGTGGGGATCAACCAGACGCCCGTCGACATTCGCAGCCTCGGCCAGAAGCTCGAAGATATTTTTAAGAATCGTAGCGATCACATTATCTTCGTCAAGGGCGATCCTACTCTAACCTTTGCGGATGTGGTCCAAATTATCGATATCGCCAAGGGCGCCGGTATTGATCATATCGGCTTGATGACCCCGGGTGTGGAAGCGGGACATTAACCTCACCCGCCGAAGGCAGTCCCACGGAGGAATGCTCATGAGACGCTGCAGGTTCGCCCCACTCGCCGGGGTGTTGCTCTTGGCCGTGGCCTCGTTGGGATGTAACCGATTGAAGGCGCGCGATCAGCTCAATAAGGGTGTGAATGCCTTCCGGGGCGCGCAATTCCAGCAGGCGATCGACCATTTCCAGCAGTCGGTGGCGCTTGACCCGAACCTCCTGAATGCGCGACTCTACTTGGCGATGTCCTACTTCCAGCAGTACGCACCCGCGGGCGACTCGGCGGACAACGTGAAGATAGGAAAGCAGGCGATCGATGCCTTTGAAAACGTCCTTCAGGTGGACCCCAACAATCCCACCGCGCTGGCCTATATTGGGCTCCTCTATTACAACATGAAGGATTTCGACAAAGCCAAGGAGTACGAGCAGCGCCGGACGCAGGCGGAGGCCAATAATCCGGAGCCTTACTACTGGATCGGTGTGATTGACTACGATCATTGCCTCAGGAACCAGGCTGCGATCCGCAACACTGACCCCAAGCTCTCCACCCCGAATGCGAACGGAGAATTCGCGCCTTTGCCCGAGAAGTTGAGGGCCGAGCTATTTGAGAGGAACCACACCCAGATTGACGAGGGCATGCAGGCCCTGCAAAAGGCCATCGAGCTCCGGCCCAACTACAATGACGCCATGGCTTATCTCAATCTGCTTTATCGTCAGAAGGCCGACATCGAAGCTGACCCTAGCGCCCGCGCGGCCGACATCAAGGCGGCCAACGAGTGGCTGGCCAAAGCGCTGCAAGCTCGCGCGCAAGCGACCGGAGCCGCTTCCAGTCACTAAATTGACGTTAGCATAACAGAGCAGTTACAAAGAACAACCCACGAGAGGGCCTCTTCCGATCTCTGTTTCAAAGAGCGATCCCCCAAGCGCCCATGCGGATTGAGGTGCAAAGGTCGATTACACAAAATTTCCAGCGCGCTGCTTAAACCACTAATTGGCATGACAAGGAGTAAAGTTCGCTGGCTCAGGCCCGGGCGGGCCCATTTCAAGAACCTCATCCCCTACACCTACCGCTTCGCAAGCCGCATTAGTCACCCATTCTTCACCGGCACATCCTCAATAAGCGCACGCAAGTTCCGTAACTCACTGAACAGGTTGGCGTCCCCGGCGGGATTCGAACCCGCGTTACCGGCGTGAAAGAGCAACACTGTTGCGGAAATTCAACGACTTGAGAGAGGCCGGGCGGCCCCTAAGTCCTTGATGATCCGTACAAGCCCACACGCTTCACGTACCATAACCCGTACCGCGATTTCGCGGTCCGCTTCGGACGGTCTCCCACTTTTCCCCCATGCGCCTCTGCCCCTTGCCCACGCCATCCGCAACCGATTCCCGCCTACGGCCGAGACCCCGGCCCGCTCGGGCTTTGCACCTGTTCAATCGATTCTTGACAGCTTTTCGATTTCAAAGCAGCATCTCAAGCACCTTGATGCCATCGCGCTCGTTCGCGAGCAACGCGACCAGGCAAAACAGGAGCTTGGGTTTCATGCCCGGCCGTTCGTCCTTTGCGGCATTCCTCTGCGTCGTCCTCCAGCGGGCCAATTAGTCCACCGCCGCCGCAACGGCAAGTTCTATCTTGAGATGACGGCCCACCCAGATTTTGGTCTGCCGTTCGGGCAGGATCGTCTCATTCCCATCTGGGTCGCCACCCTCGCCGTGAAACAGAAGAGTCGCGCCGTCCGCTTCGAGAGCGCTAGTGAAATCCTCGAATTCTTCCAGCTTCCGAAAGACGGACTTCACTACAGGCGTCTGGTGCAAGGCTTCCAGCGTATCTTCGCGTCGACCATCTTCTTCGGAACTCAGGAAGCAGACAGACCGTCCCCAGTCTTCGATTGGGCGCGATTCCATTTTTTTGATCGTGCTGAGCTCTGGTACAACCACGTCGACCGCGAAACTTGCCCGGCGGTCCGCAGTGACCGAAACACCATCACACTCAGTGAGGCTTTCTATGACGAGGTCGACCAGCACCGGATTCCGGTTGAACGCCAGGCGGTCGCCACTTTGGCCAACGCTCCGGGGCTGCTCGACTTCTACATCTGGATCGTTTGGAAGAGCTGGGCTATCAAGCGCGGGATGACCCGGATACCCCTCTTCGGTGCCCAGGGCCTACAGGCCCAGCTCGGCACAGTTGATTATTCCAGGAACAAGCGGTTCCGGCAGACTCTCCGTCGATGGCTCAAGAGAATTCAACTCCTTTGGCCTGATTGTCCTGTTGAGCTCTCCCCAGACTTGCAGTACCTGGTAGTTCAGTCCTCCACGCTGCGGCCCGCAATTAATGGATCGACAACGATTGCATCGTGACCCGAAGTGAGACTCGACGTGCGGCGGCCTGGAACACAATCCGGCTGAGGTGGAGGCGAACCTGTCCGATTAGGCCGTTTTACAGCCAAGTAGCGTGTTTCCGGGTTCCACTCGCTCGGGCGGCGGAATGGAGCACTCAGTCCGCGTTCGTCGCCATTGCAGTTCGGCGTACTCCAACTTGGCCTGTTTTAGAATGGAAGGTGCGGTCGGCGTGTTTTCAGAGCGCGAGGAAGTCCTGACAAGTGATGCGCGCCTTGGCGAGGATTTCGGGCTCTAGCACCACCGCTCGTGGGCGCCCGTGGCGGAGTGATGATCGGGCGTACGAGGCTGTCCGTGCACCGTGATCAATCTCCCCTCGCCTTCCACTCGGCGGCTTTCTCGGGCTTGCCCCAGGCCTGGTAAAGCTGCACGACCCATCGATGCGCCAAGTCCAGGTGATAGCGATCAGGGGCGGCGATGCGGTCTTTCCGCGCAAGCATTCCCTGATAGCCTTCGACCAACAATGGTTCGGCCTCGGCGTATTTCTTCTCCCCCGAAAGGCTCGCCCCCAGCAGGCTTTCGGCACGGAATCGTTGCCAATCGTCCGGCTGGATCTTCTTGTCGGTCTCCATCGCCTCGCGCGCCAGGGGTTCGCTCTCGACGAACTTCCCTTGAGAAACGTAGGCAAGCGCTAGATCGGCGGCCGAGGCCATCGTATCCGGGTGCTCCGGGCCCAAGGCGTGCCGCCGCCCCGCCAGGGCCTGCGCGGCATAAGTCTCCGCCAAGACGTATTTGCCCTGTCGTTGATATATCGATGCAACATCCGACAGCGTGAGAAGGGTGTCAGGATGCTCGGGACCGAGGACGCGGCGCTGGATCCCGAGCGTCTGGCTGAACAGCGCCTCGGACTCTGCGTGCCTGCCGCTTAAGCGGTAGGTGCCGGCAAGACTATCCATGGACATCAGCGTACTCGCATGCGTGGGACCCAAGACGCGGCGCTGGATTTCCAGCGTCTGGCTGAACAGCGCCTCGGCCTGTGCGTAGCTACCTTCGGCCGTGTAAACTTCGGCCAAATTGTGCATGGAACTCAACGTAGCAGAATGCTCAGAACCCAAGATGCAGCGCTGAATCTCCAGCGTTTGGCTGAATAGCGCCTCGGCCTGCGTGTACTTACCCTGCGCCGCGTAGTCCATAGCTAGAGTACCCATGCAAGTCAGGGTGCTGGGGTACTCCGGGCCCAGCACCCGGCGCTGCATCTCCAAGGTCTGGCTGAAGAGCGCCTCCGCCTCAGCGTACTTACCCTCCAAATAGAAGACGAGCGCTAAGCTCTGCATAGAAGCTAGCGCGCCGCGGTTCTCGGGACCCAAAACCCGACGGCGGATCTCCAGGGTCTGTCTGTGCAGCGCCTCTGACTGCGCGTATTTGCCCTCGTCCGTGTAGACGTCCGCCAGAAAGTACATGGAATACAGTGTGTCGGCATGCTGCGGGCCCAGCACCCGGCGCCTGATTTCGAGGAGCTGGCTCTCAAGCGCCTCAGCCTCGGCGTATTTGCCCTGAAAATAGTCGACACGTCCGAGGTTATTGAGTGTTTTGAGGGTCTTCGGATTGTCGGGGCCAAGCATACGGCGGGGTGCTTCCGTCATTCAGTGTTGGTAGTCCAGTTGTAACTTACGTGCGTGGTATAGTTTGAGACTCAATTCGAACCTATCACTTCTGCCCTCCACAAGGTCGACGTATGAAGAGTCTCAGTTGTCCCAACAGCGAAAAGCACGCTGCGGGAGCCATCATTCGACACGGTTTCTAGAAGACCAGGTGGGGAAAGCATCGTCGCTACAAGTGCCAGACTTGTGGAAAGACGTTCTGCTCGAGAATCGGAACAGCTTATTACCGACTCCAACACCGTCGTGGCACATTTGATGCGGTTGCCACTCTCAGCATCGAAGGCCTCAACAAGTCCGCCATCGCTCGAGTCAACCGGATCAGCTGGAACACCGTTCATCGTTGGCTGGAAAGAGCCGCGACCTGCTGTCGAGGGTTCAATCATCGAAAAATAAAAGGCCTCTCCGTCGTGGAGCTTCAGGCCGATGAGATCCGAACGATCGTCGGAGGGAAGCAACAGCAGATCTGGGTCTTCGCCGTGATCGACGTCTGGTCCCGCCTGTGGCCGTCCACGGTGGTCGGCAAACGAAGTTACCAAAACACGCTCTCCCTTTTTCGAGACCTTTCCAGCCGAATGAATCTCGATGCTATTCCCCTGATCACCACGGACGGATTCAAGTTCTATGAAAGAGTCATCGGAAGGGTGTTTGGGCCATCCTGTGTCTACGGTCAAGTCATCAAGACGCGCAGGAACGATCGGGTAGTCAATGTAGAGCGAAGACCCGTAATCGGAGCTGGGCGGTTGCCACAAGCTTTGCGGGACTCGGAGGACTCAGTGAAGCTGAACACCTCGTTTGTGGAACGGCTGAACCTCACCATCCGACAGGGCTCAGCGTATCTGGGTCGCCGAACCATCTGTCAAGCCCGGTGGAAGGAACGTCTGGAAGATCTCCTCGAGCTGCTTCGTTGCCACTACAATTTCGTGAGGCCTCATCGGGCATTGAAATTTGGACGAGATGTCAGGACACCAGCCTGGCAGGCAGGGTTGACCAAGCGGCCGCTGACGTTAAGGGAAATCTTCTCATCGAGGCTGCTGCTTGTGTGGCCGAACAACGTCCTATTTATGCTCTTCTCCTCGCTTCGACCGGTTACTTTCGGTACACAGGAAGTGGCTCTGGCAGCCTAGCAACAATTGATGACGGAAGCACCGAACTGGCTTGGACCCAACAGCTTCCTCTCCTCGCCCACCTGATCCGTCGCGAGGACATTCCCCACCCCCCGCAAAGGCTCCCGCGCCCGCTCCCCGCCGAGCAGGATCAGCTCCTGCAGCAGGAGTTCATGCACCGCAACGATCTGGGGGGTAATGCCTTTCTGTTGATCCGCCACACCGGCATGCGTATGGGGGAATGTGTCGATTTATCCTGCGATGGCCTCCGCTCCACCGGCCCCGATCAATGGGCCGTTCACGTGCCGCTCGGCAAACTCAAAACCGAACGCAGGGTCCCGGTGGATTCGTTCGGGGTCACCCTCATCCGACTCTTACGCTTCTTTCGCTCCCTCGATCCGCTGCCTCCCGATGGCCGGCTCCTGGCCCGTCCCAGCTCCAGGCAAGCTCTCCTTCGTCAACTCCGCGATTACCTGCACCAGGTCTGTCATTGCTTGGGACTGTCCACCCGCATCGTCCCGCACCAGTTGAGGCACACCTTTGCCACGGAGATGCTTCGCGCCGGGGTCAGCTTCCCCGCTCTGATGAAATTACTCGGCCATACTTCTCCCGAGATGACGATGCTCTACGTCGAGGTAGCGTTGAACGATCTCCAGCGGGAATTCCAACAGGCTCGCTCCAAACCTCGGCATCTGGTTCCTCAGCCCAAAACCTCTTTTCTCTTCACCCGAACGGGTCTCGACGGGGTCGTTGATTCCTTGCAGGCAACTCAACATGCGCTCGAGATGTTCCGGCGGACGTTGCCGGTTGGTGCTGCACGCCGTTGTCTCGATCGCCTTTCCAACCGCCTCACCAAGATCGCCGCCGAAGCGCGCAAACTCCGCACGCCCTGAGAACGGGCAGAGATTGGCCGGTTAGTGCAGTGAAGCTAGTCGATGTTCTAGCGGGTGAGAGTCCCGCCAGTGCAAGTTGCCCAGTTGGCACTGTAGTGATGTCCGGCGACGGCGCGGGCGACCAAACCGTCGGAAGCCCGGAAGTAAACGTCCTCGTTGGCTGGATGAGAATCCGGTCAGCTCCGACAAGGAGGGCAAGCAAAGCAACAGGTCGTAGCGCAAGCGAACCGTAGTCAAGCCTCGAAAACAATCTCCCTCACGAGAATCGGAGGGTGGGGGTTTTGGGAATGCCGAGACTGTTAACTGGAGTCGAAGGCCAGCGTTTTCGGCGAAGCACTGGGTGTGGGCGGCCGGAAAGTTCCCCGTGGTCACAGAGGACGACATGTTGTGAAAGAGCATCGATGAAAGCTCAGAACCAGTCGCGGGTCGCCTAGGCATAGGCGAATATGCACAGCGAGGGCATCTGGTATAAGCCGCGAGTCGGTGAAGTCGAGATGTGCCCGCGAGTGGGGCGGATGGGGCCGGATAAGTGAAGATGGACCGGGACAGCATAACCCGGACCGGAGCGAGGGCCCCTGGGGTAGAGCGGCAGATCCGCTCGCACGGAGGTGCTCACCAAGCGCATCATCCCGGACACAGAGCCGGAAGTACCGATGGCAGCCGAGAGCACGAAGGACGATGGCAAACCAGTCCGCTGGAAAGGCCTCGTCTGATAATCCGGCCTTGAAGCCGTACCGGGGAAAACCCGCCGTACGGGTGCAGCGATGCTAGTTGGCGTTCTAGCGGGTGTGAATCCCGCCGGTGGAACTTGCCCAGTTGCCACCGTAGTGATATCCGGCGGCGGTGCGAGTGATCAATCCGTCGAAAGCCCGGAAGTAAAAGCCTCGGTTGGCTGGGGGAAGCCTGGTCAGCTCCGACAAGGGAGGCGAGCAAATCGACAGGTCGTAGCGAAAGCGAACTGCAGCTAAGCCCCGAAATGGGTTCCCTCACGAGAATCGGAGGGTGGGGGTTAAGGAAGTGCCGAGACTTTCCGTACGCGTCGAAGGCCAGCGTCATGGGTGAAGAAACTGGGTGCATGCAACCGATGAACTTCCCGGGGTCTCAGGGGACGACATGCCGATAGAGAACCGACAACGAAAGCACGGAACCACTCGCGGACAGCCTAGGCGCCGTGGTCGAGGCGCACCGCGAAGGCATCTCGTATAAGTCGCCTAGCGGCGAAATCGGGATGTGCCCGGGAGTGGGGCGCATGGGGTCAGTTAAGCGAGGATGGACCGGGACAACATAACCCGGACCGGAGCGAGGACCCCTGGGGTAGAGCGGCGGAAGCCGCTCGCACGGAGGTGCATGCAAGCGCATCGGTCCCTGACACAAAGCGGGGGCTACCCGATGGCAGCCGAGGGCACGAAGGGTGATGGCAAACCAGCGTGCTGGGCAGGCCACGCCTGATATTCCGGCCTTGAAGCCGGACTGGGGAAAACCCACCGTCCGGAATTTTAGAGAGGGAGGAAGAAACACGAGTGCCCCGCGTGCGCGTCCCCACAACGATGGTTGGACCGGCGTCGGTCAGCATGTGGCGCGCTTCCTCTCTACTCGACAATTTTAGGGGAGGCAATGGAAACGCCGGCATCATTCGAACCCCGGTGTGCAGCGATGCTAGCTGTTCGATCTAACGGGTGGAAGTCCCGTCGGTGGAACTTACCCAGTGACCACCGTAGTTATATCCGGCGGCGGAGCGGGTGACCAATCCGTCGGAAGCCCGGAAGTAAAAGCCCCCGTG
>DATDGP010000018.1:0-22611 GCA_036522035.1 Terriglobales bacterium
TGATTAGCCTTTCACCCCTACCCTCAGCTCATCCGAGCTTTTTTCAACAAACACCGGTTCGGTCCTCCAGTGGGTGTTACCCCACTTTCAACCTGGCCAAGGGTAGATCATCCCGCTTCGCGTCTATTCCTGCCAACTGAATCGCCCTATTCAGACTCGCTTTCGCTACGGCTCGCTTACGCTAAACCTTGCTGACAAGAATAACTAGCCGGCTCATTATGCAATAGGCACGCGGTCAGGCATTCCATTGCTGGCATAGCCCTCCCACTGCTTGTAGGCACACGGTTTCAGGTACTATTTCACTCCCCTTGCCGGGGTTCTTTTCACCTTTCCCTCACGGTACTGGTTCACTATCGGTCAGAAGCTTGTATTTAGCCTTGCGGGATGGTCCCCGCGGATTCAGACAGAGTTTCTCGTGCTCCGCCTTACTTAGGTACCGGCTTCGAGTCCAGCTCGTTTTCGCTTACGCGGCTATCACGCTCTATGGCGCCCCTTCCCAGAGGACTTCAACTAACGACTGGATTGGTAACTCTACTGTTGCCGGCCCTGCAACCCCCACTGGACCGAAATCCAATGGGTTTGGGCTGATGCGATTTCGCTCGCCACTACTCTCGCAATCGAGGTTTCTTTCTTTTCCTTCAGGTACTGAGATGGTTCACTTCCCTGAGTTAGCTCGTACCCGACTATGTATTCATCGGGCCGTACCGCGGTTTTACCGCGGTGGGTTTCCCCATTCGGACATCCCCGAGTCAAAGCCTGCTTGCAGCTCGTCGAGGCTTATCGCAGCTTGCCACGTCCTTCATCGCCATCTTCTGCCAAGGCATCCACCATGCGCCCTTAGTAACTTGACCATAAAATTTACTCAGAACACTCGGCATCCAGCACTCAGCGTCCAGCTAACGCCTTGCGGGCTTTGCTGTTGCTAATTGCTGATTGCCAATTGCTAAGAGCTTCTTTTATGACCTCATCCAGATCTGCTCATCACGGCCAGAATGTCTGTTGCATACAGACGGCCATCCCAGCAGAAATTTCTAAGGTACTCATAAAATTTCTCTTGCGCCTTTGTAGTTACATCAATCTATTCAGTTGTCAAATATCGTCCCGCCGATCTGTCGGCTCGCCGCCTGGGCGGCGCGAGTGCAAGTTTTCAGCACCCAGCATTCCGCATTCAACCCGAAAATCCTGTTTGGCTGAATGCTGATTGCTGATTGCTGATTTTGGTGGAGCTGACCGGGCTCGAACCGGTGACCCCCTGGTTGCAAACCAGGTGCTCTCCCAACTGAGCTACAGCCCCTGAAAACAGCAATTAACACTTGGTAATTGGTAGTTAGCTTGGTGGGCCTGGGTAGAATTGAACTACCGACCTCACCCTTATCAGGGGTGCGCTCTAGCCAACTGAGCTACAGGCCCAGAAAAATCAGCCATTAGCTCTCAGCCTCTAGCTCTTAGCTCGATGACCTTGAGGGTCACGCAAAGCTTCGCCTCACTAAAGGCTAATGGCTAACTGCTAATAGCTTCTTTTCGAAGCTAGTAGCTGCGATCTTTAATTATTCGAGGACGGGTTGAACGTGCGCGCCGGCACGGCCGACGCTGACCATCGTTGTAAAACGTGGAAAAAGAGAGGTCCAAGCGAGGCTCCCTCATGGTCCCGATCAGGTAAAAGGACCGGAGGGGTACATGGCAACATCCCAAACGCGCTGACTACGCTCGAAAGCGAAGCCCCCACCGGAGTGAGGTGTTTGAGTGCCATGACGTTCTCTCTTAGAAAGGAGGTGATCCAGCCGCAGGTTCTCCTACGGCTACCTTGTTACGACTTCACCCCAATCATGAGTTATACCTTGGACGGCTGCTTCCTTGCGGTTAGCCCACCGGCTTCTAGTACAGCCCACTTTCGTGATGTGACGGGCGGTGTGTACAAGGCCCGGGAACGTATTCACCGCGGCGTTCTGATCCGCGATTACTAGCGATTCCAGCTTCATGAAGTCGAGTTGCAGACTTCAATCCGAACTGAGGCCGGCTTTTTCCGATTAGCTCCCCCTCACGGGTTTGCGACGGTTTGTACCGGCCATTGTAGCACGTGTGTGGCCCTGGACATAAAGGCCATGAGGACTTGACGTCATCCCCACCTTCCTCCCCGTTATCCGGGGCGGTTTCGCCAGAGTGCCCAACTTAATGATGGCAACTGGCAATAAGGGTTGCGCTCGTTGCGGGACTTAACCCAACATCTCACGACACGAGCTGACGACAGCCATGCAGCACCTATATAGCGGCTCTTGCGAGAAGGGATGTTTCCACCCCGGTCCACTACATTTCGAGCCCAGGTAAGGTTCTTCGCGTTGCGTCGAATTGAACCACATGCTCCACCGCTTGTGCGGGCCCCCGTCAATTCCTTTGAGTTTCAGTCTTGCGACCGTACTCCCCAGGCGGATTGCTTATCGCGTTAGCTGCGGCACGTCGGGATTGGGTACCCGACACACCAAGCAATCATCGTTTAGGGCTAGGACTACCAGGGTATCTAATCCTGTTTGCTCCCCTAGCTTTCGCGCCTCAGCGTCAGTTGTGGTCCAGTGAGCCGCTTTCGCCACAGGTGTTCCTCCCGATATCTACGCATTTCACCGCTACACCGGGAATTCCACTCACCTCTCCCACACTCCAGCACGGCAGTCACCGCGGCAATTTCCGAGTTGAGCCCGGAGATTTCACCACAGTCTTACCGCACCGCCTACGCGCCCTTTACGCCCAATAATTCCGAACAACGCTTGCACCCTCTGTATTACCGCGGCTGCTGGCACAGAGTTAGCCGGTGCTTCTTCTTCCGGTACCGTCATAATCGTCCCGATCGAAAGGAGTTTACATCCCAAGGGACTTCATCCTCCACGCGGCGTTGCTGCGTCAGGGTTTCCCCCATTGCGCAAAATTCCCCACTGCTGCCTCCCGTAGGAGTCTGGACCGTGTTTCAGTTCCAGTGTGGCCGTGCGCCCTCTCAGGCCGGCTACTGATCTTCGTCTTGGTGAGCCGTTACCTCACCAACTAACTAATCAGCCGCGACCCCCTCCTTCAGCGGATTGCTCCTTTGATCTTGCGATGTTATGCGGTATTAGCCCCGGTTTCCCGAGGTTATCCCCCACTCAAGGGCAGGTTAGTCACGTGTTACTCACCCGGTCGCCACTTTACTCATGGATTGCTCCACTTTCTCGTTCGACTTGCATGTGTTAGGCACGCCGCCAGCGTTGATTCTGAGCCAGGATCAAACTCTCGTTTGAAACCTGATGGTTCCTCAGACGGGTCATCGACTCCCAGACATCGCGGTTGCCCGCAGCATCTGTTCGCCGACAATCAAAGAGGAACCGCCATCCAGCTAATATCCCGGCAGAGCCGGGACGGAATTCACTGAATGGCCTGATTTTGTGAGATTCACTCGGACTTGAATCCGCGTTTCATCTCACGACTGGCACGTTCAACCTTTTTGTCAAAGACCCGATCGCACTCCGCCTGAGCGGCGCGTTCAGGTACCCCGGAGCAAGTCCGGGGCTCCTCGAATCGGTCTCGAAGCGAACTCCGAGACCACCGTCTCTCGTCGCCTTTCGGCTCTTAGAGACGAACCCTATAAAGTTAGCGCGAATCGCCACGGTTTGTCAAACATCGCCCGGTAATCTCTTTGATTACCCGCAAATTCGACAAGTTTCCTCGCGGGGACAGCGCTCTCCAGCCTCTCTGGCCGGCGGCAGAAATCACGCACGGGCAGAAAAGCTCGATATCCTCAATCAAAAGACCTGTTTTAGGCTGTTAAACCCTTCGGGACTCTCAGTTCCCGAATGCTGCCCGCGGGACCGTCTTTCTAATGAACCGGCCTTGGGCTATTCGGTGGCTTTCTCATCTGATGATCGAGCTGCCGATTCTGATTCAGAATCTCTTGCTCGATCCGACTGCATGGGCTGGCTGCAGCGTCGTCTGTTCGGCCACTTTCCTTAATGTCGTTACCTTTTATATCAGGCGCTGACGCTTTATGCAAGTAGCAGCCATCCTAATTCTCGACAAAAGATCGACGCAACGAGTCCCCCGTCCTCAGCGGCTGCCCGTCTGGACGAAAATCCTCCTGCCCGTTCCCCGCACAGAGGCCACGACGGTGACGAATCGTCTGCCTTAAAGACCCGCGATGCGCATGCGAATCGCTAGACGCTGATACTGCTAAGTGACCCACTACCCCGCGCCGGGTCGAACCGGTAATATCTGAAAGGGCGTCTCTCGTGTTCAACACACTATTTCAGGACGTGCGGTTCGGCTTGCGCACTCTGCGCAAGAATCCGGGCTTCAGTCTGGCGGCGATCATCACGCTGGCGCTGGGCATCGGCTCCAACACTTCGATCTTCACCATCACCAGCGCCGTGCTGCTCAAGCCGCTTCCCTTTCTGGATCCGCAACAACTGATCTCGATCGACACCCAGCAAAAAGACGGGCAGAGCCGCTGCTGCAGCTTGAACTGGACCGACCTGCTGCGCGAACACAGCCGGTCATTTTCATCGATCGCGGTCAGCGCTCCCGACAATCTCACGCTTACCGGCAGGGGCGAACCGCTGGAGGTGGCGGCCGGGCGGGTGTCGCCCGGATTTTTCGAGACCCTCGGAGTAACCCCGCAATTGGGGCGGACGTTCAGCGACGACGAAGGGCGTACGGAGGGCAAGCCGGTCGTGATGCTCAGCGACACGCTGTGGCAGACGCGCTTCGGCGGCGATCGCGCCATCATCGGCCAAACCCTCACGCTCGATTCGACGCCGTATACCGTGGTGGGCGTGCTGCCCGCCGGCTCGCAGTTCCCGTTTGTGGGATTGCCTGACGTCTGGACACCGCGCTACTTCGAACACTCCCTTTTCACGCCGCAGCGTCTGCGCATGGGCGTGGGTTATCTGACGCCGGTTGCGCGGCTGCGCCCGGGAGTTTCCCTCGAGCAGGCCAAGGCGGAAATCGAGCTGCTCTACCAGCAATACCGCAAAGAGTCCCCGGCCGCGCCGGACGCCGATCCCGGACTTTCCGTCGTCGTGACTTATCTTCAGGATTCGCTGGTCGCCAACATCCGCGGTTCGCTGCTAATCATCTCGTTCGCGGTCGGTGCGGTTTTGTTGATCGCCTGCGGCAACGTTGCCGGGCTTTTGCTTTCCCGCGCTCTGGCACGGCGCAAAGAGATTGCCGTGCGCACGGCACTGGGCGCCCGTCGTTTTGTGGTAATCCGCCAGCTGCTGACGGAAAGCGTGCTGCTTGCGGTGATTGCCGGCTTCGTGGGCCTGGGGCTCAGTCTGGCCACGACACGATCGCTGGCGGCATTCGCGGGGAGCAATCTTCCCCAGGGCACGCATCTCGCCATGGACGCACGCGTGCTGTTCTTCACGCTGGCCATCTCCGCCTTGACCGGCGTAATCTTCGGAATCTTTCCGGCCCTGCAGCTATCGCGGACCAACGTCAACGCGACGCTGCGCGATGAAGGCCGCGGCGCCTCAGGCGGCCGAAGCCGAGCACAGCTCACCAGCGTGCTCGTGGTCGCACAGGTGGCAGTGACCATGGCGTTGCTGGTTATCGCTGGCCTGCTGGTTCGCAGTTTTGGCAAGCTGCTGAGGGTGGATCCGGGCTTCGATCCGGAGAACGTGCTCACTATGAACATCTCCCTGCCCACGGTGAAGTACAACGACGCGCAGAAGCAGATCTCGTTCTTCGATGAGCTGTTGCGCCGGGTCTCGGCTTTACCCGGGGTGCGGTCCGCCGCCGTTTCCGCGGCGCTGCCCGTCATCCCCAAGCGCATCACCCCGGTCTTGCCCGAAGGTCAGCCCGAGGTCCCGCTGGCGGAGCGTCCTTTTATTATTATCGAGGCCACCAGCCCCAGCCTGCTCGAGACTTTGCGCATTCCCCGGCTGGCCGGCCGCGGATTCACTGATGCCGATACTTCTGAAGCCCCTAAGGTGATCATCGTGAACCGGGCACTGTCGCGCCGCTATTGGCCCAATGAAAACGCGGTGGGAAAGCACATCCTGATCGGGCGCATGCCCACCCCGTCCGAGATCATCGGCGTAGCCGGCGACACCCAGAACTCCGGCCTGGCCCAAGACACCAAGCCGCTCATCTATCTGCCGTTCCAGCAGCTGCCCTGGGGCAATATGAACCTGATTGTCCGGACCGGATCCGATCCTCGCGGTTTTGTCTCCGCGATCCGCGCCCAGGTAGCGAGTCTGGATCCCGACCAGCCGGTCACTGCTGCGCAAACCGTGGATGAGCTCATGGACACTTCGCGAGCCCAGCCCAAGTTCACGATGCTATTGATCGCCATGTTCTCGGCCGCCGCCTTGGTGCTGGCCGCGATCGGAATCTATGGCATGCTGGCCTACACAGTCGCTCAGCGGCAACAAGAGCTCGGAGTTCGCCTGGCCTTGGGCGCAGAGAAGTCTGACATCTTCCGCCTGGTCGTAGGTCAGGGATTGACGCTGACGCTTATCGGCGTCGGCTTGGGCCTGGTGGGCGCATTGATTGCGTCTTCGATTGCGGCGCGCGCGGTAGCCGGGTTGTTCTACAAAGTTCACACCTGGGACATGGCTACGTTCGTGCTGACGCCGCTGGCGTTTCTCTTGATCGCTTTCGCAGCCAGCTATTTCCCGGCGTTGCGCGCGACGCACGTCGAACCAACCGAGGCGTTGCGAGGGAACGGTAGTTGAGTGACCCAGTAGCCAGAATCGTTGGCCGAGGAACCGCAGTTAAGCTCCTCCTTGCGAGCATTTCGCAGCCAGGTGCTAGCCCTCGGGTCGCGACAACCACGTGCGTTCCGGAGATTCTTCGGATTTTCCGATTACCGGATCACCCGCCAAGCATGAGTGCTTCATTCGCGCAGGGCAACTTGATCTGCTCGACGCGCTCTGGCAACGTTTGCGCTGTGGCCGTAAAAACTCCCGCCCAACAACATCCAAGCACCCAATAGATATCGATCGAAGGAGTTTCAGCACCGTGAACGTAGCTCCTTCTCGCTGATTAGAGATAATCAGACCACGAACGTTCTAGAAAAGCTCAGGAATGAAACAAGATCTTGGGCCGGTTTTTGAGTAATTAATCTTGAATTTCGTCGCGCCGAGTTTTGGTCGATAATGGATGGCGTGTCCGACCTCCGCACGTTGTTGGCCCGCGCCAACGAAGAGAAATCCGGCGACCAGCTGGCCGGTATCGCCGCGCGTTCAGACCGGGAGCGGGTAGCCGCCAAGCGCGCTTTGGCAGAGGTCACGCTCAAGCACATCGTTGACAATCCCCTGATCGATCCGCAGCAAGACGACGTCAGTGGTTTGATTCTTGAGACACACGACCGCGAACGCTTCCTCGAGATCCAACCAATGACGGTCGGCGAATTTCGCGAGTTCATTCTGCGTGATGACACAACGGGTGACGATCTTCAGCGTTTGCACTGGGCCATCACGCCCGAGATGGCCGCCGCCACGGCAAAGATCATGAGCAACAAGGACCTGATCCTGGCCGCGGCCAAAATCCGCGTGGTCACGCGCTTCCGCAATACGATGGGCGAGCGCGGCGTGCTCGGCATCCGGCTGCAGCCGAACCATCCCGCCGACGACATAGCGGGCATCCTGCTCACTGCGTTCGACGGCCTGCTCTACGGCTGTGGCGATGCCGTGATTGGCGTAAATCCGGCGACGGATTCCGTGGAGACCGTTTCCGCCATCCTGCATGCGCTCACACGCCTGATCGAGACGTATAGGATCCCAACGCAAGCCTGCTGTCTAGCTCACATCTCGACGCAGCTCCAGGCCCTCGATCGCGGCGCGCCGGTGGACTTGCTGTTCCAGTCGATCGCCGGAACGCAAAAGGCCAACGAAAGCTTTGGCGTCACTCTGAGCATGTTGAAAGAAGGGCGAGACCGAGTCTTAGACCATCATCGACAACGTGTTGAGAATCAGGTAACCGGGGGATCCGGTAATCCGGTAATCGGCAAGACGGATGGCAGCATGGGAAGCAAAGGGCGAGAATCTTGTAGGAGTGCGCTGGGCGAAACCGGCCGCACCTCGTTGAGATCACCCGATTCTGCTCCGCCACGTGCCGCTCTGCAAAAGGAAGAGCTCACCCACAACGTGATGTACTTCGAAACCGGGCAAGGCAGCGCACTTTCGGCCGAGGCCCACCACGGCGTTGACCAGCTCACACTCGAAGCTCGCGCCTACGGAGTCGCCCGCGTGTTCGAGCCCTTTCTCGTAAACAGCGTGGTCGGGTTCATCGGTCCCGAGTATCTGTATGACGAACGCCAGATCATCCGCGCCGGGCTCGAAGATCACTTCACGGGAAAGTTGCTGGGCCTGCCCATGGGTTGCGACGTCTGCTACACCAACCACGCCGCGGCCGACCAGAACTCGGCGGACAACCTTCTCCTGCTGTTGGCTGCCGCCGGCTGCAACTACTTCATGGGCGTGCCCTGCGCCGACGACGTCATGCTCAACTATCAGTCCACAAGCTTTCACGACGCGCTGGCCGTGCGACGGCTATTTGGCCTTCATCCAGCGCCGGAGTTTCTGGCGTGGCTCAAGGAGACGGGCATATACCAAGGAGAAGAGCCCGCGCAGCTGGATTCCGGGCTTCGCAAACAGCTTGCGGCTCACTTGGAATCAGCCATCGATGGAAAATGAAAGGGAGGCTCTATGCTCGCTTATTTTTCTGGCCCCTCTGAGTCACTTGCTCACGATTGCCCGGGCGCGAACATTGGCCCTCGAGAGGACTCGATGGAACCGGTAACCGACCATCACCTTCAACAAATGAAGTTGTCTATCGGTGTACGACAAAGCACGCGAATGACAAAATGACCGAACATGACCTGATCCCGACGGGGTGGCCGAATCTAATTCAGAGAATCCGGAGCCGCACAGCAGCACGCGTGATGGTGGACCGTGCGGGCGCCGCTTATCGCACACGCACGCAACTTGAGTTGCGCCAGGCACATGCAGCGGCGCGTGACGCGGTCCGCGGCGAGCTGGAGTTGGAGCGTGATCTCAGCGCCGACATGATTCACGATTGGAAGCTGTTCGAAGTTTCCACTCAGGCCAAATCGAAAGACGAGTACCTGCTTCGCCCGGATCTGGGTCGGCGTTTCACAGAAGATGCGGCCCGGACCATCAACGCGCGCTGCCCGCAGCAAGCCAACTTGCAGATTGTGGTCGGCGACGGACTGTCGGTCACAGCGGTCGCCGCGCAGGTTCCCATACTGCTGCCGCTGCTGGCACAGCAGGCCGGCGATCGCCGTTGGGCCGTCGGTCAGCCGTTTGTCGTGCGCCATTGCCGGGTGGGCATCCTGAACCACGTGGGCGAGCTGCTGCGCCCGCAGATTGTCGTTCTGCTAATCGGCGAGCGTCCGGGACTGGGGACCGCTGAGAGCCTCTCCGCCTACCTGGCCTTCCAGCCTCGCTACGGGCACAGCGACGCGCAGCGGAACCTGATTTCGAATATTCACAGTCGCGGCGTACCGCCACAGACAGCCGCGCCGCGCATTATAAGCCTGGCGGCGCAAATGTTGCGGGAACAGCGCAGCGGGGTGGAGCTGAAGGAAGCAATCAGCTCTGAGCACTCAGCACTCAGCCCCTGAATCGCTCGATTCGACTATTGCACTCGTCCGCCCGGCTTCGCCTCCAGCCGCGTCTTCACCATCTCGTAGAACACCCAGATGTTGTCTTCTGAGCCTTGCGTAAGGCGGCGGTGGATCTTCATGGTGGGGAAAAGTTTGTTGCCGCCTACGTTCAAGGTCAGCGTAGCGAACGGTTTGCCGGGGTAAGTTTCGATGCTCCAATCGCCGCCGAAACGGCGGCGAACTACTTCGCCGAGATAACTGCCCCACATCTTGCACACCTCGGTCAGATCTCCTGCAGACGGAGCCTTGGCCAGCTTGGAGAGGATGGACTCCAATTCCCGAAGCGATTTCTCGCTGTAGTCAAAATGGGCGTGGAATTCGCGGGCCGCGGCCACCGCCTGTTCGGCATACGCGGACGTCATGGCGGTGACGGATTCGTGGGTCATGGTAAGAGTCTATCAGTGGGGCGATCCTGAGGAGTCAGCCATCTCCGCCGCGGGATGGCCGCTAACAATTTGTTTTGGTCACAACTGCCCCGACGCAAACAACGCGTTGCAGGTAAGGGATGTGGGCTGGGTCGGTGGCATTGGTGGATGCAGGTTGGGCACGTTCACGAAGTCGAAGAACTCATCCAGATCGGGCTGCCCGGAGTCGCGTTGATTCAGGTGCGGCAAGTTGAAGCGGGTCTCGACGAACTTGAGCACCGCCGTGTAGTCCATGGGAGTGTGGGAGACATAATTTGGTTTGGAAAACGGCGAGACAATGATCACCGGCACGCGAAAACCGGTGCGGGTGAAATCGCCAGCTGGGTCCGTAGGCCGGAGATCGGAAGGCGGGATGCCATCCGGGTTGGGCACATGCATTAGGACCGCGTCCGTCGGGTATTTGCCGGGGCCAACGGCCTGTCCTGCGGAACCAACGGCGAGGGCTTGGATGGGCTGGCCATCAATCATCGGACCCACGTGATCGAACAGACCGCCGCCCTCGTCGAACGCTTCAATGAATACGGAGTCCTTCCAGGAAGTGCTGTTGACTAGAGCGGTTATCAGACCACCGACAAACTTCGCGCCGTTTTGGATGTGCGTGCCCTCGCCGGGGTGTTCGTCGAGATTGGAGTTGAATCCCGGCTCGATATAGACAAACTGCGGTAGGGTTCCGTTCTGGAGATCGGTAAAGTATTCGGCGATAGGAACGATGCGGCTTTCCTGGTTCAGGCCATAGGGTTGGAAATTGCGCAGTTCGGTGATCAACTGCCCGAACGAGTCTCTGTCCACGGAGTAGATTTTCCAGGTAATGCCCGCACCGTCAAGCAGTTGAAAGATCGTGGTGGCACTCAGGTGGCTGCCGGTTTCCGAGAGCGGATGCACGAAGCCCTGCGAGGTCGCTGCCAGTGCCCACAACCGAACCACCTCGGTCTGCAGCGGGGCTGGGGTATAGAAGCGGTCCGAGGTAGCGAACTGCGTGGCGAACCAGTAAGGCAAGGTCAGATCGCCGCCATTGTAGAAACCCATGGCGCGCAGGCCTCGCGTATCGGCCACGTTGTTGTCAGCGGCAAACAGTCCGCCGGTGTGCACAAAGCCATCGAGCAGCAGCGGGCCGTTGGGAGCATCGAAGCGATTCATGTCACCCCAGCTCTCCTGCCAGGCTGCGGTGTCGCTGAAAATGCAACTAGTGCCAAAATGAAAACTGAAGACCGGATTTCCGTTGTCGTCAAGATTGATGAATGTGCTTTCAACATCGTCGACGTCGCGCCCCGCATTAAACGTTCCCGCGCGATAGTCATTCAACTTCCCAAAGTACGAGTCGAACGAACGGTTCTCCTGAAGCATAAATATGATGTGGTTGACGCTGGTGCTCAACGTTGGGGTAGGAGCCGGCGTAGGGGATGCCGGGACGGCAACGATCCCCTGGCATCCAGTAAGAAGTGTGATGATAGCGGGCAAGGCAAGAACGACGAGGAGCCTGGGAACCTGTTTCATATCTGGTCTCGGCTCGAAAGCTTCATCATTTCCATACACCTGGGCAGCGACTCCGCTTTCCAAATTGGATGGCGCGCAAAAATCCCCATGTTGGCCGCCAACCTCCGCCCCGGCGTACGGTTCGCCAAATCACTTTGAAACCATGCATAATTTCCAAATGGGATGTTGACTGCTGTTCAATTCCGGGCCGGCAAGCCAAGGTGGGAGTCGTGCGATGTGGCGCCGCTCGATCCGTTGCGCCTGGATCGCTGGTCTGGCGCTGGCTCTCTCATCCGTAAGTTTTGCTCCGCGAAGACTGGCCACTATGCACCTAGCGGCCCGGACTTGATCCATGGCATGCCCACTCCCGAACCCTGGAGCACACAAACGAATGGGTCAAGACCCGCTACTCCGAATATGCCGATGTGACTTTTCCGACACGCAAGCCACAACCCGCTGGCTGGGCATTCTGACGGTGGAAATTTGGGTGTGGCCTTCTTCTCCAGCCGCGTGGTCTTTGAGGATGGAACCGAGTGGAAGCCGCGCCACCTGGGCGAGCGCTTCCATGTCTACTGGCGCGATCGCGATCACCCCGACCTGCCCGTGCTGCCTCTGTTCCGGTTCAAGCAAAAAGAGGATTAGGCGGATTTCCTCGCTTCAATCCATTCAATCGCTCATCGCGTCAAACAGCCCTCATTGCTTTGAGAATGCACACGGCGTTCCGGTCGTCACCTGCGCGGGCGGCACGGGCGGCGTCGCCCAGGGCACTCCGGCAAAGTCAAAGAACTCCTGCATGTCGGGCATGGCCAGATCGCGTTGCGTCAGATTTGGGAGGTTCCAACGCGTCTCGATGAACTTCAGGTATGCCGTGTAATCCATGGGCGTGTGCGAGACATAATTCTTCCGGGCAAACGGAGACACAATGAAGTTGGGTATGCGGAAGCCGGTAATGTTGAAATCGCCGCCCACGGCCACGTCTTTGGCCTCGCACAGAACCGGTTTGACTCCGTCGGGGCTGGGCACGCCGATAGGCGGCACGTGGTCGAAGGCCCCGCCGCCTTCGTCCGTGGCCCAGAAGAAGACCGAGTCTTTGTACGCCGAGCTCGCCATGAAGGCATTGATAATGTCGGAAACAAACTTTGCCCCGACCTGGATGTCGATCACGCTCACGGTAGGCGGCGTGTTATTGAGATTCTTGCCGCTGGGGTGCTCATCACGGCCGCTGAAGCTGCCGGTCTCAATGAAGGCGACCGAGGGCAGAGTGCCGTTCGTCAAATCGGTGAAATAATCGCTGACTCCCGTCGGGCAAGTATACGGCCTGCGCCCCGACGGAGGCGGTGGCAGCGTGTTGGTGCAATCCAGCGGAGCCAGGTTTGCCATGACTTCCGGACTGAATCCGGAAACCGGCGGCTTCAGGCTTGAACCGTTGACGTAATCGAAAAACTGCAAGTAGGTGCTGCGCACGGCGCACTGAAGCGGGAACTTGCCGTTCTTGGGATCGCAGGTGGGCAGCAGATCGGTGATGTAGATCTTCCACGAGATGTTGTTCTCACTCAGCAGCTGGAAGATCGGTTTCTCCGATATCTGCACGCGTTCGCCGGGGCAGGACTCCTTGCCGCCCGGGGTGTGCACCGTTCCCTGTGAGGTGGCACCGAACGCATAGATGCGGTTGTTGGCCGTGTTGGTCGGGTTCGGGGAATAGAAAGCGTCGCTCATGGCGAAGTTGGCGGCCATGAAGTAGTAGTAGTTGAGTTCGTGGTCTGTGTAGTAGCCCATCGCGCGATGTCCGGAGGTGTCGATGAAGCTGTAAAAGGCCGAGATACCGGCTGCCGTGTTGACGAATCCGTTCATCGGCATCGTCTTGGGATTGCTGGGATTGATAGAACGCGGGTCGCCGAGATTCACCTCATGGCGGTCCTCAGCCCAGTCCGGGCTCAGGTTTTCCATGCATACGCTGCCGGAATGATAGGGGACGAGCCCGCTGTTGCTGAACTTGCCAGAGTCCAGGTCTTCTACCGTTCCGGTAATTCCGTTGGTGGCGCGATATTCGGTCATCTTGCCGAAGTAGCTGTCGAAGGACCGGTTCTCCTGGAGCATGATGATCACGTGATTGACGCTGTTCTGTAGCGTCGGCGCAGGAGTCGGCGTCGGGGTGGGAGTCGGCGAAGGCATCGGCGTTGGTGTGGGCCCAGGCGGAGGCGTCGGCGTTGGCGTGGGGCCAGGCGGGGGCGTAGGCGTAGCCGTTGGCGTTGGGTTCGCGCCCGGCGAACCGTTGGGATTTGCCACAGCCGCACCGATGCCGCCGCAACCGGCAAGGAGAACCATGAAAACAAGCACGGCCAACATAACAACGACGGAAGTTCTTTTAGAGTTCGTCATACCCAGGTTCGGCCCCTCGGACCCGAGGCTCTTGCGATCGAGAGCACCCGAATTCCCTGGTTTTGATGTTGAGCTACTCACCTGTGTTGGCTGCCAGCTCAGGCCTGCTCTGGCGTGACATCCTGGCCAGGTATTCAGCCATCCAACGGATCGGTGGCGACACTTGCAAGCGAAAGTGGGAGAAGCGCTGCCGGGGTTGACCGAACCTTGGGGTCAGGGAATGAGAATCGCTGTAGTCGGATCGGGGTACGTGGGACTGGTGGCGGGCACGTGCTTTGCCGAACTCGGCCATGATGTCGTCGTAGTGGATAACGATGAGAGCAAACTGACGGCTTTGCAGCGCGGCGGATGTCCGATTCACGAGAAATTTCTCCCCGAACTGCTGGAGCGGCACCACAGACAACGCCTGGAATTCACCGGAGACCTGCCCGAGGCCGTCCGCCATAGCCAGCTCATCTTTATCGCCGTCGGCACTCCGCCTAAGGAAGATGGCGACGCCGATCTCTCCTACGTGGAGTCCGTAGCTCGCGGAATCTCCGGCGCCATCGACGGCTACAAAGTCGTGGTGGAAAAGAGCACGGTCCCGGTCTACACCAACAGCTGGATTCGCAAGGTCATATTGCTGAACGGCGCACCGGCGGAATTGTTTGACGTGGCTTCGAATCCGGAGTTTCTGCGCGAAGGCGCAGCCGTGGCCGATTTTCTCTATCCCGACCGCATCGTGGTCGGCGCCGATAGCGAGCGGGCCGCCGACATGGTCGCCGAAGCCTACCGGCCGTTGGTCGACGGCAGCTACTACCAGCGTACCGACGCGATTCCCGGTCCTTCCCCTGGTCAGTTTCGTGCGCGCTTGATACGCACCAGCGCCAAGAGCGCGGAGTTAATCAAGCACGCGTCCAATGCTTTCCTGGCCATGAAGATTTCATTTATCAACGCGGTCTCTTCGGTCTGCGAGGCCGTGGGTGCGGACGTAGAACAGGTTTGCGAAGGCATCGGCAGCGACTCGCGCATCGGCCGGCGCTTTCTGTACCCGGGCATCGGCTACGGCGGATCGTGCTTCCCCAAGGACCTCATGGCGTTTCGCGCCGTTGCTCGCGAAAGCGGCTGTCCGTTTGGCCTGCTCGACGAAGTAGTCAGCGTGAACGAGGAACAACGCAATCGCTTCCTCCGCAAGGTCCGGCAAGCGCTGTGGACCTTGAAAGGCAAAAGGCTCGCGGTGCTGGGTTTGGCGTTCAAGAACGGCACCGACGACATCCGCGAATCCCCAGCGATGGCGGTGGTGAAGGCCCTGCTCAAGGAAGGATGCATCGTCACCGCGTACGATCCCGCTGCCATGCCCCGCGCCGGAGACGAACTTACCTCCGCGGTGAACTTTGCCGCCGATCCTTACCAAGCGCTTCGCGGAGCCGACGCCTGCCTGTTCCTCACCGAATGGGAGGATTTCGCGGCGCTCGATCTCGGGCGCGTAAAGCAGCTGTTGCGGTATCCCATCGTGCTCGATGGCCGCAATCTCTTCAAGCCGGCGCAGATGGCTGCTGCTGGCCTCAACTACTACAGCGTGGGCCGTCCTGACGTGGTCGGTGAGCGCCGCGCCCCACAGCTGAAAACCTTGGCCGTCGAGGAAACGCCCGTCGAAGAGATACCCGCGGCGCCCTTGACGGACGAGTTGAACGAAAACCGCGCGGCTTAGCCGGCGCGCTGCACGATCATGAGAGTCGGTTCCCCTAGGTGCGAGGCATGCTTTCTGTCGTAGTACCGATTTTCAACGAAGAAGAAAATATCGCGGCTTTCCAGTCCGCTCTCGAAGCCGTGCTCGGCCACATCGAAGAGCAGAACGGTGAAAGCTGGGAAGTGATCTACGTGAATGATGGCAGCCGCGACTCGTCGCTGCAGTTGCTCATGGAGATCCATGAACGCGAACCACGTGTCGTGGTAGTAGAATTCTCGCGCAACTTCGGGCATCAAGCGGCTCTCACGGCCGGCCTGCAGTTGGCGCGTGGCGACGCGATTATCCTCATGGACGGCGACTTTCAGGATCCGCCCGAGATCTTACCCAATCTGGTCGGTGCATGGAAGAAGGGCGCTAAGGTTATCATTGCGGAACGCAGCAGCCGCGCTGAAAGTGGTCTGCGTGGCAAGCTTTTTCCGCTCTTCTACAAACTCATGGGATGGATTTCTGATTTCCCCATCCCTCTGAACGCGGGCATCTTCGGACTGCTCGACCGCCAGGCAGCCGACGCTATCATCGGGCTGCGCGAAGGCAACCGCTACCTGCCGGGGATGCGCGCCTGGGTCGGCTTCCCAACTTCGGTCGTCACTTACAACCGGGCGGAGCGGGCGGCAGGTGAAGCCAAACAGACGCTGCTTCGTCTCTTCAAGTACGCCATGGATGCGATCTTCAGCTTCAGCTACAAACCCCTGCGCCTGGGCATGGCCCTGGGCAGCGCCGTGCTGGCGGTGAGCCTGCTGACGGCGATCCTGCTACTGGCTTCGTCGTTGTTCGGTCTCAGATTCTTCAGCGGGATACGCATCGCCGGTTTTGCGGGGACGTTACTGGCGGTGCTTCTGCTTGGCGGCGTTCAACTGGTCTGCACCGGCTTGCTCGGCGAATATATCGGACGCATCTACGACGAAGTTCGCCACCGTCCCATGTACCTGGTGCACAAGCTGCATCAGGCGACAGCCCCGATCGCGCCGCCAATCCTTCCCGAGGCCACGGTTCGGGTGCAGGTAACCGCTCAGGATCTGGCGCCGGTCCCGATGGAAGACACCGTAGTGGTCGGCCACAAAGCCGCTGCTTGAATAGTCAGGCCTCCGCGAACTCAAGCGAAGCGCGAAAAATCCGGCTTGCGCCTTTCGATGAACGCTGCCACCGCTTCGCGGACTTCGGGCGACCTCAGTTGCTGTCCGAAACACCTTCCTTCTTCGGCCATACGCGCCGGCACGCTCTCTAGATCGCGCTTCAGGAGCGCCTTGGTCATGCGGATGGACGCTGGAGGCTTCGCGACCAGCGCCGCTGCTCTCTCCTTGACCACGCCGGCTAACGCGGATGGCGGATGCAGCGAGTTCACCAAACCAGCTTCGAGCGCGGTGCGGGCGTCAAAACGGTCGCCCAGCAAAAGCATTTCGGCGGCGCGGTGATAGCCGGCCATCCGTGGCAACAGCATGCTCGATGCCGCCTCCGGCACCAGTCCCAGATTCACGAACGGCAGTTGGAAGGTCGCGCTCTCAGCCGCGTACACCAGATCACAGTGCAACAGCATGGTTACGCCGATGCCCACTGCCAGGCCGTTCACCACGGCGATCACCGGTTGGTCGGCAGCGATCAGCGTCTCCAGAAAACGGATGACCGGACTGTCGCTCCCGCCGGGGGGATTGGCGAGGAAATCCGTGACGTCGTTGCCGCTGGTAAAGCAGCCTTCCGTTCCAGTGATGGTGATCACGCGCACGGCCGAATCGCGGCGCGCTGCTTCCAGGGCCCGGGTCATGGCCGTGTACATGGTGAGCGAAAGTGCGTTCTTCTTCTCCGGCCGGTTCATTTGAATATGCAGCACGCCGTCCGCGATAGTGGTCAGGATGTGATCGGTCATGAACTTGGTCCCCTGGTATGCTTGGATATGGAATAAGCATCGCACGGATAGCGGTTCCGCGCATCCGGAAGGCCGGGGGCCAAGGCCATAATGCGGACGCCACCAGCCCCGATTCGTTGTATTCTTGATGCTTAGGTTTTGGTTATGTGGACATTTGATTCGCTAAAAACTATCAAGGCGCCGGAGCATCGTCTAGCGTGGCTGGTGGCGATTACCGCCGATGCCCTGCAGATCGTGGCCTTTCCCTTCTTTGCCGAAGGCGGCATTTCGCCCGCCGACACCGTCCTCGACATTGCCACCGGGGTGATCCTCACTAAACTTCTGGGCTGGCACTGGGCCTTCTTGCCGACGCTGGCCGCGGAACTGATTCCCGGTATGGATCTGTTTCCCACCTGGACAGCCGCCGTCTTCTTCGTAACCCGTCAGCGCGTTCGCTCGGCCTCCTCGGAGACGCCGGAGATTCTTCCTCCCGGCCCCGCACCGGCGCCGCGGACATGACTCTTTAGCTTCGGGCGAGAAGAAGCTGGACCCAGGATCGCCCATTTTCCACCGTCTTTCCTTCAGGACTAGGGCTCACGCACCGACCGCGTCTTCGCGTTTCCTTAACCATCGGTCTAAGGCGCGACGAAGCCTCATCGCCAAGGCTTTTTCCCACGTTGGTGAATCCGCGCCCCCATTAAGTGTTAAACAAACGCTCTAGTCCCTCACTACTACCCGATTTGGAGTTTCTTCGCGCAAGTGCCGATATCGATTGATCCAGAGCTGGTCTGCCGATAGTCTCCAACCTCGCGCGCATGAATCGGCGCGCTCAAAATCACTTACTTCTGGAGAACTATTCAAGAGATGTTGAAGAATGTATTGAAGCGCTGGGGTGTAATCATTGCGGCCATGACGTCGATGTCAGCCATGGCCTTTGCCGGAGTCACTATTACATCTCCTGCTCCCGGCTTGACCACTGGGTCACCGGTTCACTTTGTAGCGGCAGCCTCCTCGTCGCTTCCCATTTCCGCGATCACGGTATACGTCGACAACGCCGCGGTAACCACGGTCAACAGTGCCAACCTCGACACCTCCATCCCGATGTCAGCAGGGCAGCATTACGTGGTCGTCCAGGCCTGGGATTCCGCAGGCGCGGTAATGAAGTCCCCGGAAACAATCAACGTGATTTCGGGGGGCAGCGGCGTGACCGTCAGCTCACCGACGCCCAATTCAGCCACGGGCTCGCCTCTGCATGTGGTGGCTTCGGCCGCGGCGCCTGGGGCGCGTCCCATCGGCACCATGACTATATATCTGGACAATAACATCGTGTATACGATCAATGCGGCCAGCGTGAACGCAAATATCAATGCCGGCGCCGGATCGCATCTGCTGGTGGTGCAGGCCTGGGATAGCGCAGGCGCCGTTTATAAGAACTCGATGACGGTCAGCGTCGGTGGCGCATCGACCAAGGCCACGACTCCGCCCAACGCCGCCGTGCACTCGGCCATCCAGACCATGCCCGCGTGGGAAAGCTGCACGGTGTGCGCCGGTCCCAACGCTCAGGGGCCCGTGGCGCAGTACGCCATGGGTGAGCATGTGGCTTCGCCATCGCTGAGCGGACAGGCTGCGCAGTTCCAGATCAGCGGCAGTACTCCCTATGCCGACGCCATCTGGTGGAAGCAGTTGGGCGCCGACAACTCGAAGACCCATTTTCAATACGACCTGGACTTCTATCTGACGCAGCCACAACTGGCTCAGGCCCTGGAGTTCGATGCAAACCAGTCGATCGGCAACCTGAAGTTTATCTTCGGGACTCAGTGCAATATTAAGGGCGACGGCGCCTGGGACGTCTGGGATACTGCCGGAAGTGCCTGGCGGTCGACGGGCATCGCATGCGCTATGCCTACGGCTTTCCAGTGGCACCATCTGACTTGGCAGTTCTATCGCGACAGCTCCAAGATCTATTTCGTCGCGGTGACGCTGGACGGCGTGACCCACTACGTCAACCAGTCGTACTCGGCCAGGCCGGTCAACGCCTCGGAGGTCAACGTGGCCTTCCAGATGGACGGCGACTACGGCATGCATCCCTACTCGGCGTGGCTCGACAACGTGACTCTCACCGCTTGGTAGCGCAAGCTAAACGGACTTATGACAAAGGAAGATGATTTCGCTCCCGAAGACTACTGTTCTTCTTCGGGGGCATTTCCTTTGTGCGACAAAACATTTTGCATTTCACCTTTTCTTCGCCTATGATGGCCATGTATAATTCCCGGCAATCAACGGTGGAGCGAGACGTTTCCGGTAGGCAAACAACCAGCACGTGGGGACAGAGCGCATAAGGGCATATCCGTGCGCCAGGAGAATGCATGGCTGACGAAAAAGCGGAAAAGACGAGGGCAATCGATCTGGCTCTGGCGCAGATTGAGAAGCAGTTCGGCAAGGGGTCCATCATGCGGCTGGGCAGCAAAGAAGCCATCATGCCGATCTCGGTGATCTCCACCGGCTCTATTTCCTTTGACTCGGCCCTCGGAGTAGGCGGTTTCCCCCGTGGACGGGTGATCGAGATCTTCGGCCCGGAATCGAGCGGCAAGACTACGGTCGCGCTGCAGGTAGTGGCGGAGGCCCAGAAGCTGGGCGGGATGGCTGCGTTCATTGACGCCGAGCATGCCCTCGATCCCATATACGCGAAGAAGCTGGGGGTTGACGTCGATAACCTGTTGGTCTCTCAGCCCGACTACGGCGAGCAGGCCCTGGAGATCGCTGAAGCCCTGGTCCGCTCCGGCGCGGTCGACGTGCTGGTCGTAGACTCGGTTGCTGCTCTTGTCCCTAAGGCGGAACTCGAAGGCGAGATGGGTGACAGCCACATGGGCCTGCAGGCGCGGTTGATGTCGCAAGCGTTGCGCAAGCTGACCGGCATTGTCTCCAAGTCTCGCACCTGCCTGGTTTTCATCAACCAGATTCGCGAAAAAATCGGCGTGATGTTCGGCAATCCCGAAACCACAACCGGCGGCCGGGCGCTCAAATTCTATTCGTCAGTACGCGTCGATATCCGGCGCATTGCCGCCATCAAAGACGGCGACACCGTGGTCGGAAACCGCACCAAGGTCAAGGTCGTCAAAAACAAGACGGCGGCACCCTTCCGCGAGGCCGAGTTTGACATCATGTACGGTGAAGGCATCTCCCGCGAGGGCGACCTGGTGGATCTGGGAGTGAGCCGCAACCTGGTCGAGAAGTCCGGCGCCTGGTTCAGCTATAAGGGCGAGCGCATCGGCCAGGGACGCGAAAACGTGAAGCAGTTCCTCAAAGACAACAGGGACGTTGCCGTTAAGCTCGAGGCCGAGCTCCGCAAGGAACTGGGCCTTAGGGCACTCGCCCCGGAGCCGCCCGCGCCCACCACCGAGCAGAAGCAGGCCGCGACTGCTGCGCACGGAAAGACTCCTGTCGCGAAGCGCTAGGACCCAACAACACGGTTTCTCGATGCAGAGTTAAGATTTTTCGCAGAGGAGCTAGTGGGTAAGAGCGTTCTGCTCCCGAGATCCTTCTTGTGAGAGAACTCATCGACAACGTTGTGAAGCGTATGTTGCGGATACTTGTCCTTCTGTATATCGGCTTGTTTATCTATGCCTGGTTCCTCTCCGACCATCAGATCTTTCTACCTCAGCCTTCTTCTTACGGCTCTGCGCAGGAATCTGTAAGGGAGGGCGAAATTGCTAGGTTGGGCTAAACTCTTGGTTTGCCAACGGACAACGAGTTTACGCGAATCCTGGACTGGCCCGGATATCGGGTGTATCGCCACGAGATAGATGAGGGGAGCAAAGCGCTGAAGCTGTGGATTCGGCGCAAGCGGGGGAATCGGAAGCTGGAGTGCTCCAGTTGCGGACGCAAATTCAGCCAGATCTACGATGTAAGTGAGCGGGCGGTGCGCGATCTGCCGTGGAGCAGTTATACAGCCACGGTGTTCGTCGAGATCTATCGGGTGAACTGTCCCGAGTGTGGGGTGCGGCGGGAGAGAGTGCCGCTGCTGCCAAGTAAAGCCCCATTTTCCCAGAGGTTTGAGGATGCTGTAGGGCTGGCCTGCGAGATGGCATCGGCCCGCCAAGTGTCACGACAGTTCGGTGTGCCGGCGAGCACGGTACGAGCCATTGATTTGCGGTATTTGGAACGATGGGATGGGTCGCGGCGGAAGTCAGCTTTGCGGCAGATGGGTGTCGATGAGATCTATTTGGGTAAGAAACAGAAGTTTCTGACGGTGGTGTGCAATCTGCAAACCGGTGAACCGCTGTGGTTGAAGAGCGAGCGGAAGAAAGAAAGCTTGGACGAATTCTTGCAAACGCTCAGTCCCAGGCAAAGGCGAGGGATCGAGGCGGCCTGCGTGGACATGTGGGAGCCGTTTCGGCTGAGCATCGAGCAATGGGCGTCGCAGTGCAAGATCATCTACGACAAGTTCCACATCATGCAGCACGCTAACGCGGCGGTGGATGAAGTACGGCGGGCGGAGTTTTTCCGCAAAGGCGGACAGATGCGGGGCGTGGTGAAAGGCAAGCGCTGGTTGCTACTGACCCGCTGGATGAATCTGGATACCGGCCAGAAACAACAGCTGAACCGACTGTTTGCGCTAAACCGGCGGGTGATGAAAGCGTATTTGCTTAAAGAGAGTCTGGACCGGCTGTGGAGTTACACCTATGAGCAGGCCATGGTGCGCTATCTGCAGAGTTGGATCGACCAGCTTCGTTGGCAGCGTCTGAAACCGTTTCGCAAGCTGGCCCAGATGCTGCTGGATCATCTGGAGGGCATTGTGAACTACTGCCGAATCAAGGTTCCCATGGGCGTGGTCGAAGCGGTGAATGGAAACATCAAGAGCTTGTTACGGCGTGGGCGTGGCTACAAGAACTTGCATTACCTGCTGCTCAAGGCCCAGCGTATGGCTGTGACCAGGACCGAATTCGTGGCTTTCAGCAAAGCAGCCTAAAATGCCTGCCTCCACTAATTCTCGCGCAGAGCCGCTTAAACAAAGGGGTTTGCCATGCTTATTTTGCTAAGAGTGCATCGAGTTCTGGGAGCGTAAGGACGCTCCAGACACGCGCCGTCTGATCGAGGCTAGCAGTAACGACGTGCC
>DATDGP010000019.1:0-1945 GCA_036522035.1 Terriglobales bacterium
ATCGCGATACGAAGTTCTGCTCGCCGTTCCGGGAAACGCTGAAGGCTGGCGGCCTAAAACCGATTCAACTCCCGGCGCGGAGCCCCAATTTGAATTCGTACGCGGAAAGGTGGGTGCGATCGGCAAAGCAGGAATGCTTAGCGAAGCTGATCTTGTTCGGCGAAGCCTCATTACGACGGGCGCTGACCAATTTCATCGATCATTATCACGGCGAAAGAAACCACCAAGGGAAAGGCAACCTGCTGCTGTTCCCGGGTCACGAAGTAGGCCAACACAGGCCCAGATGCCGGGTACGCTGCCACGAGCGGCTCGGTGGGCTACTAAAGTATTACAGCTATACCGCACGAGTTTTTTGACCAAACGGGCTGCATGATTGCCCGCCTATGCTTGCTAATTCACGATGTGAATGATTATCATTCACGATGTGAATCATCATACTCTTCCCCGCCACGTCCAGAATGCCTTGACCGAACGGCTGCGCGCGATGCCCGCAACCGTAATCACGGGAGCGCGCCAGGCTGGCAAGAGCACTCTCGTTCAGTTGTTGACTCCGGGAGAGCGTCGCTTCCATTCACTCGACGACTTCGACGTCGCAGATTTGGCCGCGCGAGACCCGGATGCTCTGCTTGGTGGCCCGACGCCAGTTACTATCGACGAAGTCCAACGACAGCCGGCGCTGCTGTCAGCGGTGAAACGAACTATCGACCGCAAGCGCCGTGCCGGACAGTTTTTGCTGACTGGCTCAGCCAATCTGCTGCTCATGCGCCAGGTATCCGAATCCTTGGCAGGGCGTGCCAGCTACCTCACGCTGTGGCCAATGACCCGCCGCGAGCAGCATGGAATGGGACGCTGCGGCTTTTGGGAGGAGTTAGTTGCCACCGACGAAAGCTCATGGATCGATGTACTCCGTCACGACCGCAACCAGGCCGAGGACTGGCGGGCCCTAGCACGCCGGGGCGGATTCCCAACGCCTGCCATAGAGATGAAAGCAGAGGGAGAACGCGCGATTTGGTTCGAGGGCTACGTCCGCACCTATCTGGAGCGAGACCTTCAGGCACTCTCCTCGATTTCAGCACTTCCGGATTTCAGGCGCCTCATGCGCGCGGCTTGCTTGCGGCTGGGCCAGCTCGTGAACCAAACCGAGCTGGCCCGAGACATTGCGCTGCCGCAGCCGACCGTCCACCGATACCTGAACCTGCTCGAGATCTCGTTTCTGCTGGTTCGCGTTCCGGCCTACGCCGCGAACCGCACGAAACGGCTGATCAAGACACCCAAGCTCTACTGGGGCGATGTGGGCATCGCCATGCACCTGGCCGGGCTCACCGAGCCGACAGGCGCGCACCTCGAGAATATTGTGCTCCAGGATCTATTGTGCTGGCGCGATGCGCGGACGGCGCAGGCCGAAATACTCTATTGGCGCACGACGACGGGGGAGGAGGTCGACTTCGTGATCGAGACGGCGGGAAGGCTCCTGCCGGTCGAAGTCAAGGCGACCACGCGGCCGCGGCTGACCGACGCCGCCAAGCTTCGCTCATTCCGGGCCGAATACGGCAAGCTGGCCCGCTCTGGTCTATTGCTTCACACCGGCACTCAGTTCGAGTGGATCACTTCCGACGTCCTGTCCGCGCCTTGGTGGGCGGTCTGCTGAACAGGGAGGAATCCGGCGGGCACCTATCTCGCAACCAAGCTCTTCCCAACCGCTTGTTTGGAAGTCACGCTACACCTATCGCTGGTAGTCAGCCGGCACGGGCTTGGAGCTGGACCGCTCTCATCCACCGTATCAAGCTCACTCTCAACAAACTGGACGGCATGGCGCAGACGATTCTCACCTGCACTCTAGGTGCACCACATGCGGTTTGCCCAGCGAGCCAGCAAGTCCAGCGTAAGAGGAGGTCAAAATGATGATTCACCCCAATCCCGAAAGCTTTTCTAACGCTATACCAAT
>DATDGP010000020.1:0-8502 GCA_036522035.1 Terriglobales bacterium
CACCCCCATCCCCCGCTGGATGGGGAACCATAACCGGACTTCGTCGACATTAACTTATTGCCGACAAAAAATGGTCTTGACTTTGGGGTCCACTTCAACCATTTGATATCTGCCCAGCGCCATGTGATTCTTCAGAAGGGCCGTCGCGATCATTTGATGCAGACCTGGCAACAAATCTTTCGAGGGCATGATGAGGGTCTCACCTTCAAGGTCTCTTGAGCCCACGTACCTCTTGCGGGCTGCGCTATGCCCTCTTGGGAGGGCCACAAGAACTCGCTCCCGAGTCAGAAGCATGTTCTCGATCTGGTCGTGGGTACGGCTCAAATGACCAATGCAGGCATCAAGGGTTCCCGAACGTAGTCCTGTGATTTGGGGCCCCTCAGGGCCTTCTTTAAGCTCCACATTCACCCGAGGAAGCGTGCTTCTGATCTTCTCGAGTAGCCGGGGAAGAATTTGGAAGCTCGCCGTCGGAATGAACCCGAGCCGGACTGTTCCCACCTCACCGCTCTCTGCATGAAGTGCCGCTGCCGATGCCTGCTGAAGTCTCAACAGGACTTCTCGTGCCGCAGACAAGAAGACTTCGCCCGCACGGGTGATTTCCACTCGCCGCTTTGATCGCCGAAAAAGGGCAACGCCGAGTTCATCCTCAAGTTGTTTGATTTGGACGCTCAGAGAGGGCTGGGAGACATGTAGCTGTTTGCTTGCCTGCCGAAAGCTCAATGTTTCGCGACCGCAACGAAGTATCGCATGTGCCTCAGTTCCATGACTGATAACCTCTGCCTATCAGAGTGACACGAACAAACTACCACACCTATCACTGTGCAGACTCATCTTGCAAAGTGTGACGCCAATGAAACTGGCGGAGACAATCGAAATCAGTAGGAGGGCATATGCCAACTGCATATCTTGATGTACCCGAAGGGATTCAGATCGAGGAGAAGAAGGAGCTGGTCAAGGGCCTATATGAGGCTCTGCGGGAAGCTTATCCATTCCCGCCCGATCATCGGATCTTCGTGCGTGAGTGGCCTTTGGACAGCGTGAGTCAAGACGGCCAATTGGGATCGGAGCCGCCGAGACCCGTCTTTCAGATGCACGTCCCACCGGAACTGCCCGTTGAGAAGAAACGCAAGCTGATTAAGAGCGTCGACGCGGCAGTCGCCAAGGCGTACAACAACCTTCCAGGCCTCCTCATCCTTTTCGTGGAGTACCCGCAGAACCGGGTGGGGTTAGATGGAAATCTGGCCTCGGACGACCAAAAGCACCTCGAAGGGCTCAGAAGGTCTTTCGAGGCTAGCTCACGTTCGAAGACGGCGTAGCGAGAATGAGGAGAGCCGAAGGGACGGGCGGTCGCGGAGCGACGAAGTGTTTGGACCGGTACTAACGATCCATCGCTTTGATAACGACCGGGGCCGCTCGCCTGGCCGGCCGGAAATCGCGTTAATACTGCCTCGAAAACCGGTCGCGGGGTGCCTGTCCCACTGATTTCAATTGCTCCGCAACGCAATCATGGGATCAATGCGGGATGCCCGCCGTGCGGGGATGTATCCCGCAATCAGCGCGACCGCGCACAGGAGGAGGATCATGCCCGCGAACGTCACCGGGTCGGTGGGCGCGGTGTCGAAGAGCAGAGAAGCAATTAACCTCGAAACGAGGAGCGCGGCAATGGCGCCAAACACAATGCCTGCAGCGGCCAGCCGCAGCGTGTTCCCGATGACCGCCCGCTGGACCTTTCCGGCCGTCGCGCCCAGTGCCATGCGAATACCGATCTCCTGAGTCTGACGCGCGACCGAGTACGAGATCACGCCGTAGATTCCCAGCGACGCCAGGATAAGTCCGAGCGCGGCGAACGCCGAGACCAGCACCACGAAGAATCGCCGCGGCGACACCGCGTGATCCACCATCTGCCGCAACGGACGAAACTCGGAGGACGGCTGTCCGGGGTTCAGTTCGCGCAGTGTCTTCATGACGCTTGAGGCCAGCACGTCGGGCGGCAGACTCGTGCGAATGACGAGTTCCGCGCCCACAGGACCGGCTTGCGTTACCGGAAGATAAATGTCGAGTCCCGAGGAATCGTCGACGCTGGTTTCCCGGACGTCGGAGACTACGCCGATCACGGTCGTGTCGTTCCCATTGACCACGGCGATTCGGCCCAACGGGTCCTGACCCGGCCAGAGTCTCTTCGCAGCCGCCTCATTGAGAATCACCACAGGCAGCGTGCCGGGGCCGTCCGACCACGACACATCGCGGCCAGCCCGCAACCGGATGCCCATGGCGTCGAGGTATCCCGGCGTGATCACGTATACGAAGGCATCAGGAGATTCGTTCTCCCGGTAGGTCACCCCTTTGGCGCCGAAGCCCCAGCTCCGGTTGCGGTCGAGCGGCAACATGTCTGAGACGCCGGCTTCCTGGATGCCGGGGATCGCTTTAACGCGCCGCAGCATTTCTTGAAGGATCGCGGCGCGCCGCGCCGGTGCGTCCTTGCCGCCGCCGTCGTCATACTCCACGCTAACAGCCGCGGCGCGGTCGGGGTGAAATCCCAGGTCGACGTCAAGGACGCGGAGAAAGCTGCGCAGCAGCAGACCCGCCCCGATCAGCAGGACACACGCCAAGGCAACCTCAGAGACGACCAGCGCCGAGCGCATGCGCTCGTGCTTATGGCCTGCGGTCGTGCCATGCGCGGAGTCTTTCAGCGACTCTTGCACGTCCTTGCCCGACATTCTGAACGCGGGCGCGATGCCGAACAGCAGAGCGCTCACTACGGCGACCAGCAGAGTCCACCCGAGCGCCGCGCCGTCCACGTGGAGGCTGCTCAGCAGGGGCAGGGCAATGGATCCCTGACGCGCGAGATCGTGGGTCATCAGAAAAGCGAACCCCAGGCCCAGGATCGCGCCTCCCGTCGCGAGCACCATGCTCTCCGTCAGCAACTGGCGGATCAAACGTCCTCGTGCCGCCCCCAAGGCGCTGCGCATGGCGAATTCCTTGCTCCGCGCGGCGGCGCGCGCCAGCGAGAGGTTCGAAAGATTCACGCAGACAATCAGCAGGATCAGTGCGACCGCCGACCATAGCACCATGAGGGATCGGCGCAGCTTGCCGCTGACGTGATCCTTCAACGATTGCACCTGGCCCTGGTATCCCTTGCCCCATTCCGGATGCGCCAGGCTGAAATAGAACGTCGGGAACAGCACGTTGGCTTCGGCCTGGACCTGGCCCACCGTAGACCCGGGCCTCATACGGCCGATGAGGAGAAGGGTATTTCCCCAGTACCGCATGTCATCCATCGGTGCCGGGACCAGGAGGTCCATTTTCGTTCCGGGCGCAAAAACGGAGCCGAAATCAAACGTCGGAGGAAGCACTCCGACCACTGTCGTCGAGGTGTTGTTCAGCGTGATCGCTTTGCCGACGATGGAGCGCTCGCCGGCGAATTGCCGGTTCCAATACAGATAGCTCAACAGCACAGCATGGGAGGCGTTCTTCCGGCACTCTTCAGGAGCGAATAGCCGTCCCAAGGCGGGACGTACGCCCAATGTCTGAAAGAAATTGCAGGCGACCCAGACTCCGGAGACGGGCTTCGGGTCCCCGTAGCCGGTCAATTTGTAATCGGCAGCGCCGTAAAACGGCATGTATGCGGTCACGCTCTCGAGGGGCCGCTGGCGCTGCTGATAACTTTCAAAGGCATCCACCGAGTACGTCACGCAGGACAGACCGCACGTTTTGGGCGGCCCCTGTATCCACACCAATTCCTTCGCGTCGCGAAAGGGCAGAGGCCGCAAGAGAATCGTATTCACCACGCTGAACACGGACACGTTGGCGCCGATACCGAGACCGAGGATCAGCAACGCGATCAAGGTGAACGCCCGATCGCGCCGCATGATGCGAAATGTATAGCTTACGTCCTGCTTCAGAACGTCGAGCGCCGGTAAGCCGCCCTCGTCGCGATGAGATTCATCCGACATAACCACTCCGGTCTGCGTGGCGAAATATCAAGTTGACCTCTTGGCCGCTGGCATCCCATAGATTGAAACGCGAGATCCTCGCTCGAAGTTCCAGGATTTTTGCGTTGCATCTCTATACCTCTCTGCGCCCTCTGTGCCTTGAAGGAGCTTTCAACACAGAGTACGCGGAGGCTCCGTGCCCTCTGCGCTAATTTAGCTGGTGTTTCGGGGTTCGAGATTCAGTGGCCGTCAGCATACTGCGCCGCGTTCAGGCACAATTGTCGACCAAGGAACTAATTAGTGGACCGATTCAAAGTGGCGACCAGCCATTACAATCTTGGGTAAGATCCAGAAAACACTTGCTTTACCTGGCGAGTAAGCGCATCGTTGTCTAGCTCACTGCACCAACAAAATTCCACATGAGGGGGTTTCTACGGTGAATACACGCTGCATTACCTGATGATGCACCAGACGGCTCCTCGCAGCGCGATCACTTATGGCGGCAGCTATCGCTGGAAAAAGATCCGAGACAGAAGTCCCGGATGTTGTGCAAACACTCTTTGAGTGTCCGGGCTTCACCTACAACGTCTCGCTGACCCTGAACTCTTCCACCCAGGGATTCGGCGCGTTTTTCATGGGAACCAAGGGGGCTATTCAGCTCAGCGAAACCGAGGTGGCGTTCTTTCCTGATACTCCCCTGGGCGACTTCGGGTGGGTGGTGGCCGCTTGGCCCGGCAAGATGCAGGAGGACTTCTGCAAGCAGAATGACATTCTGGGGATCAACTCGCCCTGGGCTCCGGGCACGTGTGACGCCCAGGAAAGTGTCGAGCACTATAACGTTCTCGGCGACCCCACCGACCTGCACGTGCGGGCATTCGTCCAGTACGTGCGCACCCGCACCAAGAGCAAGGAAAGCGCGGTGGAGGGACACAACGCGGCTCTCGGCGCGCACATCGCCAACATGTCGTACCGGAGCGGCAGCAAGAAGGTGATGTGGGACGGCCAGAAGGCGGCGCTGGCGTAGGGCGGCTACTTGACGAACCGCATCAGGCCGAAACGGGTGGGGACATGAAAGCTGGTGCCCTCCGGGATCGTGCTCCAGGAAAGGAAACGACGCTGGGCGTCGCTGCCCGGTCCGTCCGCGCGGTAAAAATTGATCCGCCAGTCACGGCCGGGTGCCGGTGCCGATGCACCCAGGGACGCGACCGGAATGCGCATCTCGCATGTCCAGAGATGGGCCGCCGGGTCGATGTGGGTGGCGTGGGTGAAGTGCGAGTCCCAGGTGGCATCGTTGAACGGTGTCCTGTCCTTGTTGATCTCCAGATCGATCCATTGGTTGTTGGGCGCGACTTCAAATTCGAAGTAGTGGTTTACGCGTTCCGGATCGGGATTGACAAAGACCTCCACCACATCTCGATTCCAAAGCTCCCATCGTTCTTTGCCAGGGTCTTCCCCTTGATACGTGTTCAAGGTTACGTACCGGCAGGCGAAGGCGAAGTAAACCGAATCCTTGGTCCAGAGGGCGGCCGTTCGCGTTCGCGCTTCGGGATAAGACCGCTGGCCCGACATATCGTGGTCAAACTCGATCCACTGGGCGCGTTTCCACACCGGTTTGTTGAGGTCACCGTCGACAACGAAGTCTTCATCTGCAAGCATCGCTTCGACCTGCACGGTGCTCGTGTAAGGAGTGTCTGCCATCGGACTACTCGAGGCTGCGGAAGGGGTCTCTAGCCTTTTGACACCGGCCCCGGAAGAAATGGGCCGCGCTTGAGAAGCAAGCGGAGCCGCGAACGCCAATCCGGCAAAAGCTACGACCGCGCAGGCGAGAGGGGTCAGGATTCGGACTCCTTCCGCCTCGAGTATACTTCGCTTCGGCTCAAGAATTCATGTTGCCTCTTGCTCCCACTGCGATGCATACATCAGGTGACCGCAATCCATGATGAATCCTGGCTGGCCCACCCCTTACGAGCGGAACATGGACGGAGCCCAATTTTCTAGCGATTGGCGGTCTCGTAGCCTAAGGAAAGATATGGTACGCCTGGCAGGATTCGAACCTGCGACCTTTTGCTCCGGAGCAGAACGATCTTCCTCCATTCCCTGCAGTCATCCCTATAGCTTTCAATCCCTTACATCCATTTAGGGCGTCTGCTTTCGCTCAAAAGCCGATCCCCTTTCCCTGCATTTACCTCTGCTTGAGGTCCGTTTTGTTACGGTTTTCTGACGTTCCGCCCCGACCAGACGAGCGCTCGGCCACTCGGCCCGCCGCGCCTCGAACCTCGTCGTTTGCCTCGGTGCAGTCTAATCTTGCCGTCCCTCGGGCACACCCGGCAACGCTACAAGAAGCTGGACGCCATCTGTCTGGTGCGCCAGGATCGGCGTGACGGCAAGTTCCATCTCGAGATCGTCGCTCACCCCCGGTTCGGACTTCCGACGGTCAGGGCAGACTGCCCTTGTGCACTGCTCGCCTCTTGGATGGCAGAAATCTCCCGCCCCTTCCACCCGCTGGGCGGTCGGCGATTCTGAAGTTCTCAAGAAACGGCGCATAGCCGGCGTCGACAACCTTTCCCGCAAGGCGCATTTTTCCTCCCGGATCAACGATTGAGCTGTCGTCGTCGTGGTGGGCGTGCTTCGGCGCTCGGCAAGAGTCGTCCAGTGGCGCTCGGCTGGAGTGACCCTGTAGGCGGAGTTCTCTCTGCTCACGGGCCGGCCTACTTCTCGCGAGCGCTGAGGGCAGCGTGGATGCCCTCGTGAACCTCGGGCGCGGAGCAGTCGACGAGTCGACTTCCCCCCGATGAGCTTCGAATGGCCTGGCCTACGGAGGTCAGAACAGGAAGGCGAATCTCAGGATGGTTCTTGCCTTTGTGGTGTTGAGGTTTACGTCGGGCGGTCGTCCATCAATTTCCGAAGTTGGTCGGGGTCTAGGCTTCTCCGTGCCCAATGCCTCACATGAAATATGCGGACGGTACCTGTGGATGGCGTTGTCTGTTGCACCGAATAGTACACCTTGTATCGACGGTTGCGCTTTCCGTGCAGCAGGACGCGTACTTCCTCTCCAAGTTCTTCGGATTCCTCCGCGACGCGGCAGCGGTGGGGTGAGTGTTCGAGGGTTCGAATCGCGGCAATTACGCCATTGAACCACTCTTCCGCCTGCTCGAAGCTACTCCGCTGCTTGATGTACTCCGCGATTTCGTCCAGGTCATTGAAAGCTCGCGGTGAAATCTCAACGCGAAAAGCCATGCTTTTTCCGGAGCCGTCGCTCCGCCTGTTGGAGCGGGACGCCTTGGCCGCGTTCGAACTGTTCCATTCCCTCACGGATCGCGGCTACGGTCTCAGCACGCTCCAATCGGTCCAGTAACTCCTGGTAGCTGTCTGCATCCTGGACGATCAGTTCAGCCCGGCCGTTGACCGTTAAAACCAGAGGGGTCTTCTTCTCTTTCAGCCGCCCCACATAACCCTTGAGGTTACGCTGGAACTCAGTAACGGAACGAACTTCACGAAGATCGATCATGGCGCCCTCTATTTGCAGCATGCCTTAAGCATATAATTACATGCTTGAGGCCGTCTGTCAATACTGTCTGTCGCCAAAATCCGATTGCCTCCCAAAATCAGCGTGTCCCTCGCCAAAACGGGTTAGTAATGCATTCTCCCTAAACAACGGCCACTCAAAGACCGGAATCGTGGCCGGTCGCGCCGCGCCCAGGTCTCAGGCCAGATGTCATCGGCCGTTCGAGAACGTTGTGCCGGCAATGTTGCACTTGTCGAGGTAAGGGAACGGCGGGCCCGGCTGCTATCGGTTACGCCGCGCGACGCTCGTAGCGATGGTGGAGGCCACCGACCTGCGAGATCTCCACGATCTCTCCGGCCTCCGGGCCCTGTACCCTCCGGGTGATCGGAGCGTCCTTGGCCAAAGACAGGTGAGTTCTCGCACCCAGATAATAGTCGAAGTAGTTTTTCAGGATTGTTCGCAGATGCTGCTCGCCCAGCACAATCACGCGATCCAGGCACTCGCCCCGGATGGAGCCCACCAGCCTTTCCGCCAACGGGTTTTGCCAAGGGCTCTGAGGGGCCGTCAGCACTTCGGTGATCCCAGGTCTCGCAGGCGATTCCGGAAACATTCGCCGTAGGTCTGGTCCCGGTCTCGGATCAAGTAGGGTGGCGCCGTGCCCTCAGGGAAGGCTTCCAGGATTTGCTGAGCGGTCCAGGCCGCCGTCGGATGCTCCGTGACGTTGAAATGAATCAGCCGGCGCCGACGATGGGCCAGAACCACCAAAACGAACAGAACCCGAAAGGTCGCGGTGGGCACCGTAAAGAAATCGATGGAAACCAGTCGGTCCAGATGGTTGTCGAGGAACGTCTTCCAGGTCTGCGAAGGAGGTCGGCGCTTTCGGGGCAGAAGTCTCGACACCGTTCCTTCCGAGACGTCGATACCGAGTTTGAGCAACTCGCCGTGGATGCGGGGCGCTCCCCAGAGCGGGTTGGCAGCGACCATCTTCAGGATCAGAGCCTTGATCGCGGGGCTGACTGCTGGACGCCCGCCTTTCCACCGGGACCTCCAGGTCCAGAACCGGCG
>DATDGP010000021.1:0-14095 GCA_036522035.1 Terriglobales bacterium
GGTGTTTGCGCGCCATGACGACAGATAGCTTTTCCGCCATCAGATGGGTCTTGCCCTTGCGGCGAATGCCGGCTGTATCAATGAAGCGATAGCTCTTGCCGCCCCTCTCGATACGCTCGTCGACCGCGTCGCGAGTTGTCCCGGCGATGGGCGACACGATCGCGCGGGAGGTACCTGTCAGGGCATTCAGCAAAGTGGATTTGCCCACGTTGGGATGGCCGATGATGGCAACCCTGGTTTCTCTCGGCACCGGCTCGGCTTCCTGAACCGCTAGACCTTCGTCCGCAGGAGGTTCCTGAGGGGGCATCTCGGGCTCAGCTTCCGTTAGAGGAGCAGGAATCATCTTGACCACCGCATCCAGAAGCTCCGCGGTCCCGGTGCCGTGCTCGGCCGAAACCGGATAGACGTCACCGAGGCCGAGACGGCGAAAGTTTTCCGCCCCGGCTTCCTGCTGTCGGGAATCAACTTTGTTGACGGCCAGAAAAAGTGGCTTGCCCAGGGGGCGCAATAGACGAACCAGATTCATATCCGGCGCTGCCAACTCGGTGCGTGCGTCCACAACCATGATGATGGCCGCGGCCTCGCTGAGGGCCACGCGGGCCTGACGAAGAATCTCGGTGGGAATGTGTTCTTTGTCGTCGGCAATGATGCCGCCGGTATCCACCACGCGCAGACGGCGACCTTCCCAGACGGTTTCGCCATATAAACGGTCGCGGGTGATGCCGGGTTCGTCGCCGACGATCGCCCGCCGGGAGCCGATGATGCGGTTGAAGAGCGTAGACTTGCCTACATTGGGCCGGCCCACAATCGCGATCAGCGGCGCCTGTGAGCCGGACGCGACGGTCTCAGCGGAATGACGAAATCGCCTCATGCCGTAGTCCTTACTCTTGATGCGACGATGGTAGTCGCCAGAAAAGTCATCAGGACCCAGAGGGTCGGGGCGGAGTACGAGGCGTTAGGAGAATGCTTCTCTGGCTTTGCCAGGATCGCAGAGACTGCTTCAGAGCTCACACGCACCAACTTAATGCGGGGGTTAACCGCTGTTTTGTTCCTCAGCTATTATAAAAACACCGCGCTACCGTGCCATTTGACTCCAATCCCGTACCTGGGGCGACATCCCCGCCGAAACTGCCTACGCTCTACCAGTTCTTCGCTCCCGGCGGCATGCTCAGCCAGGCGCATCCTCATTATGAGTTTCGCAGGGGCCAGCTGCAGATGGCCGAAGCTGTTGAGACCGCGCTGAACGAGCGTCGTCACCTCATCGTTGAAGCCGGCACCGGCACGGGCAAGACTTTGGCCTATCTTCTGCCCGTGATCCGAAGCGGGAAGCGAGTGATCATCTCCACCGGGACAAAAAACCTGCAGGAGCAGCTCTTCTTCAAAGACGTGCCGTTTCTGGAAGGTCTGCTGGGCAAACTCCGCGTCTGCTACATGAAAGGTCGCAATAACTATCTCTGCCGGCAAAAGCTGTACGATCTGACAGACCAGCCGGTACTGAGCGGCTTGGAGGAGATCGAGCAGTACCGGCGAATCGCGGAGTGGGAACCGCTGAGCGAAACCGGCGATCGCATAGAGTTGAAGGAACTGCCGGAGAACACCCAGCTCTGGGCCAAGCTCGACGCGCGCACCGACCGCTGTATCGGACAGAAGTGCAAGCAGTGGGAGCGTTGCTTCATCACCGAGATGCGCCGGCGGGCGATGGAGAGCGACATCGTCATCGTCAACCATCATCTATTCTTCGCCGACTTGGCCTTGCGCCAGAGCGCCGCGTCCGACGCCGGCATCCTGCCCGAATTTACGGCCGTGATCTTCGACGAAGCTCACGAGCTCGAAGACGTCGCCAGCAGTTACTTTGGGGTCAGCGTTAGCAACCTGCGCTTTGAGGAGCTGGCGCGCGATGCGGAAAACACGTTGCAGAAAAAGCAAGCCATGTCGGCCAGCCTCCAGCAAGCGCTGACGCGACTGCGCGAGCGGTCGCGAAAGTTCTTCAGCTTGCTGGTGGGGGGCGAGGGTCGCGCTGCTTTCTCCCGCCGCGAGGAGTTCCTGGTGAAAAACGGCGCCGAATACGATTCGTTGATGCAAGCCCTGATCGGCGTCTTCAGCGAACTGGAGATCCTGCCCGCGAAGCCCGACGAAGTCTTTGCTCTGGCGCGTCGCACCCAGGAACTACAAACCCAGCTGGCGTTCCTGATGGAGTCGGAAGACAAGAACACCGTGTTCTGGATTGACCACCGAGGCGATGGACGCATGTCGCACGGCGGCCAGAGCCATGTGATTCTTCAGGCCACACCCATCGACGTCTCCCAGATCCTCAAACAAACCCTGTTTGAGCATGTGAATACCGCGGTCCTCACTTCCGCAACGCTGGCGGTCGCGGCGGCCGAGACCGAGGGCGATTTTGAATACATTCGCCAGCGCGTAGGGCTGGAGCACGCTCGCGAAACCGTGCTGCCGTCGCACTTCGACTATCCCAGCCAGGCAATCCTATATGTTCCTCCGGATTTGCCGGACCCGCGCTCCGCTTCGTTTGCCCGCAGCGCCGCGGAGAAGATCCGCCGGCTTCTCGAGATAACCCAGGGGCGCGCCTTCTGTCTGTTCACCAGCTACAGCCAGATGCATGACATCCATGACCGTCTGCTGGGTGAACTTCCCTATCCCATGCTGCTGCAGGGATCGGCGCCCAAGAACGCATTGCTTGAAGAGTTTAGGCTGACGCCGGGTGCGGTTCTGTTTGCGACCGCTTCCTTCTGGCAGGGTGTGGACGTGCAAGGCGAGCAGCTCAGCTGCGTGATTATCGACCGCCTACCCTTCGCGGTGCCCAACGATCCGGTGGTGGCGGCTCGAATCCGCGCCATCAACGCCGCCGGAGGAAACGCCTTCTTCGAGTACCAAGTGCCATCGGCAGTGATCGCGCTGAAGCAGGGGTTCGGAAGGCTCATCCGCTCGGTCAAAGACCGCGGCGTGCTTGCGCTCCTTGACAATCGTCTGCTGAAGCAGCGTTATGGCCGAATTTTCTTAGATAGCTTGCCCGCCTATCGTAAGACCAAAGATTTGGCCGAAGTAGAGCAGTTCTTTGCCGCGAGTCGCTCAACTTCGTCCCAAAATACTTAAGTCTTGATAACCCGCGGCCCGGCGGCGGGATTCTCCTCAAGCACCTCGATCACCAGTTCGCGGACAGTGAAATCGTCCTGGGCGGCGTGGATGGAGGTGCTCACGCTATGCAAAGCGACGAGGCCCTGCTCGATGTCGTCCGCAAGTTTGCGCAACACCTGTGCAGTTCTGGCTTCGTCCAAGCCAAAGGCGAACTTCCCTGCCTTACGGGCACAGTCAGCGGCATTGAACATCGTATTCCTCCCACTTGGCATCACACTTCTCTCGAGCAAAAAGTTCCCGACTTGCGAGGAACGACTTGGCGCCGAGCTCTTGCAGTGTTCTCGTTCGACTCGATACGCGGACTTTTGGTCTGTAGCTACTTGCCGAACGTAGCCAACCTTAGCCACAAAAGTCCTCAAAGGCATCTCAATTTTTCTCATTTTTTCTAAAGTCGCTTTACAATTGCGTTCTTTCTTGCGGTTGTGATCCAGAGGCCGGGCATGGAGAATGGGAAGTACCCGCTATACGAGTTTGGCGGCTTTCAGTTAGACCCCGCGCGTCATACGCTCTTTCGCCAGGGCCAGCCCGTACCTCTTGCTCCCAAGCTGTTTGAAACGCTCGTCTTCCTGGTCGAACATCGCAACCGCATTCTGCCCAAAGACGAGCTGATCGAGGCCCTGTGGGCGGAAACCTTCGTCGGCGAAGGCAATCTCAGCCAGAATGTCTTTTTGTTGCGCAAAGCCCTCGGGGACGACCGCAACGGGCATAGCTTTATTCACACCATCCCGGGCCGGGGGTACCGCTTTATCGCCCCGGTCACCGAGACCGAGATAGAAGGCATAATTGCCCCAGGTGGCCGGGGCGCGGAGTTCTGGACAAAGAACAGTCCGTTCAGAAGTCTGACGGTCTTTGAGCCGGAAGATGCCTGGCTGTTCTTTGGCCGGGACGCAGAGACAGCGGACCTGCTGACTCGTCTGGCACGATCGCCGGTGCTGGCGATAGTAGGGAACTCGGGGAGTGGTAAGTCATCGCTCGTGCGGGCTGGGCTGATCCCGGCGCTGAGGGAAGGCGGGTTCCCGTACTCCAACGGATCGCCGGGAACTCTACCGGGCGAGTCCTGGCGGATAGCGGTCTTACGTCCTTCGGCGGCGCCCTTTGATTATCTGGCGGAAGTGCTGCCGGGACAGTTAGTACCCGAGCTCAGCCTGAAACAACAAGTAGAGTTCATCGCCGAGTGCCGCGAAAAGTTGCCTGTGGGCGGCGATGCTTTGCGCAACGCGGTGAGCGCCCTGGTCTTCGCCGCCGGCAAAACCAACCAGAGCGCGCAAACGAGGCTGCTGCTGGTGGTCGATCAGTTCGAAGAACTGTTTACGCTCACCGCCAGGCCGGCGGTCCGCGACCGCTACATTGACACTCTGCTGGCGGTAGCGCGCTTGGACAGCGCGATACCGGTGCACTTGGTCTTCGTGCTGCGCGCGGACTTCTACGGACAATGCCTGGATCACCCCGGGTTGAGCCGGTGGCTTGAAACCAGCTTCAACTTGGGGAGCATGACGCCGGAGCAGATGCGGGAGACGATCGAGAAGCGTCTCGAGTTGGTCGGAGGGCGAGCGGAGCCGGGGCTGATTGATTCTCTGCTCGAAGACGTGGGCGCCGAGCCCGCCAACCTGGCACTGCTCGAACATGCGCTGGGCCAGTTGTGGGAGCGATGCGGTGGACCCGGTTGCACGTTTACTAACTGCGCTTACAACGATATCGGACGGCTGCGTGGGGCCCTGGGGCGTCACGCCGATCGGGTCTATCAACAACTGGAAAGCGACGAGCAGCAACTTCTGGCGCAGAGGATTTTTCTCGAACTGGTCCACTTGGGCGAAGGCGCGCAGGACACGCGTCGCCGCGTTGCCAAGGCCGAGCTGCTGAGCTTAGGTGATCCGGCTGAGGTGCAACAGTTGCTGGCGCGGTTGGTCTCGAGCCGTCTGATCGCCACCGGCAGAGAGGGCGAAGAGACGTTTGTGGAGGTCTCGCACGAAGCACTGATCCGGGAGTGGCCGGCACTGCTGGAATGGCTCGAAGAGAACCGGGAAGAGCTGGCGCTGGAGCGCCGTCTGGTGCAGGCCGCGGAGGAGTGGGAAAGCTTGAAGCGCGATCCCGGTGCCCTGCTGCAGGGTGCGCGCCTGGCCCAGGCAGAAGAATGGCTCAGCCGTCATCAGGGCGCACCCGACCTGCGTGCCTATGTGCAAGCAAGCGTGGCAACACGAGCCGAAGTTGCTCGCAAACAGCGCGAAGCGCAGCAGTGGGAACTGGGCCGGCAAAAGACTGTCGCCCGCCGCTATCTGATGTTTTCGTCCGGCTTGGCTCTGCTTTTGACGGCCGCGCTTGGTTTAGCTACGTTTATTTATCGATCGAGAGTTTTACAGAAATCTCGGGCCATGGCCGCCCAGGCGGAAGAGCTGGCCGTCAGAGATCGTAACCAAGCGCTCGATCTGGCGATTCGCGGCTGGGACACGGCAAAGACCGACGAAGCCGGTCTGGCATTAGCGAAAATATTCCCGGAGCCTGCGCTAGTGCTAAAGCATGCGGCTACGGTGAATGGCGGTCTAGTCTTCTCGCCGGACGGCCGACGCATTCTCAGCGGCAGTGCCGACAACACCGCCAAATTATGGGATGCCCGTGCCGGCGGTCTGATTGCCGTCCTTCACCATGAGGGACCCGTTGAAGACGCAGAGTTCTCTTCCGATGGCCGGCTGGCGCTAACAGCTAGCGACGATCGTACAGCCTGCGTTTGGGATGCTGCAGACGGACATCTGATAGCCGTCCTTAAGGGACATACAGACAAACTATGGCGGGCCGAATTCTCTCCAGACGGCACGCGTGTGGTCACCACAAGCTGGGATCGAACGGCGCGCGTATGGGACAGCGCCGACGGGCGGCTGTTATTGACGCTGGCAGGCCATTCCGACGTAGTCGTGGATGGGGAGTTCTCACCGGATGGACGGCGCATCATCACAACCAGCCAGGACCGGACAGCGCGGGTGTGGGATAGCGCCCAAGGCAGTCTGCTTGCAATCCTGCAGGGACATACTGATTACGTTGTGGCCGCCCGATTTTCACCGGATGGACGGCACTTGGCAACGGCCAGCTACGATGGCACGGCGAGAATCTGGAACTCCGAAGACTACGCACTGGTGAGCGTACTCAGGCACGATGCGCAAGTCTCAGTGGTCGTGTTCTCACCGGATAGCGAGCGCATCGCTACTGCCAGCTTCGACGACACCGCCAGACTCTGGACCCTGGGAGGCCGCGTATTGGCCACGCTTCGGCACCAAGAGCCCGTAGCGGATGTGGAGTTCTCTCCTGACGGGCGCTATATCGCTACCGCCAGCTATGACCGCACGGCGCGGGTATGGAGCGCCAGGGACGGTAAACTTCTGGGTATTCTTCAGGGCCAAGCGGGCGAGCTCTATAAGGCTGCTTTTTCTCCGAGCGGGGATCAGCTTGCCGCCAGTAGCGCCGATGGCACGGTCAGGACGTGGAACTTGTATTCACCGCGCGCCCGAATCCTATTCCACGACAATTCGTTCCTCGACTGCCCAAACTTTTCACGTGACGGTTCGTTGTTGGCCACTTATACCACTGACGGGAAGGTACGCGTATGGAGCATCGCCGATGGGTCCCTGCGGCTCGAACTCAAGGGGAATGATGAAGTTCGCTGCGGATCATTTTCGCCGGACGGCAAGCAGTTCGTCACCGCCGGTTCGGATCGTAATGCGCGAGTATGGCGAATTCGAGACGGCAGACTAGCCCATGTCCTCGAGGGACACAACGGAGCGATCAATTCGGTTGTTTTTTCTCCCGACGGACAGCGTTTGGCTACGGCCAGCAAAGACCATACTGCGTGCGTCTGGAACGCGGCCGATGGCCGGCTCTTGTTCAGGCTTCAAAGCACCGCGGAGACTAATTATGCTGTTTTTTCCCGCGACGGCCAGCGCATCGTTACTGTCGCACAGGATGGCACAGCCCGTGTTTGGAGCGCCGCCAACGGTAGCTTGATAGTTCAAATCACGGGCCTGGACAAGGAGTTTGGCAGAGCCGTCCTTTCTCCCAATAACCAATACATCGTTACGGGGAGCCCCGGTGGCGAGGCTCGAGTCTGGAGCGCTACGGATGGCGGTCTCCTTGCCGTCCTCCGCGGCTATACAGCACGGATCTGGTTTATCGATATCACGCCAGACAGCAAACACATCCTGACTTTTAGCGCGGACAGGACTGCTCGACTCTGGGATCTCGAGGGACATCTGCTGGAGACACTTAGCGATGGCGGCCACCTTTCAATAGCAAGTCTTTCTCCGGATGGCCGGCGCATTGTCAGTGGGGGCTTAGACGGCAAGGCACGGGTGTGGAATGCATCGGACGGCAGGCTGCTGAACACGCTACCCAACTCCTCGTTTGCCGACGTCCATGCCCTCTACCTACCCGATGGGCGCCAAATTCTCGCCGGAACTGGCGACCATACATTTTGCGTCTGGGAGATTCTCACTCTCGACGATATCGAGCGCATCTTGTCGAAGTAAGCGTTTTTCTAAAGCGGCTTTACAATTGGGGTCTTTCTTGCGGTTGTGATCCTGAGGCCAAAATGCGCGCCGAATGGTCCGCGCCAGCTGTAAGAATGCGCTGACGTCAGGGTAAAACCACGCTCTTACAACGGTGTCGGTGTGGCCCTTGGAACGCCGACGGCCGCCTTGTCTCAGTTCTCGATGGACACGAGGGTGTTGTCATACAGGCGTGGTTCTCACCGGACGGCGAGCGCATCATTACGGCGGGCGCGGACGGTACCGCGCGCGTTTGGTCTAGCTCGGACGGGGTCCTTCTCATGGTTCTCCAAGGCCACACAGGCCACGTATTCCAAGCCAGGTTTTCACCTGAAGGCCGGCGCATCGTTACGGCCAGCGACGACAACACGGCTCGCCTCTGGCAAGTCGTTACCCTCGACGACATCGAGCGCACCTCTCTGATGAAGGCCCAGTAAATCGTTTACTTCTCACGCAAGACAATGTTGTCGATCAGTCGGGTGCTCCCCACGTGCGCGGCCACGGCCACCAACGCCCCGGCAGCGGTGTCCCGCACGTTTTCGAGCGTATCCGGATTCACCACCTCAAAGTAGTCGAGGCGCACTCCATACTCTTCGGCAATAACCTCTTTCCCGGCGGCAGCCAATCGCGCGGCATCGCGTTCACCCTGGTTAAAGAGCCCTTGCACCCGAATTAAGGCACGACTGAGCACGGTCGCATGCTTGCGCTCTTCTGGGCTGAGATAGACGTTGCGCGAGCTCAAGGCTAGCCCGTCGGGCTCGCGGACGATCGGACATACCACGATCTCGACGTCGAAACTCAAATCGCGTACCATCTGGCGAATGATCGCGGTCTGCGCCGCGTCTTTCTGCCCGAAGAAAGACAGATCAGGCTGGACGATGTTGAATAGCTTGGCCACCACAGTCGTGACGCCCTGAAAATGTCCGGGCCGTGAGCGGCCGTCGAGCCGGTCGCTGATCCCTTCGACCTTCACCCAGGCCGCCGCGCCTGACGGATACATCTCTACGACAGCCGGACAGAAAAGATAGTCGACCATTTCTTCGGCCAGCAGCGCGGAGTCGCTTTCGAGCGTGCGCGGATAGTTGGCGAAATCCTCGTTCGGGCCAAACTGTTTGGGGTTCACGAAGATCGAAACCGCCACCACGTCACACTGTGTGCGCGCCGCACGCACGAGCGAGAGGTGTCCCTGGTGCAGAGCGCCCATGGTCGGAACAAAACCCACGCGCTTTCCAGCGCGACGGGCTTGCCGGCTGATGGCAGTCATTGCCGCAGCGGAGGTGATGGAGAGCATAAGAGCGTACTCAAGACTTAGCCGTTAGCGTTTAGCCAAGAGTCACCAGCAGAGAAAAAGACAGCTGGTTTTGACGAGAAGCTAACTACTAACGGCTAAGGGCTGGTTTACCTCGCTTGCGCCTTCATCTCTTTCCGCCGCAGGATGGCCTCCAAATCCACCCGCGTCTCCTTGGGCAGATGGTAGGACTCGGCGTCGGAAGGGTATCCGCCCGACTCCACGTCGGCTTTGAATTGCCCGACCGCGTTGCGAATCAGCGCGGCGGCATCGCCAAAGCGGCGCACAAACTTGGCTGGCGGTTGGAAGCTGAGGTTCACGATGTCATGGAAGACCAGTACCTGGCCGTCGCACTCGGGTCCGGCTCCGATGCCAATGGTGGGTGTCGAGACCTCGCGCGTGATCATGCCAGCCACCTCGCGGGGCACGCCTTCGAGCACAATCGAGAAAACGCCGGCGCGGTCGAGAGCGACAGCGTCTTTCACCAGGCGCTCGACGCCGGAGAGGTCTTTGCCCTGTACCTTATAGCCACCCATCTTGTGCACCGATTGCGGGGTGAGACCGATGTGTCCCATGACCGGGATCTCGGCGTCGAGGATGCGGCGGATCAGGTCGACTCGACGGTCGCCGCCTTCGATCTTGACGGCTTCGGCGCCTGAATCTTTCACGAAGCGTACCGCGTTGGCCACGCCCTCTTTCGGGTCGCCCTGATAAGAGCCGAATGGCATGTCGGCGATCACCATGGCGCGTTTCACAGCCCGGCGCACAGCGCGGGTGTGGTGCAGCATCTCCTCCATGGTCACGGGCAAGGTGCTGTCATAACCGAGTACGACCTGGGCCAGCGAGTCACCGACCAGGATCATGTCAATGCCGCATTCGTCGACCAGGCGGGCTGTGGCGTAGTCATACGCCGTCAGGCAAGTGATTGGCGCATTGCGCTGCTTCTTTTCGCGGATTATGGTCGCGGTGATTTTCGATAGGGCGGAAGAACCCTGCCCTTCGTTGAGGGAAGTGACGCTCATTTTTGCCTCCAGTGCAGTTCGGGAAATCCCGATACCGCCTGTTACGAGCGTATTGTAGCTCGAGGAAAGACCCTATGGCCAGTGCGAAATGTTGCTCCTCTAAGCTTAACAAGCGAATGGCGGAAAGCAAGCGTCGCGGCAGAAACGAGAAGGAAGACGGCAAGAATCCTGTCCGGCCATTATTTGCATCTCCTGCGCCGGCAGCGCCGGCTGATCCCAAAGGCAGGAAATATTGCGTTCCGCGAATTGGTTCGCTGACCCGCCGCAGGAGTTCCTGCAGGTCGGAGTGGCGCTCGACAAAATCGATGTCGTTGGTGTTCACCACCAGCAGGTCCGACGACGTGTAGTGGAAGAAGAAGTGTTCGTAGGCCTTGACCACTTCTTCGAGGTAATCGTCGCTGACCGCGGCCTCGCCGGGCGAGTTCTTCTTGCGCAGCCGCTTTTTGAGCACTTCGGGGGAAGCCTGCAGATAAATCACGAGATCGGGCACCGGCAATTGCTGGCGAAAATGCTGGTAGTACCGGTTATAGACCTCGAGTTCCGGGTCACTGAGGTTAATATAGGCAAAGATTTTATCTTTTTCGAAAATGTAGTCCGCCACCACGGTCTTGTGCGAATTCGGTCCCACCTCGAGGCGCTGCAGCTGCTCGAAACGCCGCATCAGGAATGCCAATTGTGCCTGAAAGGCGGCGCCGGTATGGCCTTCGTAGAACGGGCGCAGGAAGGGATTGTCCTCCGGTTCGATGACGCGCTGGGCGTTCAACCGGTCCGCAATGACGTTGGCAAGCGTGCTCTTGCCGACGCGAATGGGGCCATCGAGCGCTATATAGCGGGGGGGTTCGAAGAGCTTCGCCATGATCCTCGGAAAAGATCGACTGGCCGCAGCATATATCGCAAACTCGCTGCTGGCAATGACCAATCAGCCAACTGCTGTGGATAAGATTGCGTTAGGCTTCGCCGCCGACGTTTGCGACCGGAAGATTCGCTTGGCAAGCGATTTGGAAATTGAGTAATTTGGTAATCGAAGAATTGAACGAGTCAATTCGTACATGGGCTTGGGCGGCAGCTCAAATTACCCAATCACCCATTTTCCTGATTCCTTTGCTCCTGACTCTCTCAACTATCGCTGCTTCAGCCGTCGCCGCCAGCTACGCTGGGTATGCGACGATGTCGCCCACCTCGCAACTCTATGGGCGGACGCTGACGCACGGCAGCGATTTCGGCCAGATGGCCCTCACCTTCGACGACGGTCCCAACGATCCCTACACCCAGCGCTTGCTCGATCTGCTCGTCCTTCACCAGGCCAAGGCGACTTTCTTTCTGATCGGCAAGTACGTCCGTTTACGGCCCCAGATCGCGCGGGCCATCCACGCCGCAGGCCATCCAGTGGGCAACCATACTTACAATCATCCCAATTTGATCTTTGTGTCGGCAGCCAGGCTGCGCCAGGAACTAGAGGACTGCCGAAAAGCCATTGAAGATGCGATCGGTGCTCCCGCTCCGCTGTTTCGTCCGCCCTTCGGTGGCCGCCGCCCCACTGTGATGCTCACGGCCCGCTCGCTGGGGCTGGAGACGGTCATGTGGTCGGTGACCAGCTATGACTGGAACGCCAAGGCGGCCCAAGAGATCGTCGGGAAGGTCACTCGGCAGGCCGATTCCCGCAGCCGTCGCCAAGGTGAAATTGTTCTTCTCCACGATGGCAGCCATTTGAGCTTCGGAGCTGATCGCAGCGGCACCGTGGACGCAACGCGCGTCCTGCTCGAGAAATACTCGGCTGTGGGGAAGAAGTTTGTTTCCATTCCGGAACTAGAAAGAATTCGGTAATTGAAAAAACGCCAGGCACATTTCTAACTCAATTACCCAATTGCAATCTAGAACGTGAACCTCACTCCCACCTGTGCAGCGAAGGGCGTGCCCACAGTAGTCCCGGGACCGAAGAAGTCACCAAGAGCACCGGCGGGGACGCGAAGCTGATTGGGGCTGGTCACCGGCTGCGTGAGGGTGCACGCCGGATTGAGGCAGAGAGCGGTGATGTTGGACGGGTCATTCACCGGCAGCGCACCAACGTTGGTAACGTAGTTGGCGCCGGGATTGCTGCGGTTGAACAGGTTAAAGAATTCGATGAAGGGCATTAGCGACCAACGTTCGCTTCGCGGCGCAAAGGGCCGCGAGACACGAAGATCGAACTGAACGTAAGGCGTTCCGCGGAGCTCGTCGAGTGAGGTCTCGACACCATCGACCACAGCCCGACTGTCTCCGTTGGTTAGCGTAAACGGGCGCGCACTTTCCGCCTGACCGAGCAGTGTGAGCTGGAAACCTGCAGGAGCGCGAAGCGTGCCCGCGACCACCAGCCGGTGACGAACGTCCTCCCCGGAGGGACCGTAGTCGCCCGGACCAAATGGATTTAGTGGATTGCATACACCGTTGACATAGTCGAACAGTTCTGCAAGTTGGCATCCCCAGGTCTTGGCGCTCGAAAGCGTGTAGTTGGCAATCAGGCTGAAGCGTCGCAAGTTGCCTTGCATGTGCAGCGAGAGCCCGTCGTAACGAGAACGATTATCGGACCGGAACACTGCCAGATCGGGAACATTGGCCTGCTGGTCGGTCACGTCCGTGGCTGGAAAAAGCGGCGAGAAGAGCGTGACACCGGACTGGTAATCATAGCGTCGGTAACCGTGCATGCCGGTCTCATGGGTCCAGTCCGCACTGACTTTCCAGTTGGCATTGAAGGCATGCTCCACGCCGGAGGTCACGTGCAGCGCGTAAGGGGTGTGGTAGTGAGGATCGATGACCGCTCCCGTGCCCCCACTCGTGCTTCCCGGAAGACAACCGGAATCGCCGAGATTGACGCACGGTCCCGCCAGCGGTGTATTCACGGCCTGGAACGCGGTGACCCATCCATTCTGCGCCAGGTCGTCGTAGTAGAGCCCGATGCCGGCGCGAATCACCGTCCTCGCATCGTGGCCGGGCGCATAGGCAAATCCCAGTCGTGGCGCAAAGGCCTTGCGATAGTCATGCGGAACGCCCTGAATCAGCGGAATTTGCAATGCCTGAAGAGTGAGCAAAGCCGGGTTCTCTAACTGGCTCTGACCGGAGGCCATGAACAGTCCGAAGGTTGTATCCCAGCGCATTCCGTAGTTGATGGTCAGATGCTCAGTTGCGCGCCACGTGTCTTCGAGGTAGAGGCCCAGGCGCTGCACGTTCTGCGAGAAGCTGCCGTTGCTGGCCGGCGTCGTTGAGCAATTTGTATTCGGTGTAACCCGCAACCCGGGTAAGGGCGTGCAAGTCAGGTCCACAGAGAATTGCTGCGGATTAATCAGATACGCCGTGGGATCCATCGCAAAGACGGTCAGATTTTCGGCGGTGCCGGGCAAAGCGCCGCTCATTACCGGCTCATGGATGAAGCTCACTCCAAATCGCGGCGCATGTCGCCCAGCGACGTGACTCAGATCGTAGCGAAACTGATATTTCTCCTGGTCACGCAAGACGGGGAAGGCGGTAATGGGGGTAACAAACTGGTTGTCGCCGAAAGTCTCGAATCCGGAGATGGTGCTGGCGGTAGAGCTGAAGGGAAATGCCAACGCGAAGCCGAGATCGGAATTGCGTTTCTCGGTGTGATGCAGGTAGGTGGCGTCAAAGGTAAAAGATCCCAGCCAGTTAGCGCCAAAGCTGTACGTGTTATTGGCCACCAGGCTCAAGTAATTGGAAAATGACGCGGCGCCCGTCGAGGGCAGTGTAGCCTGTTGGACCAGGTCGTTCGTAGTGGTGTAGTTGTCCCCGGCGCCACGCAGGAACCATTGCGAGCGTGGCGATTGCGACCAGTCGAGCCGGGCCAAGGTCAGGTAATTGCGGAAGGGCACGGGCACATTGCCCGGAGCAGGAATCGAACTTACTCCCGGAATCAATCCCAATTGGGCAAGCTGCGAGAGCGCGTTGAACTGGGTGAGAGTGTCCGGGCTGTAATTGATGCTGGCATTTTCATGGACGGCTTCGAACGAAGAAAAGAACCAGAGCTTACCTTTCTCGATAGGGCCGCCTAGCGTCCCAATGTAGTTCTGGCGAGAGAAAGGCTGTTTCGGCTCGGGCGCGGGATTGTCGATCGG
>DATDGP010000022.1:0-17624 GCA_036522035.1 Terriglobales bacterium
GGAGGCGATGGCCTGCGGCGTTCCCGTCGTCTGTTCGCCGGAGACTTCGCTTCCGGAAGTTGCGGGCGACGCTGCAGTGTACGCCGATCCCACCAATTCAATCCAATTCGCTGCCGCGCTGGGTCGCGTTTTCTCCGATGCCGAACTGCGCGCGCAGCTGATTGAGCGCGGATACGCGAACGGCCGTCGTTTTAGTTGGGAGAGCGCAGCCAACCGAGTCTTGGCTGTGTACCAACGCTCTACCGGACTCCTAACGGAGAAAGCGGTGTGCGCGTGATCGCCCTCCTCTCCGATGCCGCGCCGCGGGTTGACGCGTGAGCCGCAACGGCTCCAACCCGACGATTGCCTTTGACACCTGGGTGCTGAGTCCCCACGTTCGCCATCACGGCGTTCATATGTACGCTGTGAATTTGCTCAAACGTTTCAGGGAGTTGAGCGAGGGGTACGGAGTCCAAGTCGAGCCGTTCGTTACCCGGGGCGACGGCAACGGTGCAAACGGTCTTTCCGCGGTTGCTGGCTTTCAACCGCAGCCGACCCGTTTGTTGCGACGCAGCCGGCTGTGGCGCTTTGGCGGCGCGTGGGCCTTGGCATCGTGGAAGGGTCCGGCCGTGGTGTTCAGTCCGCAATGTACCACGTTGTATCTGAAACGGCCGGTTGCCATCGTGACTACTCTTCATGACGCTATCCCGCTGATCATGCCCTGGAAGACGCACAAACTGAAGACGCTGCAATTCCTGTTGCGATCGGCGGCGCGGGCCTCGCGCGCGGTTATTACCGTATCCCAACACTCGAAAGCGGATCTGATCGACGCTTGCGGGATTCCTGAGTCCCGTGTCAACGTCGTCTACAACGGGTTTGACCATGACGTTTTCAACGCATCGAGTCCCGACCCGGATCTCCTGCGCGATGCCCGCAGCAAACACGGGATCGTTCGCGACTACATCTTTCATCATGGCGTCATCAAGCCCTCCAAGAATCTCAGAAGGTTGATTCAAGCCTACCGCATGGTGCTGGCGCGCAATCGCAATCTGGATCTTGACTTAGTTCTGGCCGGGCCGATGGGATGGGAATATGGCGACGTGGTGACCGCCGCTCAGCCCGACGGCGGTCGTGGCCGCGTCATTCTCACCGGAGCGTTGTCCCAGGACGAACTGGTACTGTTGGTCAAAGGAGCGAAGCTGGTGGTGATTCCGTCGCTCTACGAGGGCTTCTGCATCCCCATGATCGAGGCCATGTCCTGCGGCGCGCCGACCGTCGCCGCCAACGCTTCTTGTCTGCCCGAAATCTCTGGTGGAGTCCTGCGCTATTTCGATCCTCGTTCAGAGGAAGAGATGTCGGCGTGCATGGAAGAAGTACTAGAGAACGAAAGCGTGCGCAGCGAGCTTTCGGCCAGAGGATGCGCGCGGGCACAAGAGTTTAGCTGGCGCCGCTGCGCCGAGCAGACTTTGACGGTGCTGGCGGCCGTGGCGCATGACGGCCAAGGATGAACCTCGCGTGAAGATAGCCTTCGATTCGTGGGTGCTCTCGAGCCGCTTGCGGCATCAGGGGACCTACGTCTATGCTCGGAATCTGATCGCCGAGTTTAAGAAGCTTGCCCGCACCGATCCGGAGCTCAGCTTCTGCCTTTTTCATTCGCCTCGCGCCGCGAATGACGCCAACACGATCGCACCTGACGGGAACTTTGAGCTGTCGCCAAGTTGGTGGCTGTCCCGCGACCGGCTTTGGAGATTGGGAGGCGCGAGCCTGGCAGCATCGCGAGAGCAAGCAGACCTGATTTTCTCCCCGACTTCGAACATTCTTCCCCTGGGCGCGGTTCCCGTGGTCAGCGCCGTCCACGACGTGACCCCGCGCGTGTTGCCTACACACTCGCGCAAGGTGAATCTGATGCAACGCTTCATGCTGCGGTCTGCGTGCAAGTTTTCGCGCGCCATCATCACCGGCTCGGAATGCTCCAAGCGCGACATGATCAACTTCTACGGAGTTCCGGAAGGCAAAATATCGGTGGTTCCGTACGGATTTGACGAGACGATCTTCAACGACCGTGCTCCGGATGTCGAGCGCCGGAACGCTTTGCAAAAACGATTCGGACTCACGAAACCGTACGTGTGGCATCATGGCGTGATCCAGCCCAGGAAGAACCTAGTGCGGCTCATCGAGGCGTATCGGCTCATGCTCTCGAGAAGCCGCAATCTCGAATTCGACCTGGTGCTGGCTGGGCCGCTGGGCTGGGAGTATCAGGAGATCGTGGCGTCGGCAGCCGACGGTGCGGGCCAAGGCGGACGCGTGGTATTGACCGGACCGCTGGACGATGACGACTTGGTGTGCCTGCTCAAAGGAGCAACGCTCGTGATCGTGCCCTCGTTGTACGAAGGCTTTTGTCTGCCGATGGTGGAGGCCATGGCCTGCGGCGTCGCTTGTGTGGCGGCCGACGCTTCATGTTTGCCGGAGGTTTCCGGCGGAGTGTTGAAGTACTTCGATCCTCGCTCCGTCGACGACATGGCCTCGTGCATGAAATCCGTGCTCGATAGCGACGGCTGCAGGCGCGGTCTGGCAGAGCGAGGCAAAAAGAGGTCGGCTGCGTATAGCTGGCGCCGTTGTGCCGACGAAACTTTGCAGGTCCTCAGAAAGCACTCGCGCGCATGAATACGGGAGAAGCGTTGGGCGAACACGCTGCCGTCGAGAATCCGGACCGTTTCGGTGGCCGAGTACGAGAGTTTGTGCTGGCCGGGGTTGCCACGGTCCTGGTCTCGCTCGCGGTGACGAACTCTACGTTCCTGGTCGTTGTGGCTTGCCTGAGTCTCGCGATCATCGCGCTCATGCGTTTCGAGTTTTTCGTCTATGGTCTCATCTTCTTGCTGCCCTGGTATCCCTTGCTCGACGCCAAGCCTCCTTTTCGCGACATCTTCTTGCTCTTGCGCTTCGCGCTGCTGGCAGGCGTTTGGATCATCAGGAAGAGGCAAGGGAAGTCCGTTGCCGATTGGATTCTGGGAAGCAAGCTGAAAAAGGGCGTGCTGGTGTTTGCGGGAGTGGCGACTCTATCGCTCCTGATCTCCAGCGTGCCGGCGAACGCCGACGCTTATCGCTCCCTGGTCAGGCTCTTTTCTTACCTGGCGATCTTCTTTGCTATCGCCGGATGGGTGGAAAACCGGCGACAGTTGACCGCGATCATCCAGACCATGCTGCTTTCCACCATCGGCGTCGCTCTGTTTGGTTTTTATCAGGTCTATGAGAAGGGCTACACGGACCTCTATTTCCATCTGTATCCGCTTCAAGAAGACGCGCTCGAACCGTGGACGGGACGCATCACATCGCTGCTTTTTCATTTCAATTCTCTGGCCGGATACCTCAACCTGGTGTTGCCATTCGCGGTCGCTGCCATGGTGCTGGCCAAGACCCGCGTGCTACGGGTCTTGGCCATGGTTTGTCAATCCGCCGGGCTGGCAGCGCTCTATTTAACGGCCAGCCGAGGCGGCCTCATTGCCTATGGTGGCATGCTGTTCGTGACTTTCTTTTTCTTGGTTCCGAAGCGCGCAGCGTTCGGGAAGATTCTGATCTCTCTACTGCTGGCCGCGAGCCTGGTGTTGAGCATGCAAGAGTCCGGGACTTTGGGCCGGGTGCAGGAAGTGGACGACTTCACGCAGACCACGCGCCTGGCTCTGTGGACCGCCGCGGGGATGATGTTCCTGGGGCACCCGGTGCTGGGCGTGGGCTTCGGCGATTATCGATCGCTCTATAACGACTACCTGCCCGGCGTCCGCCCTAACGAATTGGACGCGCACAACCTTTACCTCCAGCTTCTGGCGGAGACCGGAGTGGTTGGCTTTCTGATTTTTTGCCTCCTGATGGTTGCCTTCGCGCGGCTGGCCATCAAGTCGGCGCGTCAACCGGATCCGCTGTACCGGCTCGTCGGAATCGGCGTGGGCGGCGCTTTGGCCGCGACATTGATTCATGGAATGGTTGACTACATCTTCAACGTGAGCCCTCAGTCGGGAGGGATGCTCTGGCTGGTCCTTGGGCTGGGAGTCGTCTTGTCTAGGTTCCCGACCTCAGCGGAATCGTCCTGCTAATCTAGCTTAAGAAAGGGTCAGTATCTGTAATCTCGGTCGGGGGCAGGCATGCGAGCTGGATGCTTCCGCGCGCAAGGTCCACGGGCGGGTGCGGCATAGAGGTGAAAACAACGTGCGTGTCGTGGCGGACGATTCCATCTATACCGGGCGAAGTTTATACACTCTGCCTCATCGCGTCCGCGTCCAACAGGTGATCCGAGAGCTGCGTAGAGTAAGTCGCAAAGGCGTCTCCTACGCTGACGTTGGTTGCGGAGGAGGCTCGATCACGCAACGGATTGCCGATGCCATCCAACCTTCGGTGGTTGTCGGCTATGATTCCAATTCGGATCTTATCGAGGAAGCCGGCAGGCTGTTCCCGGAGATTTCATTTCGCACATGGAACGTGACGCGAGGGGGCCCTTCCAGCGAAACGTATGACCTGGTCACCTGCCTGGAGACGCTCGAGCATATTGAAGATTATCAAGCCGCGCTGACGAACCTTCTGCGGATCACTACCGGCACTCTTCTGATCACGGTCCCGATTGAATTGGGACTGCTGGGCGCGGCAAAGTTCTCGCTGAAAGCCGTGCTGGGGAAAAAGCCGCTGAGCGAGGAACACGCGGGTTCGGGTTGGGACTATCTCAAGACGGTGGTAATCAACGGCGACATATCCAGATTTCGCGTCCACTCCAATAACGGTTGTTTTGTTTCGCATACGGGGTTCGATTACCGCAAAATCGATGGCTTTTTGAAGTCAATGGGTTTCGATTTCGTGGTTACGAACCGAGGATGGAACAGGTTCTATCGAATCTCGGTTCAGGCCAAGAACGGAGCGACCACCTGACATGCGCGTCGGTTTTGATGCGCGCTGGTATAACGATTCGGGAGTTGGCGCATACGTCGCCGGCTTGCTGCGGAGGTTAGCCGCTGTCCCACGCGATTTTGACCTTGTGGTCTACACCGAGCCCGGCAACCCGGTTCCGGATCTCGATGCTTTGGCCGTAACCATGATCCCAGTGCGTGCGCCAAAGTATTCGCTTGCCGAACAAGTTGAACTAAGCCAGCGCGCTCGCGAAGACAGGCTTGATATCTTTCACGCGCCCTTTTTCGTCGTGCCACTACGATTGACATGTCCCCTCGTGGTGACAGTCCACGACCTGATCCCGTTTTTCTTTCGCATCTACCCCTGGCCCAAGCAAGCACTGATTAAAATTGGGTACCGAGTGGCCTCTCGGCGAGCGCGGCACATCATCGCTGATTCGGCAAACACCGCGCGCGATCTGCACACGATCTTGGGGATTGCGAAGGATCGAATCACCCCAGTCCATCTCGCGCCAGCGGAATGTTTTACTGCTGGACGACGTAAAGACGATCTCGATTGTCTCGAACACCATTACTCAGTGCGGCCGCCGTACGTTATCGCCGCCAGTGCGCGCAACTGGCGCACCAAGAATCTTGAGACGGCGCTGGGAGCTATATCGCAAGCGAAGCGCGAGAGCGGCGGGGCGTTTCAGACCGTAGTCTATGGTCCGCCCGACGGCATCAGGGACCTGTCTGCTGAAGATCGTTGGCCGGGTCTCAGTCTGCGGAAAACCGGTTACGTTCCGGCAATGGATCTCGCCCGGCTCTTTCGTCATGCGCGTGCTTTCGTCATGCCTTCCCTCTACGAGGGATTCGGCCTTCCCATCGTGGAAGCCATGGCCTGCGGGTGTCCGGTCATCACCTCAAACGCCGGATCGCTCCCTGAAGTCGCCGGGGATGGAGCCCAGGTGTTTACTCCGTCGGACGTCTTGGGAATGGCTGGGGCAATCGCCGCCCTGTTGACTGACCAGGAGAACTTCGATCGCTGGAGGGACGCAGCCTTGCGCCGGGCCGCGGATTTTTCGTGGGAGCGCACAGCGGAACAAACCATCTCGGTATATCATCGCATTCACGATCAGCGTTTGCGCGCGAGGCAGCTCGCATTCGCCGGAACGGGATCGCGATAAGGGGTAAGCAAATGCGGGCTTTGATTACGGGCGTCACCGGCCAGGACGGTTCATATCTGGCGGAATTCCTGTTGGACAAAAACTATGAGGTCTTCGGGCTGGTGCGCAGGAGCAGTCTGGAGAAATACGATCGCATCGAGAACATTGCGGATCGCATTTGTTTCGTGGAAGGCGACCTCACCGACCAGAGTTCGCTCGACCAGGCGGTCGAACAGATTCAGCCGCACGAAGTTTACAACCTGGCGGCGCAGAGTTTCGTGCCCGTCTCCTGGAACCAGCCGGTGCTGACCGGCGATGTGACCGGACTGGGCGTTCTACGCGTGCTCGAAGCCATCCGCCGGCACTGCCCCAAGGCAAAGTTCCTTCAGGCTTCGAGTTCCGAGATGTTCGGCAAGGTCGCGGAGAGTCCGCAGTCGGAGACAACGCGCTTCCATCCGCGCAGCCCCTACGGAGTGGCTAAAGTTTTTGCGCACCACATCACGGTGAACTATCGCGAGAGCTACGGCATCTTCGCCTGCTCGTCTATCTGCTTCAATCATGAATCGCCGCGCCGCGGCAGCGAATTCGTCACGCGCAAAGTGACGCAGCATGCTGCTCGCATCAAGCTGGGACTGTGCGATCGCCTGAAGATGGGAAACCTCGATGCGCAGCGCGATTGGGGCTACGCGGGCGACTACATCCGCGCCATGTGGCTGATGCTCCAACAACCGCAGGCCGAGGACTTCGTGATCGCTACCGGCAAAACCCATAGCGTGCAGGAGCTTCTGGACGCTGCTTTTTCCCGTGCCAGGCTGGACTGGAAGCGCCACGTGGAGATCGATCCCAAACTGGTGCGGCCGGCGGAGGTCGATTATCTTTGCGGAGACGCGAGCAGGGCGCGCCGGACCCTGGGCTGGAAGCCGGAAGTCGACTTCCATCAGCTGGTCGCGATGATGGTGGACGCGGACTTGAACGATCTGGCCGAGCATCAGCGTGGCCGCGTGCTCGCGGCTCGAGCGTAAAGGTGTCCACGATCGCGAAGCACGCACCATCGGTCGCCGTCCGCGGCGCCTCGCCCATCACCGGCGTCAGACAAATACTCAAACGGACTCTCGACCTGGGCGTTGCTGCTATCCTTCTTGTCCTGCTTCTTCCTTTGCTCCTCACTCTAGCCCTTCTCATCAGGTTGCAGGATGGCGGACGAGCTTTCTACCGTCGTCGTGTGATTGGTCCCAGGGGCGAGTTTGACGCTTTCAAACTGCGTACGATGCGCGTCGACGCCGAGGAGGTTCTCGACGACAATCCTTCGCTGCGCCGCGAGTACGAAGTCAATTTCAAACTCAAGGACGACCCTCGCATCACCAGGCTCGGCGCGGTCTTGCGCGGGATGAGCCTCGATGAGTTACCCCAACTATGGAATGTATTTGTGGGACAGATGAGCGTGGTCGGGCCGCGCATGATCATACCTGCCGAGCTCGTGAAGTACGGTGACGCCGGGTGGATTTTCGATTGTGTGAAGCCCGGGCTTACCGGCTATTGGCAGACCCACGGACGGCAGGATACTTCCTACGCCAAGCGCGTAGAAATGGATATGTACTACGTCGAAAACTGGTCGCTGGCTCTGGATTTCAAGATCTTGCTCAAGACGCCTTGGTGCGTGATACGAGGTGGGGGAGCCTACTGATGGCCAGGGTCCTGGTAACCGGGGGAGCAGGGTATGTAGGCTCGGTCTGCTGCGCCGAGCTCCTGCGCCTGGGCCATTCCGTGACGGTGGCCGATGATCTTTCTACGGGGTTCAAAGATGCCGTACCCAACACTGCAGAATTCGTCCGGCTCGACATCGGCGATCGCACGGCTCTCGATTTACTGGCCCGCGGCCGGCGGTTCGATGTGGTGTTTCATTTCGCGGCCAAAGCGCTGATCCCGGAGTCGGTGACCAATCCCGGAATCTTCTTTCAGCAGAACGTAGCTTCCACGATTTCAATGTTGGAAGCATTGCGCGCCGCGGGGATCACCAAGTTCGTGTTTTCTTCATCGGCGGCGGTCTACGGCATTCCGGAAGCCGCTGCGATTCATGAAGACGCCCCCAAGAGTCCGGTGAATTCTTACGGCGAGACCAAGCTCATGATCGAGCGCGTCCTGGAGTGGTATGCCCGGGCCTACGGCTGGACGGTGATGGCCTTCCGCTATTTCAACGCCGCCGGCGCCACCGAAGAACTGGGTGAACGTCATGAACCGGAAACTCATATCGTTCCGCTGTTGCTGCGGGCTGCGAGCGGAGAGCAAGACTCTTTCATAATCTACGGTGACGACTATCCCACGCCCGACGGCACCTGCCTACGCGACTACGTTCATGTGCTGGATATCGCCCAGGCACACATTTGCGCGCTGGAGCGAATGAAACGGCCGGGAATGCGCGCCTTCAATATCGGACTGGGAGAGAGCTACTCGGTGCGACAAATCTGTCAGGCCGCCGAACAAGTCACGGGCAAGCCGATTGCGGTTCGCATCGGGCCGCGCCGGGCTGGAGATCCGCCAGTGTTGTGCGCCAGCCCCCAACGGATCCGAGAGGAACTGGGCTGGCGGCCGAAGCATTCCTCGCTCAGCGAGATCATCGGCTCGGCATGGCGATGGAAGACAAGAGCAGCTCTGGTTCGGCGCTGAGCACCCCATCGCTTTCCGGCCGCTTACATTCTTTTTACGGGAATTTTTCGCCGATGGAAGAAATCCCTCAGCCTTTCGTGATATTTTCCCGACAATGACGGTGAGGCCGGTTCAGTGGATATCAGGCGTCGGCGATCGAGCACTTCAAAATAGACATGAATCTTTCTAGTGCGATCGATGAACCTGTTGTCGCGCCGCCAGGAAACCGCGATACATCTGGTCCCGTGGCCGGAGCGTGCCCATGCTGATCGTGCGCAGCCCGGTACGAATCAGCTTTGGCGGAGGCGGGACCGACTTACCGGTGTACTACGAGAGATACGGCGGAGCGGTCCTGAGCGCCGCCATCAACAAGTACGTCTACACCATCGTTGGCAAACGAACCGATGGCCGCATCCAGGTCATATCCTCCGACCTGCGGGTTGTTGAGACTTGGAGTGACATCTTTAAGAAAAGCGGCAGCGCGCTAGAGATTCCGCTGGCGGTGCTTAAAGAGCTGGGTTGCGAAGTCGCGGTCGATCTCTTTTTGGCCTCCGAGATTCCGCCGGGCACCGGACTGGGCTCTTCGGCCAGCGTTTGCGTCAATGTCCTGCAGGCCATGACGGCGTACTTGAACACTCCGCTGTCTAAGCACGAACTCGCGGAGAAGGCTTTCCACATCGCGGCCGAGGTCTTGGGGAAACCCGTCGGCAAGCAGGACGAATACGCCGCTAGTTTTGGAGGTCTGAACTACCTTACCTTTAGCATCGACGGCATCACCACGGTCGAGCCCTTGCAACTCGAAACGGGATTGATCGCGGAATTCGAACAAAAGCTGATGCTCTTCTTTACCGGGGCCACGCATGATTCGTGGGCGATCTTAAAAGAACAAGCGGCTGCCAGCGCGGGGTCGGGAGGGCCGCCCGTGGAATCGCTGCACCAGCTTCGCGACCTGGCTCAGGCCATGCGAGTCGCCCTGCTGTCGGCCGACCTACAGAAATTTGGCCGACTCTTGCATGAAGGATGGGAGCACAAGAAGAGACTGTCTGAGAGAATATCCAATCCCGCAATCGACCGCCTGTACCGTCTGGCTCGCCAGCACGGTGCCGCCGGAGGCAAGATTACCGGCGCCGGTGGCGGAGGCTTCTTGTTGCTGTACTGCGAAGAAGAACGCCAACCCGCGGTGCGTGAGGCTTTCGCGGCCGAAGGCATCGATGAAATGCATTTCGGCTTCGACTTTTGCGGTTCCCGGGTCCTGGTCAACGACCCTTTTCTTGATTGCGAAGAGAGCCCTGCCGTGTTGGACGACGTTGCCAACGCGGCAAGCAGCCGAGGGTAGCCGAACTTTGTCAATGAAGGCATTCATTCTGGCCGCGGGAAACGGAACTCGGTTGCGTCCACTGACCGATAGCGTTCCCAAATGCCTCTTGCCCATTCAGGGCGTGCCCTTGCTCGCAATCTGGCTCGAGAATTGCCGCTCGGCCGGAATTACAGACGTGCTGGTCAATGCTCATTTGCACGCGAATCAGGTCAGAGCGTTTGTCCGCCAGGCGAATCTTCCGCCGCGCGTCCAGGTGGTCGAAGAGAAAAATCTCTTGGGCAGCGCCGGCACGCTTGACGAGAATCGGTCATTCGTCCACCAAGAGGACGCCTTCTTCGTGCTCTACGGGGACGTACTGACCAACGTCTCCTTGGGCGGCCTGATGGAGTTTCATCGCAGCAGGAAGAAGCTGGCTACCCTGGGTATCTGTCAGGTCGCCGATCCCTCCCGCTGTGGCATTGTCACCACGGATGACGATGGCACCGTCCGCAGTTTTGTGGAGAAACCGGCTCGTCCCGAGACCAACTGGGCGTTCGCCGGAGTCATGATCGCCAGCCCGAGAGTTCTTGATTTCGTCCCCTCCGACCGTCCTGCAGACATCGGCTTTCATCTTCTTCCTCTTCTGATCGGACATATGTCCGCGTGCGTGATCGGTGATTACTTACTGGACATTGGTACACTCGAGAACTATAGGGCGGCAGAATCTTCCTGGCCCGGTCTGAGGAAGGGTTGAGCAGATGACGATATGGGGGCAAGCATGCTGCGAGCCGTGATCTTCGATCTCGACGGCGTGATCATCGACAGTCACCCGGCCCACAAGCAAGCTTGGAAGACTTTTTTCGATTCGCTGGGGAAAGAAGTCTCCGACGATGAGCTGCTTTTTGTCTTGGAAGGTCGGAAACGCGAAGCCATCCTGCGTCATTTTCTCGGAGACCTTACTGATGAAGAAGTGAAACATTACGGAGCCAGAAAAGACGCTCTCTTCTGCGGCTCGGCCCTGGAATTGAAAATGATCGCTGGGTTCAGCGAGTTCCTGGAGTGCCTTGAGGGCGCGGGTCTGCCGGTGGCACTGGCCAGTTCAGGCAGCCACAAACGCGTCGCATACGTACTGAATCAGTTGGATCTCCAACGACGTTTTCGTGTCGTTGTTACTGGTGACGATGTCGTCAACGGCAAGCCGGACCCGTCGATCTTTCATATCGCCGCGACCGGGCTGGAGGTCAGTCCAGCGGATATTCTGGTTTGCGAAGATGCCGTCTGCGGCGTGGAGGCCGCGAAAAGAGCGGGGATGAAGTGTCTAGCCATAGCCGCGGACGGTCGCGGACCGCTGCTCAAAAAGGCCGGCGCCGATTCAGTGGTTCCCGACTTCACCACTGCCAATCTCGTTGAGCTGAGCGGGCTCTTCGCCGACGGTCCCTGAGTTTCAGATCGAAGTGAAAAAGCGCAGGCCACAGCCACGGGAAGAAGCTGAGAGTGCCGTCTGCGCTCGAATCTTTCCGAGAAGAGGGCAAACTGCCCTTCAGCAGTTCGCCGCTCTCCTCAGTTCGCGGGACGCGAACTCGTCAGCAGCCTCCACCGGCGCCCGCTCGGCGCGATGAATGACCTGCTGGGCGAAACGTTCCATTTCTTCCAGCTGCGGACTGAACTGCAAGAGCAGCAGATCTACACCGGCCGCTTCGAACTCGGCGATGCGTTCCGCTACCTGCTCCGGCGTTCCCACCAGGCCGGAACGCAGTCCGCGATTTGAAACTGAGTAGTCTTCGAGCGAAACTCGCTGCTCCAGTTGCGTGTTAGCCAGCCATTGCTGGTAATTCTGATATCCAGCGGCGTTTTGTTTGACGTCGGTGATGCGGCCGAGTTCTTCACGGGCCTCACGCTCGGAATCACGCACGATGGCGTAAGCGGCGACACCAAAACGCATCGGCGGCAAACCGTGGTCTTCCCTGCGGCGGGAGAGATCGTGAACCTTCTCGCGAATCCTTTCCGGTGGATCGCCGTGCATGACATAGGCGTCGCACTTTTCCGAAATCAAATTCTTGGCCGCCTCCGATTCGCCTCCGGCGTAGATCACCGGTCTAGGACGCGAGACAGGTTTGGGCTGCAACACCAGGTCGTCGACGCGGTAGTACTTGCCATGAAAGCTGGTGTGGTCGGATTTCCAGGCCTGATCGACAACGTCCAGCCACTCGGAGGTGCGGGCGTAGCGATCGTCGTGCCGATCGAATTGCACGCCGTACTGGCTTGCCTCCTCCGACCACCAAGATGAGACAACGTTAAGGGACACTCGGCCTTGGCTAATGTGGTCAATGTTGGCCGCCTGCTTGGCCAGCAGCGCAGGATTGTGAAACGTAGGACGCACCGCAACCATGAGTTCCAGGTTCTCGGTTACCGCAGCCAGCGCAGCGGCGGTGGACCAGGCGTCGAGCGACGGCGCTTCCGGCCCTTTGATGTCGTTGAGATTCAGTTCGGCGATGAGAGTCAGGTCATAGCCAATCTCTTCACTGCGCCGCGCTAGCCGGCTGACGTAAGGCCAGCTGGCTTCCATATTCTCATCTTCCACGTTGCGCAGCCAGCCGCCAAAGACGGGGAGCCAGTATCCGTAACGCATCAGGCAGCCTCCTTTTCCAGGTAATCCACCAGAGGAATGAACGGATCGAAGCCGATGACCTTAGGGCCGTCGGAAACGAAGTTGGAAAGAGCGTTGATGTCGTAGTAGTAAAGCTGGCCGTCGCGGTCGTCGATGATGTACTCCACACCGCCCACCTCGATGCGTGCCGACTGCATGATCCGCTCGACGCCGCGAATGGTTTCGTCGGCCGGCGTATAGCCCTCAACCTTCAGCCCGCTCTTCGGGGCGTCGACCGGACAGGCCGCTCGATTGAGCTCCTGTCCTCCGGTGGTGCGGCAGATGTCCGCAGGACACAGATCGAATGTCTCGCCGCTCAGGTGGACTTTGATGCTGTAGAGATGGCGGCAGCCCACTACCTCTACGCGCACGATGTGGCCACCGCGGGCTGGGATGAACTCCTGCACCAGCGCGGTCGAGTCCAAGCCCAAATCGAGATTCCCGCTGACGGCCGTTTCCGCGAGCTGCTTGAGGCTGTCAAACTTCACTATGCCGGCGCCGCTTCCCCCGATGTTGGGCTTGACCACGATCGGCAGGCGCAAACCCTGAGCGGCTTCCAAAGCATCATCGGCGGAGTTGATGACCCGAGTCTTGGGATAGGGAAGTCCAAGCATTTCGAGAAGCGAAAGCTGCAGCGCTTTGGAGGTCTCATAGCGAAACGCCCTGTGCCCGTTGACCACGCGGCGTCCGCGTTGCTCGAGGTGGGCCAGGTAATAGAGGGTGTAGAAGATCCCCTGGCCGTGCCCGCGCCGGTAAGCCGAAGGACTCATTCGGTTGAAGAGCAGGGAATAATTGCCCTCGCCGTTGAGGTGGGCGGGATCAAAGTGGTGCTGGGCGGCGTTGACGCGCACAAACGGGTCGCCCCGGCGCTCGAGCTCGGCAAACAGGGGCTTAAACCAGTGCGGATGCTCGTAATAAATAGCGATTGGCTGTTTTGGCTGCGACATCGTTGTCCTCGTCTCCTAAAGAGGCCCAAGAGCAGCCAAAAAATCGAAGGCCGCTCTTTGTGAGCGGCCCGCGATTCAAACTTGACTCAATCTAAGAATGATTTCGCGCCATCGGCCGCTCGCCCGTACAGGTACAACAGCACATGGCCATGGCCATGAAGCAGGCGAGTCCCGAATTGGCGGATAGATACCGCATGAATGGCTTAGATGCTACACGGGCCAGAGGGGTGCGTCAATAGCATTCCAAGCCCCAAGTCTCCGCCGTTGCCCCCTTGAGGGGGCAGGACTTCAGTCCCGGGTTTCAGCAGCCAACAATGCCTTCCGTCCATTTGAGCGAAAGAACAGAGATTCTTTTAGCTATTAGTTCATTCCGGCTTCTTTTCTTTGCCATGGTAGTGGCCACTCCGGTCGACCTCATTCCCAGATTTGTAAATAGCCACGATGTTGCGAGTAGCCCGAATGTCCTCGTCGGGGTGCCCGTTGACCACCAGCAAGTCGGCTCGAAGTCCTGGGGCAATGCGTCCGCGATCGGCGACGTGGAACGCGGCTGCAGGCGCAGAAGTGGCGGCAATGAGCGCCTGGAGGGGCGTAAGCCCCGCTTCTACATACAGCTCGAGTTCTCCGTGCAAGCTGGCGCCGTAGGTAGTACCCGGATTGGGAGCGTCGGTGCCCGCAAGGATCGGGACTCCCGCGGCTTCGAGGATCGAAATCGCCTCGGTCGAACCCTTGCAGGACACCCATCCCTTGCCGGCAAAGGGAAAGGTCTCCTTCAAGCGGCTGATGTTCTCGTGGTTGAGGTAGGGCGCGAGGTAGGGATCCGACAGCAGCCGAAGCCCCGCCGATTTCGGCCCGCAGACGGCGTGGGCCACGCTGAGCGTAGGGATTACGAAGGCATGATGCTCCGCCACAAACTGTCCGAAATTCTTCGGCGAGGAGGGACCGTGAAAGATGTGGGCCAAGCCGTCAGCGCCGGCTTCGATCGCGTCTCGAGCCCCTTCCACGCTGCCTATATGCACCACGGCCAGCCGATGACGTTCATGGGCGGCGGCAATCACCGCCGCCAAGGTCTGCTTGCTGAGGGTAGGTCGCTCCCGGCCCCGAGGGCCGAAGCTTACGCCGGCCGTGTACATGATCTTGATATAGTCGGAGCCTTCGCGCAAGCGAGCATCCACGAATTTCTGCGCCTCCGAGGGCGAAATAAGCGTTGGGACAGCCAGACCGTATTCAGTCCCGTGCCCGCCGGGCACAGTCGCCGGAAAACCTGCCGAGAAAAACGACGCCATACGGTCGTTCTCTTGCGACTTGAGGCTGTATTCAAGCTGGGGCGACATCATCATGTCGAATTCAGTCGTCACGCCAAAAATGAGCGCCTGCTCCAGCGTGTCAGCCCCGTGGACATGCACATGGGCATCGATGAGTCCGGGCAGCAGAGTCTTGCCTGTGCCGTCCACGATCCTGGCATTGTCCGCGACAAGATTGGCCCCGACATCTTTGATCTTGCCGTTTTCAATCAGCACATCGGTATCGGGAGTGATCTGGCTTCCGTCAAAAACGCGAACGTGGTGAAAGAGTATTGGAGTCTTCTGGCCGTAAAGGCTCGGAGCCAGTACGAGGACGGCAAAGAATGTAGCAATCTTCATTTTCGAGCTCGGCGCGCTGTTAATGATCCTAGCCGCGAAAACGCCGGTTTCGCAATCGCCGCACGGCGGTTCTTAGATTTTCTTACCTGCGATATCTATCGAAACCATATGGTCGTGGACGGCAAAGGTGCCGAGGTTCGGTAAAATCAATCGCAAATGTACAAACGATTCTTCCTCGCCGTGCTTCTCGGAGCTTCGCTGTGGGCGCAAGCTCCTGAGGGCATTCCCCGTGAACTGGCGCGCCAGCGCGCGCATCAGCTGAAAAGCGTTCGTTACCAGATCAGTTACACGATCGCACCCCAAGCGGCGTCAATCGCCGGCCATCAAGAGCTCCGCTTCGAGCAAAGTGCCGACGAGCTCGGAATCGTGTCCCAATTCCTCGATTTCCGAGAAGGCACGGTGAGCAGCCTCTCGATCAATGGCCAAACGGCGCCGACGGCGATCCACAACGGGCACATCGAGCTTCCGGGGGAGCTGCTGCGAGTCGGCGAGAACCTAGTCACCATTGATTTCACCGCGCCGGTGGCGCCGGCGGGCAAGGCCCTCACCCGGTTCGAAGACAAGGACGATGGCAGTGAATACATCTACACGCTGTTTGTGCCCATGGATGCCAGCATGGCATTCCCCTGTTTTGACCAGCCGGATTTGAAGGCGAAGTTTCACTTGACCATCGTTGCTCCCGGATCCTGGACAGTCGTTTCCAACAGCCCGGTGGTAGGCACTACTCCCATCGCGGGCGGGACCAAGCGGACAGAGTTTGCGGAAACCAAGCCCATCAGCACCTATCTATTCGCATTCGCGGCCGGGCCGTTCAAGAAGGTTCACGACCTGCCCGGGCTTCCGGGCATTTATGTGCGCCAATCTAAGCTGAAACGCGCTGAAGAAGAGGCTGCTGAAGTTCAAGAAATCACGGCCCAGGGCATCGACTATCTCTCCGGCTTCTTCGCTCAGCCGTTCCCGTTCCGGAAATATGACCTGGTATTGATTCCTGGCTTTGCTTACGGTGGTATGGAACATGCTGGAGCCACGTTCTTACGAGAGGAATCCGTGCTCTTCCGCACCGCCCCCACACACAGCGACTATTTAAACCGCGACATTTTGCTGCTGCACGAAACCACGCACCAATGGTTTGGCGACTTGGTCACCATGCGTTGGTTTGACGACCTTTGGCTCAAAGAGGGCTTTGCGCAATACATGGCCTACGATGCGCTGGCCCACTTGAAGCCGAGAGAAGACATCTGGAAGCGCTTTTATCAGGCCATCAAGCCCGCGGCGTACGCCATCGATTCGACCCGCGGTACTACTCCGATTTATCAGGACATCGCCAATCTTAAGGATGCCAAGTCCGCTTACGGAGCCATCGTCTATTCCAAAGCGCCGGGCGTCATCAAACAGCTCGCCTTTGTTCTGGGCGAAGCGCAGTTTCGCGATGGCCTGCGGCTTTATCTCAAGGAACACGCGTATGCCAATGCCGAGTGGAGCGATCTGGTCAGCGCCTTCGAACGGGTCTCAGGAAAGCAGCTCGGCGCATGGGCTTCCATCTGGATCCGCACCCAAGGCATGTCCCGCGTGGATTCCGATTGGAACTGCAATCCCCAGAAGGGCAGCATCGATTATTTTGTTCTGAAACAAGCGCACCAAGGTGATGTTTTCGATGTTGTCCGGCCGATCGCCATGCAAGTCTTGCTGCGTTATGCCGACGGCCACGAGCTGCATTTACGTGCTCAGTTGAACGAGAACAGGACTGATCTCGATGAAGCCTTCGGGCAGGCGTGTCCGCTCTTTGTGTTTGCCAACGATCAGGACTACGCCTACGGCCGTTTCCTGCTCGATCCACGCAGTCGCAAGGCCGTGATGGAGCAGCTCGGCGAAATCAAGGACGTTTTTGAACGCACCCTGCTATGGGGATCGCTCTGGGATTCGGTGCGCGAAGCTGAACTCGATCCCCGCGACTACATCGAGCTGGCCTTGCGTCTGCTTCCTACCGAGAGCGATGAGTCGATCGCCCAGAGCATCATCGCGTCTATGACAACGGCGCTACACCGCTATGTATCGCCTGCCGATCGCCTAGAACTGGCCGCCAAAGTCGAAGCTCTCGCCTACCAAAAGATGGTTCGATCGCCCGAGCGCGATATGCGCATTATCTGGTTTCGCGCCTTGCGTGGCGCGGCGGAAACGCCTGGGGGTCGTCGCCACCTGAAGGACTTGCTCAGCGGCCAGCTGGTCGTGCCCGGCGTGGAGCTGCGTCCTCAGGATCGCTGGAACATCGTCACGTCCCTGGTAGCGCTCAACGATCCTGAAGCCGGGGCCCTCCTGGCTGCTGAAGAAAAACGTGACCCCTCCGGAGATGGACGAAAGTATGCCTATGTGGCCGCGGCCGCGCGTCCTGATGGCGGAGTTAAGAAACAATACTTTGACCAGTATCTGCGCGATGCGT
>DATDGP010000023.1:0-3521 GCA_036522035.1 Terriglobales bacterium
GATGAGAAGCTGCCGCCCGACATACTATGGTATCTCCTTCACCCCGACCCTAAGCAATTCTCATTGTGGAATCCCCTGCCGGCGTTTAAGTCCGTGCGGGACAATCCCGTGAGCTGGAACAGCCTTGTGGAATTGAAGCAGTATTACGAAGATCTCGAAAAGGGAACATTACCGCAGGTCTCCTGGATTATCCCGGCTTTCGACGACAGCGAGCATCCGCCCGCGCCTGTCGCGCAAGGGATGTGGTACGTCACGAAGGTGATCAATGCGCTGATGAACAGCCGCTATTGGAATGACAGCGTGGTCTTCCTGACCTGGGATGATTACGGAGGGTTTTACGATCACGTGCCGCCCCCCGAGATGGACGCTATGGGCTTGGGACCGCGGGTGCCTGCGCTGGTCATTTCACCCTATTCGAAACCTGGCTACGTCTCGCATTCCGTTTATGACTTTACGTCTATCCTAAGATTTGTGGAGAGACGCTTCGGCTTGCCGAACCTGACTACTCGTGACAAGCGGGCTGACCCCATGTTCGATTGCTTCGATTTCGGGCACAGCCCTCGGCCTCCTCTGCCCATACCGGTTCCTCCAGACTTGCCACCGACCAAGCGGGTTGAACCGTATTGCGTTTTTGCGCCGGCTGTGCCGGTGGTTGAGCCATACAACCCTCCGGTGGAATCTGTGCCTTTTACGGGGAGGCAGCCCAAGCTTAAATAAGGCTCCGCTTCCGGTTACGTGTGGATGCGCGTGGCGCTCGGGAGTATTCACTCCTCAGCTGGGCCATTGACCATGCCCTGCTGTCCGCCGTTTATCGCGAGTTAGCGGGCCTCACGCGAAGATCGCGGGTCAGATCGTATCGAGCTTGCAGAGCGTTCTCGGGCAGGAGTTGATGGGTAGTTGGAGCCTAAACACGTCCCGTTGCGGCCTGGTAACAGAGCTCAAAAGACGTTCTGTTGTTAGTAGGCTCTTGATAGACCTTGAGGCCGAACGGGGCGCACCAGTGGGATCAGGACAGGGCAAGGAGTTCATTGCTGGTTTTTGTCGCCCAGCCGCGAACTCATCGAGTTTTTGGGCACTACGGGGTGGAACGAACTAGTTCCCCGGGCGGGACTTTCACCCGCTGAAGATCAGCGCCTTCCACGGCGCACCGTTGGCAAGCCATTAAGAAATGCTCCCGTAGTAGCCGTCCATGTCGAATCGAACAAAAATCTTGACCGAGGCTGAAGGCCGTGCGTACGATCATGGATTATTCAGTTGACGACGTGGTTTGCAGCGGACCCTGCCTATGTGCGGAATCGTTGGTTACTTGGACAAGCGTGGAGATCCTGATACTTCGGTGGGTGACATTCTCTTCCGCATGCTCGAGGCTCTTTCCTGCCGCGGACCGGACTCCGCCGGTGTGGCGATCTACGGCGAACCCCAACCGCCACGATGGGTCCTTCGCATCAAGCTCGGCGAGCACGGAGATTTTACAGAGAGAGGTCGCGAGATTTCCAGACGCTTGCGTAGCCGATTCACCGTGCGTGAGGAGCGCGTAGACTCGGAATACCTCCGCGTGGTCGTTGATCCGCTCGAAGCCGGCGCCGAACTGGTGCGAACCATCGAAGGTGTCGCCGAGGGGCTCGAGCTTGTTAGCGCCGGAACGGCACTCGAGATCGCCAAACAGGTTGGTTCTCCGGACGACCTGGAAAGCAGCTACCACATTCGTTCGTTTCGGGGAAGCCATGGGATCGGACACACTCGTTTGTCTACGGAAAGCAGGGTGGACCTGAGCCATTCACAACCCTTCTGGGCTCGAGGCTTGCTGGATGTGGCGACGGTCCACAACGGGCACATCACCAACTACCACAAGCTGCGGCGCCAGTACGAACAGCGCAAGATCCGGTTCTACACGGAGAACGACTCCGAGATTATCGGCATCTACCTGCGTGATCGTGTGACGGCCGGGCATTCGTTTGAAGATGCCCTCCGAAGTTCGCTCGACGATTTCGACGGCTCATTTGCCTATCTCGCGGCGAGCGCCGACTCTTTGGCTTACGTGAAGGATAGCTTCGCCCTGAAGCCACTGACGGTTGCTGAGACCGACAATTTTGTGGCGATGGCCACCGAAGAAATCGCTCTGCGTGCGACCCTGCCAGGCTCGTTTGACGTCTTCGAACCTGGAATTCGTCAGGTACATTTGTGGCGGGTGGCTCAAGCTGCCGTGGAGACTGTCTGATGGCGTCCGCTCCCAACCCTGTCACGACCGAGATTGACGCCCGAGGCAAACCCGCCCAGCAAATCAATCACGAAATCCGCGAGTTGATGAGGAAGGGAGAGAAGTCGATTCACGTCCGGCACGCCCAAGCGCAACATAACCTGGCTGTCGGCATTATCGAACGGGTGGCGGTCACGTTCGAGGGAAGCGTGGGGTACTACTGCGGCGGCCTGATTGATGGCGCCTCGCTGGAAGTGCACGGAAGCGCGGGCTGGGGTCTCGGGGAATCGATGCTGGAGGGGCGGATCCAGGTGCGGGGCAATGTGGGAAACAGTTGCGCCGCTTCGATTCGCGGCGGCACAGTGGTTGTCCACGGCAGCGCGGGAGCGCGCGCCGGCGTCAGCATGAAAGGCGGGCTACTGATTATCGAGGGCGACTGCGGGTACATGACCGGTTTCATGATGCAGAAGGGGCGGATCGTGGTTTGCGGCAATGCGGGTCCCGCCCTGGCAGATTCCATGTACGAGGGCACTGTTTTTGTCGGAGGAGGGATCGCGGACCTCGGCAACGATGCAGTCATCAAGACTCCCGATGACGACGATTGGAATTTCCTGCGTGAGAACCTGGGGCGCTGGGGCATATCATCCGAACGCATTTTCAAAAAAGTAGTCTCGGGCCGCCGCCTCTGGAATTTCGATAAACAAGATCGGGAGCTATGGAAGATAGCACTTTGAAAGATCACCGGGTGATTCGCAGCAGCCGTGTCTGGTCGCCGGAAACGGTAGAGGACATCCAGGCCAAAGCGGACTTGGGGCGTTATCGCATCCAGGGCTTCAGCACGCTACGACACAAGCCGCTGCCGTCCTTTGATGATCTGACGTTCATACCCTGCAGTCTTACGCGAATCCCGCTTGAAGGATACCGGGAGAAGTGCAGCACGCGCACGGTTCTCGGCACTCGATTCGCCAAGAAACCGATCGAACTCGAAATCCCGGTGATGATCACGGGAATGAGCTTCGGCGCCCTCTCTTATAATGCCAAGGTAGCGCTGTCACAAGGCGCGAGCCGGGCCGGAACCTCCACGACTACCGGCGACGGCGGCATGCTTCCGGCTGAACGTGAGCACTCGAAGACCCTCATCTACGAAGTTCTGCCCACGCGGTACGGCATCAACGTCCACCACATGAAGATGGCCGATGCGATCGAGCTCACCATCGGTCAGGGCGCGAAGCCTGGAACCGGTGGCCTGCTGCTCGGCTCGAAGGTCTCCAAGCAGATCGCAGATATGCGCGATCTACCCGAAGGAGTGGACCAGCGAAGCCCC
>DATDGP010000024.1:0-8015 GCA_036522035.1 Terriglobales bacterium
AAGTTCACGCCCGCGGCCGCAATCTTTACCACCGCTTCATTCGGCTTAGGCTTGGGAACCGGGACATCGACGAGGGTGAGGACCTCGGGGCCCCCGGTTTTATCGACTTGAATAGCTTTCATGCTCTCTATCCTCAAGAAAGGTCTCAATCGTTGCCCAGTCGCTGCGGGAACTTACGCCGGCGCCGCCGTGACTTAGAAACTGAAGCTCTCTTCTTCAGCGATCATGATCACGGGAGGCCCCCCGGAGGAAATCGAAGCCGCATGCTTCAGGGTTTCCTTGCCGCCTTCTGAAGCGGCGCAGAGCTGGAGCGCTGCCATGGATGGAAAGTGCACTTCGGCGATGCGATAGAACGGAGGCGTGCCTTCGGGCGACGCGTTTACCTTGGTGGCCACCAGCTTGGTCTTGCCGGCCAGCTTGTTCACGGCCATGGGCACGTGTTCGGTTTGGTACAGCGTTTCAAAAGCATCAATGTCCTTGGGACGGGGATACATCACGACTAACTTTACGCCTGCCATACACGCTCCTTGCTAGGTTCTGCAAACTTTCGACTCTGAAATTGTAATTGTTGGCGCGGGTTTTGTGGCCAGCAAGCGGTCAGGCTGAGGCCAGCAACTCTAAACAGCCCACAGCGCAGGCAACTTCAAGGCCCCAGAACACTAATAGCCGTTTGCGAAGTCGTTCTCGAAGCCTTTCTGCCAAACCATGCTGGAGCGGTTCATCCCCAGCGACTGAAAGACATACTTCTGCATCAGGTCTTCGAGCGGAGCCCCAGTGATCGTCTCAACGACGAGTTGCAGGAGAACGAGCCCTTCGCCTGAATATGCGAACTTCGAACCGGGTTCAAAGTGGATCTTCAATTTGTGGTCATCTTCCGATACGCGCTAGTTTGGGAACCCGCTGGTGTGGCTCAGGAGCATGCGTGCGGTGATGCGCTTGTACCGCAGGTCATCGGCAAGGTCCGCGTACCTGGGATACTCCGGCAGCGGCTTCGGCATATATTGGTAGACGGGCTTGTCGAGATCCAGAGTTCCTTTGTCGGCAAGCTGCAGCACCATGTAGGCGAACGCCACCTTGGTGAACGAAGCCGCCGACATTACGGAATCGACGGTCAGCGGGAGGTTCTTTTCCTTGTCACGGACACCGAAAGCATTCAAGTAAACAATCTTGTTGTCGTTGAAAAGGGCGAGACCCACGCCGTTAACCTGCGCGGCCTTCATCAGGCGCGTGACGGTTCCTTCAATTTCGACCGGCGTGATGCCACTGCGGTCGAGGCGCTTCACTACCATTTGTGATTGCCCGGCAAAGGAGACAGTAACCAGCAGCGCCGGGATGATCAGGACCAACAGATTTTTTCTCATCGGCTCTCTCCATAGGCAATTCAATGAACTACGCCGCGGCTGTGGCTTGATGGTGTTTACGGAGACCTCTTCTTGGGTTTGAAAGCCTGCCACATGTCTTCAGTGAGTAACTCGTCGAGGTGGCTGAACTCACTCGCGCCTTTGAGCCATTCACCGCCATCCATCACGACTTGATGACCGTTGATGTAGCCTGACTCGTCGCTCACCAGGAAAGCCGCGAGATTGGCGAGTTCCTCGTGCGTGCCGAAACGGCCCAGCGGGTTGCGCTTCTTGGCTACGTCTTCTAGAGACTTCAAAGGGATAAGACGGGAGAATGCGCCTTCGGTAGGAATTGGCCCGGGAGCGATGGCGTTGAAGCGAATCCCGCGTTTTCCCCATTCGACCGCCAGACTGCGCGTCAGATTCAGCACACCGGCTTTAGCGACTGAAGATGGCACCACATAAGCCGATCCGGTTTCGGCGTAGGTCGTGGTGATGTTTAGAACTGTGGCGTGATGGTTTTCCTTGAGCCAACGCCTGCCACAGGCCATGGTGGTGTGAATCGTCCCCATGAGCACGATCCCGATCACCGCCAGGAAGGCGCTCTCGGAAAGTTCTTCCGTCCGACTGATGAAGTTCCCGGCAGCGTTGTTGACCAGAACATCGAGCGGCCCATCCTGCCAGATCTCGGCGATGATAGCGTCCACGCTGGCGGTGTCACGCACGTCGCAAACCATGGTCTTCACCGTCCCGCCGGCGGCTTTGCGCAATTCTTCAGCGGCTCCATTGAGCACCTGCTCGCGCCGCCCGCAGATGTAGAGGTTCGCGCCGAGTTCGAGAAAGCGCCGAGCCATGCTCTTGCCGAGTCCGGTGCCGCCTCCGGTGATCAGGATGCGTTTTCCGGCCAGCAGATTGCCTTGAAACATGAGTGTTCCTCAATCCCCACAATGGAGAGTTTTTAGCAACCACATTCTAGCTTAGAGAGCGAAATCGATGACCGAGAGGTAGATGGCTATTTCGCTGTATTTCCTCAATCTCGCGACTGGCGACACAGCAGTGTGCTTTTAGGAGAGTCGTAAAGCTAATGGAGAACTGTCTTTAAATGAAGGAAGGCCGCTGTACCTTGCGGTGCAGCGGCCAGATGAAAAAGGGTTGAAACTAAAAAGTAAACTTCATCCCGAATTCAAGAACGCGCGGTGCGCCCAGATCGTACACGCCGGAACCGGGCAGAACGCGGGTGAGTTGATGATCAGCCGCGCTCGAGCCGTTGACCGAGCCCGGGCCGGTGTTCAGGTTGCCGTTCAAGGTAAGTCCGGGAGCATCGAAGTTGGACATGTTGAAGGCGTTAAAGATGGAGATGCTGGGCTCGATGCTCATGCTCTCACGAATCTTCCGGGGATAACTGAGACGGAAATCTACCGTCTTCAGCCAGCCCAGCCCTTGCACTGACGTAGGCATATCCAGCGTGGGGAACACACCGTTCAAGGCCTGAAGTTGCGCCAGGGAGAAGAGGCCGTTGCTGATAAGCGCCTGTCCGGCAGGAGTTGCGGTGCCGGCCACGGTGTTGTTGTAGTTGGAGATAAATGCACCCAGGCCACCCGGGCTGATGCTGCGCCCGAAAGCTCCCAGGCTGGTGCCGGGTACCAGGCCACCCAGGCCGCCATACGACGAGCTGCCGTCATTGGCACCGCTGCCCGTCGGATCGCTGGTGAAGATGCCGCCAGCGCCTCCCGGAGGCAGTCTCAAGTTTAACGGCAACGGGCTATAAACGTGGCCGATAATCCCGAAGCGGATGTACCAAGGCAAGTCGAAGCTGCCGCCGAAGGAGAACTGGTGGGTACGGTCGAGACCGTCCGGACCCATGTCGGCGGCGGGGTGATTGTTGTCATTCACGTTGTTGACGAAGTCCGAGTCCTGAGCCGTGCTGACATAGCGTGACAGGGCGTAGGAGACCTGCCAGTTCATGGACTTGACTCCGGTAAAGGGATGGGCAACGTTGGCGCGCAGAGAGGTTTGGAACGCGTTGTAGACCGAGCGGCCAGCCGGAAACAGCATCTGGTTCACACCTAGGTTCGGATTTTCCCCGGCGAATGCCGCACCAACCGCTCCAGTGGTAGCGCCACCCGTCTCAATCGGACAATCGGCCTGTGGGCCGGCGCCGCAGTAGCGAGTGCCGGAGTCGAGCCCGAAGCCGGCATAATCGCCGATCTGGGCTCCGTTTGTGATAGCGCAGTTGATTGCGGCCGCACTCGTTGCTGTGCCGCAGCCGAATTTGGCGTTGGTCGCCGAAATTGCGGCCAGCGCGTTCGTCTTGTTGAGGAACCGGGCATCACCCACGTGATTGACGTCGACCGCTAGCAGGGTATGAGTGGATACGTTCCGGAGATAATCGGCGCTCCACACGATTCCCTTTGTCAACTCGTGTTCGAAGCCGATGTTCATCTGCACGGAACGCGGCGTCTGGTAGTTGGGGGCGAACAGGGAGATACCGTTTACGCCATTGCTGGCGAACAGTGAATTGCCGAGATAGTTTCCGTTGACAGAGGCGCCAACTGCCGCACTGGCAGCCTGGTAAGCGGTCTGCAATGCCGCCAACTGGTTGGCTACACTGCCCATGGGAGCACCGCAGATCGTGGACAAGTTAACCGGGATCGGACTGCCGTCGGGCATGGCAAACCCGGGGTTCACCGCGCCGCCAGCGCACGGAACCGCTGTCCCCAGGAAGAGTCCTTGGGCCAGACGTCCGGGCCGGTCAAACAGGTTGTTGTTGTAGATCGAATTCTCGTAGTAGAGACCGATGCCGCCGCGAACCACGGTATGAGCGTTGTTCTCGGGACGCCAGGCGAAGCCGAAGCTGGGGGCGAAGTTCAGCCCCGGATCACGAACCGGCGCGCCCAAGCCCGCGCCGAACAGATCGCCTATGTTGGTGGTGCAGGGTGTTCCACCCGCTACGAGCGCTGCCGCCAGGTTCGGAGCCAACGTGGAACAAGGCATAGAGCCCAGATCGCTATCCGTGCGGCCGGTGTCATGGACGTAGCGCAGGCCGTAGGTCAGGGTCAGGTTGGGTTTGATCTTCCAGGAATCGCCGAAGTAGAACTGGGTCCGATTATCCGGTCCCAGTCCGCCGCCGGGCAGTCCGAAAGCAGGCTTTTCCGAAGAGAAGCCCTGGCCGTTGCCCATAATGACGGTGAGGACAGGATAGGCCAACGGATTCGGGCCGAGGTTCAAGGTCGGATCCGAGTTCACGTCGGGAGCCGAGGCGAAGAACTTGGCGAAACCGCCGCCCTGAATGTGGTTGAGGCCACCGCCGTAGCGGAGAATGTGTGAGCCGATGATCTTGCTGCCATCGTACTTGAACTGGACGTTTTCCTGGAACGTCTCCTGTGGAGCCAGCAGGTTGGAACCGGAACAGAATGAATCCACGCCGCCGGTCAGGCAGTTCGGATCAGGACCCATGGTGATTTCGATCGCGGGATCAGGATTGAACACACCGCTCCTGGTCGCGTCGGTGATGCCGTTGCGGAACTTAGTGAACCCGAAGCGGAACTGGTGGGTAAAGGTGCCGGTGTTGAAGTCCAGTCCGCCAACATAGACGGGCGTATGGTTCACGTTAGCAAAGGGCTGAAAGCTATTGGGAATGAAGCCCTTGACGGATGTGTTCTGCTCATAAGAGAAGCGGCCGAACAACTTAATGTTGTCGTTGATGTGATAGTCAAGCTTGGCGACTCCGTCCGTATCCCGGAACGGTGAATTGAAAGTGCCGGTGAGGGAGGAAAACGGACCGGCGCTGGCAACTGGATCGCTGAGATCCTGCTTGAGCCGCTCCATGTCGGCGAAGAAGAACAGTTTATCCTTGAGGAGGGGGCCGCCCAGGCTGCCGCCAAAGTTGTTGCGCTGGAAGTAGAGGTTGGAACTGGCGATATCGGCCGAGCTGTTGTGGTCGCGAAGAAGATAGAAACCCTGGCCGTGCCATTTGTTGCTGCCGGATTTGGTGACTACGTTGACCGCGCCTGAGGAGGTCAATTCGGTGGACATATCCAGTGAAGACTGGCTCACCTGAAATTCCTGGATGGAGCTGGCAGGAAGGTTCTGCGTGGTGGTGCCGACGGTCTCGTCGCTGATATCGATGCCGTCCACTTCGATGCGGGCGGTGCGGCCAAATCGGCCTCCGAAAGAGATCGAGGAGAAGCCGTTTTTGGTGGGATCGAAATTGCCGCCGTCTTGAATCTGTACGCCCGGCTCAAGCTGAGCAAGGTCCAGGAAGTTGCGTCCATTGATTGGCAGGTTCTCAATCTGTTCGGTGGTCAGCACGCCTTGCACGGTGGCCTGTTCGGTGTTGATGGCAACCGCAGATCCGGTCACTTCAACCACTTCCGTAGCCTCACCGATTACCAGTTTGATGTCGCCTGAGGTCACGGTGCCCACCTGAACGGTAAGCGACAGCACCGCCGTCCGGAAGCCTTTCGACGTCACTCGCACGTCGTAAACGCCAGGCTGCAAAGCACCTGACGCATAGGTTCCGCTGGACGTGCTGGTGGCTTTGACTGCTGTCGCAGTTGTCTTGTTAGAGATAGTGATAGCGGCGCCGGGAACAACCGCCCCGTTGGGATCGGTGACGGTACCTTGGATACTGCCATTCGCTATGTTGGACTGAGCCCACAGCGAAGTGGCCGTACACAGGGCAAGGATTGCCAGGCAAGACATCAAAGTCAGTCGCCGGCCGGCAAACGTATTCCTGATGAACATTTACGACCCTCCTGAGGTTTTGCAATACTTAAATCGCTCAAAGAACTTGGTACCTAATTACAAGAACTTGGTGGCTGTTTACAAAAACTTGGTGCCTATTTACAGGGATTGCCGATCTTTGGGTGTGAAATCCGTGTCCCACCATGCATGGGGAGTGCCAGAAATTGTATAAGAACGTAATCGATTGAAAAACAATGCACTTATTGTGCATGTACTTAATCCTTAAGACATCTCTTAATACCAAAAGACGTATCGGAGGGGTCGGGAGATTATGAAAATTGGAATCCTAGATTTATCCGAGGACTTTAGAGAGTTTAAGCAATTGTTCCTAGAGGACTAAAGCTCCGCTCCAAGTGTTTCAAGGGGTCCCCGGGAGAAGGCCGAACGACTGCGCACTTCGACGATGGGCAGCCCACGCTCTAGAGCCCATGCCTCCCAGGACGCGGCAGTGCGAGTTCGAAAAACCTTCTCCAGGGCGGCGCGATCTGCTTCGACAAGTCCTAGTGCGGCGACCAGACCGCTGGCGAAATGAGGTTCCAGTGCGGCGACAGCGATCCAACCGTCGCTCGCGCAGTACGTGGAATACAAGGGGAAGTCGCCGCTCAGGACGCCGCCAGGAGCAGTAAGACCAGCCCCCAGGGGCTGAGCTAGCTCCTGGGCGCATTCATACAGCGAAACGAACCCGCACGCGGCTTCGCCGGTGCGTGAAAAACTGAGGAGCAAAGCCACGGCCAGGCTGACGCAGCTCTCCGCCCCGGCCAGGTCAACGAATAGAGATGGCGGCAAAACTGGCGGAGACAGCAGGCCAGTGTCAGCGAGATACGTCAGATCGTGGCCGCTACGTTCCTCAAGCGGCGCCGGGTAACCGATGATGCCCGCGCAACAAAGACGCGGGTGACGTCGGTGCAGGGTATCCCAATCCAAACCTAGGCGGCGAAGCGCGGATGGACGGAACGACACGATGAGCAGATTGGCCGCGGTAAGAAGGCTGTCTAGCTTGGTTCGATCGCCGGGATCTTTGAGGTCCAGGGACACCACGCTCTGGCTCTTGCAGAGTGAGTCATACCAGTTCCCAGCAGCTCTCTTAAGAGGATCACCGGCAGGAGGCTCGACCTTGGTCACCGAGGCTCCCATTCGTGCCAGACGAGCCGCCGCCACTGGGCCGGGGGTATTGATAGCCAAGCTCACAATCTTGATCCCATGGAGGAGCGATGTGGAAGTCATGACAAGTACCGTGCCCATGCTCAAGAACGCCAAACCAACAAGATCAAGCCCGGCGGGCAAACCGGGCCTGTTTCTAACCAACGACCGCGGAAGCCTATTTCGCTGCCGGGCCGGCCGGCGTGGCTTCTTGCTTCGCCGGGAGAAGTTTGCCGTCTCGGTCGAAAGCCTCGAGGGTCCCATATTTGGCGGCAGTTTCGCGTATCTGGCTGGCATCGCCGACTACTACTATCTGCAGATGGTCTAGATCGATATACTTCTGGGCCATGTGCTGCACACTATCGGCATCTACTCTAGCTACCTCGTCTATATTACTCTCACGGGGCGCAAGACTGGGGATTGCAGGCGCTGATCAAAGCCCGCTACTCGGCCGGCGACGAAGCGCTTGCCCGCGAATTCATTCGTGGCGTGGAACGGCAGGTCTACACCGACAATCTCAACTTCGAGGCCATGGAGACCGCGCTTCACTCCCGCGAGAGGATGGGCGCCCATCGCCGTCGACTGGGAGCTGGCGGTAAGCAGCCGGCGACCATTGATGTGAAGATGGACCGCGGCGGCATCCGCGACATGGAGTTCCTGGTGCAATGCCTGCAGCGCGTCTATGGCGGAGCCGAACCCTGGCTCCGTTCCAGCGGAACGCTGTTTTCCCTGCAGAAACTCCACGACAAGGGTCATCTCAGCGGAAAAGACTTCCACGAGCTGACCGTG
>DATDGP010000025.1:0-21814 GCA_036522035.1 Terriglobales bacterium
CGATAGAGGTCGGATTTGGAAGTCGTGGCCACGTTGTCTGTTATCCCGAGCGTAGCGAGGGAACCCTATCGCGACAATACCGCCCAAGGGCTCTCACTGTACGCCAAAGAAAAGCCTTAATCACTTTACTACAGGAAATGAACAGGGATCTCTCCGGAACCTGCGGCCCCGCGAGCAGTCTCGTTACCACAGGGATCCCTCGCTACGCCGGGGATCAAAAACCCGTTACCCCACTTCCACCAGCCCATATCTTCTTTGCCAATGCCGGCGCAGGTGCTGCATGATGCGATCGCGGTCTTCCTCGGTAACCTCCGGATTGGTTTGTTCCACGATCGCGTGCGCTTCGCTTTTGGCTAGCTCCAACAATCGGCGATCGCGCAGGATATTGGCGATACGCAACCCGGGCATGCCCGCCTGTTTCGTACCGAAGAATTCGCCGGGCCCGCGGAGCTCGAGGTCGAGTTCGGCGATCTCGAATCCGTCTTGCGTGCGCACCATTTCGTTAAGACGGCGCTCTCCGTCGTTGGAAATTTTGCCGCCGGTCATGAGCACGCAGTAGGACTTGGCCGCGCCGCGCCCGATGCGCCCGCGCAACTGGTGGAGCTGCGACAGTCCGAAACGCTCGGCATGCTCCACGACCATGACCGAGGCGTTCGACACGTCTACGCCGACTTCGATTACGGTAGTGGAAACCAGAACGTCGATCTCGCCCTGCTGAAACCTGCGCATGGTCTGGTCCTTCTCTTCAGGATCGAGCCGGCCATGGAGCAAGCCCACGCGCAGATCGGGAAAAATCTTCTTGCGCAACTCTTCAAACATCGCACTGGCCGCCTTCAAGTTAGTCTTGCCGCTTTTCGAGACGGGCGGATCGCCGCCAAGCGAGAATTCCATCTGATCCGTGGGCGCGGCTTCAATGACCGGATAGACCACGTAGGCCTGATGTCCAGCCTTGACCTGCTTGCGCACAAAGTCCCAGACCTCGGCGGCGCGATCGTCAGAGATCTGGCGCGTGGTGATGGGGGTGCGCCCGGGCGGCAGCTCGTCAAGCACGCTGGTATCGAGATCGCCGTAGAGAGTAAGCGCCAGCGTGCGCGGGATGGGCGTGGCGGTCATGACCAGCGTGTCCGGCTCGGCTTCGCCTTTCTTCATCAGCTTGAACCGTTGCATGACGCCAAAGCGGTGTTGCTCGTCCACGATCACCAGGCCCAGATTGTGGAATTCTACTTTCTCCTGGATCAGCGCGTGCGTCCCGATCACCAGATGAGCCCCGCCCTGGGCGATGTGGCGGCGGGCATTACGCTTGCGTTCTTCTTCGAGCGAGCCGGTCAGCAACACCACGCGATATCCGGCCGGTTCCAGAACGCGCCGCGCGGAGAGATAATGTTGCGTGGCCAGAATCTCGGTGGGCGCCATGAAGGCCACCTGATACCCGTTCTCGATGGCGATCACGGCCGCCTGCAGTGCCACAATCGTCTTTCCCGATCCCACATCGCCTTGCAGAAGGCGGCGCATGGGCGAGGGCTGCTGCATGTCTTCGGCAATCTCCTTTAGCACGCGCTTCTGTGACGCGGTGGGATGGAAGGGCAGGATCTTCTTGATGGCAGCGCGGACCTGGTCGCTGATTTCGAAGCCGATGCCCGCGCGCCGGCGCATTCGCCGGCGCTTCAATTCCAGGCCGACCTCGAGGAAGAAAAGCTCTTCAAAGATCAGCCGGCGATGCGCTGGCGTGCGTGACTCGGCGAGATCGGCGAAGGCTTCGCCGGTTTCCGGGAAATGCACTTGCTCGAATGCGGTGCGGCGGTCGAGCAGTTCGAGACGGTGGCAGAGCGAAGGCGGCAGCCCGTCGGGAATCTCGCGCTGGAGGTTGCTGAGCGCGGTATGGATCACCCGGCGGAACCATCTGGACGTAAGTTTGCCCGCGGCGGTGGCTTCATAGATGGGCACGATCCGTCCGACCTCAAGCGATTCGATCTTGCTCAGATCTTGACCGGCGAGACTGCCTTCCTCGGATTCGGCGCCGCCCAGAATTTCAAACTGCGGCTGGCTGATCTGCAGCCCGCGGCCCTTCCATCCTTCTTCTACCTTGCCGTAGAGCGCGACGAGTTGCCCCGGCTTGAATCGATCGCGCAGGTACTCGCCATGGAACCAAATGCATTTGAAGGTGGAGCGTCCCTGTCCCGCCACGAGCTCGAAGATGGGCATCCGGTTGCGCGTGCGGAAGATGGCGGAGTGGCGGACCTCGGCGATAACCGTGGCCATCTCACCCGGCCGCAGCTCGCCGATCCCGCGCGGGTTCAGACGGTCTTCGTAACGAAAAGGCAAATAATAGAGCAGGTCTTCGACGGTCGAGAGGTTCTTCTGCGCCAGCCACCCGGCCACGCGCGGACCTACGCCTTTGACGAACTTAACTTCTGTGGAGAGATCAAGCACTGGGATGATGATACTTCACCAGTGTCAGCCATTCACGGAGCCGTCTTGGGTTTCATACGACTTCCCCCTGGCGCAGTCTTGCAATCTCTTCCTTGCAAAAACCAATCTCGCTCAACACCTCTTCGGTATGTTCGCCCAGCGTCGGCGCACGATGGCGAATGCCTCCGGGGGTCGCCGACAAGCGCACCGCGGTATCGGCCAGCGGGACCGGCCTGGGCGCGCCGGGAAAGTCCAGGTATTTGAGCAAGCCGCGGGCCTTGACCTGCGGATCTTCGAGCACCTGGTCCAGATTGAGCACAGGCCCGGCGGGGATTCGCGCCGATTCGAGTGCCGCGATCGCCTCCACTGATGTGCGCTCGGCCAGCCAGGCGTTCATGGCTTCGCCGATGACCTCGCGATGTCTGGCGCGGGTGATGTCGTCGGCGCAGCGGGGATCGGCGAGCAGAGCTTCGCGGCCAACCAGACGCGCCCAGCGTGTGAACATATCCGAACCGATCACTGAGACCACGATCCAACCGTCGCGCGTGCGATAGGTATCGCCCGGCGAAGCGTGGAAGCCGGCGTTTCCCTGTTGATGACGCTCCACGCCCAAGACCGACCGCTCGGCCAGCAGGGAATGCATGAAGGTGATGCCGGTCGCGAGCAGCGATCCATCGACGAGCTGACCCTGGCCGGTCTGCGCGCGGTGGTAGAGGGCAACCATCACGCCGAAGGCGGTGTGCAGAGCCGTGCCGAAGTCTTCGAAGGGAACCGCATCGCGCACCGGCGCACCGGGGAAACCAGTGAGGCTCATGGCTCCGGACATGGCCTGGGCCACGGCGTCAAAGCCAACGCGCTGGGCATAAGGCCCGTCGGGACCGAAGGTCGAGATGCGCGCCAGGATGATGTCCGGCTTGATAGCGCGAAGAGCTTCGTAATCCAAACCCATCTTCCGGAGCACGTTGACCGGCAGATTGGCGACCACAACGTCGGCTCGCGCGGCCAGGCGGCGAATGATCTCCGCCGATTCGCGCTTCCCGGTGTCGAGCGTGAGGCTGCGCTTGTTGCGATTGAGGGAGAGGAAGTGCGTGCCTTCGCCGCCCTCAGCCACCGGAGCCAGGTAGCGATCTTCGCTGCCCTGGCGGCGATCGACGCGGATGACGTCGGCCCCCATGTCCGCCAACAGCATGGCGCAGTAAGGGCCGGCAATGAAGCGGCCGAAATCGACAACACGAATTCCCGCGAGCGGGCCGGGATTTGGCATCGGGTGATTCTAAAGCAAGAGCCGATAGAAACTGAGCGGAGGATTGTTTCCGATGCTGTACTTGCCGCAGGCGCAGTCGAGGACCTACCGGCCTGGTGCTGCCGGGAACATACAGCACTACGCCATAGCCAACTCAGCGCAGCTCTTGAAGCAGCAATCGCCAAACTGATGGGCGGGAACGCCGGCGCCGTTGTTTTTCCGGATAAGGAGAGGTGATTCTGCTGTCTTTATTTGCGGGCGGTATCACCTTGGGTCACCAGCAGCTTGACCACGGCATCGATGGCCGGAATGACCTTCGACTGAGGCAGATTGTAGTCGTTGCAGAGGATGGAGAACACAAAGCGGCTGCCCTTCATCGTCTGTCCGTAGCCGGAGAGAGCGCTTACGTGGCTGAGTGTCCCGGTCTTCGCATGAATGAGTCCAACCGCAGGGGTGTTCAGGAAACGCTCAGAGAGCGATCCATCGACGCCGCCATCAGGAAGGCTCTCTTCGTAGGCCTGGCCCCAGGTCTGATGCCGAGCGTAGATCAGGAGCCGTGTAACTGCAGCGGGAGTGACTAGGTCGCGACGGGAGAGACCGGAACCATCGAGCAGCACGAACTCTTCTTCCCGCAACCCGGCTTTCAGAAGGAACTGCTTGACTGCGGCCTCGCCGCCCTCAAACGAGCCACCTGCTCCGTCGAGCCTACCGGCGAGCCGCAGCGCCAGTTCCGCGTGAAGGTTTTGGCTGGTCTTATTGATGACGCGCAAGTCTTCGATGAAGGGCAGTGACACGTGCTCGGCTAGGATGGTTGTCGCCGCAGACGGATCTGACGTCGCCAGAGGGCCCGAAGTTGGAACCGGACTCGATACCGGCGCCGGATGCAACTCGGACGGACAACAACCCGACTGCAATTTCGCCGGTGCGGCTTGCTCCAAAGGCCGGTCGAAGAACTGAGCCGCGTCGCCGTGTCTCGCTCGAGTTCTGCCGGTGACAGTGATGCCGCGCTGCTCCAGCAGGCTACGCAACAGCTCCGCAGTCAGAGCGGCCGGATCGTCGACGGCCAGAGCTTCGCTCACGCCAGCATCGTTCTCCGGCAACCACCCCCAGATCACCACGGCCTTCGATCCAGGGTCGTGATGCATACCAATCTTACGAGTCCCGCCAGCGGGGGCGGTCATGACAGCATTCTCGATCTGGTAATAATCGGTCTCCGGTTCCAGAGTGATCGCGGCCTTGTCGCCATCGTGCGCACCGGGTTGGATTTTCACGAACAGCACGTTGTCATTGAAGGAGAGAGCGGAAACCGGAGCGCCGTCGGGCCACTGTAGATCGTCTTGTGCCCAACCTTCTCCGTAGCGTTCCGGCGCATAGAAAGTGTCATCGCCGATGATGTCGCCCTCTACCACCTTCACTCCGCGTTCGGCAATCTGCCCGGCCAGATCCTCAAGCATCTGCGTATGTGGTGGGAGGCGTTCGGTCTTGAGCGCGTAGGGAAGCACGCGTCCAGAAATGTTGGGATCGCCGCGACCCACGATCACCAGATCGCCCAGGAGGTGGCCATTGGCGTCGATTTGTCCCGCGCTCTCGACCGTGGTACGGAAACGGTAGTCGGGCCCGGCCAGCGACAGGGCTGCCGCCGTCGTAAACAGTTTGGCGTTCGAGGCGGGAAGAAAAAGCTGGTCCTCGTTCAGGGAATAGAGGCTTTTCCCGCTCTCCAGGTCCACCACGTCGATGCCCCAGTGTGCCCGGGCCAGGTCCGGTTGACTGAGGATGGTATTGATCTGGTCGGCCAGGCTTCCTTTGTGCGCGGGCCTCTTGGCCGGCGCGCCAAACATCGCGAGCGACAGCAGAAGGAGCGTAGGCAGAGCGAGCACCGAACGACCGAATAGCGGCATGGGGGTTGCCAAGATTATACAATCGCCGGATGACAAGGCCGTCTTATCAATGGCGGCTGCGCGGACGGGAACTCGCCATGGGACCGCGCACGCTGGTCATGGGGATTCTCAACGTCACGCCGGATTCCTTTTCCGACGGCGGTCGTTTTCTCTCCACTGACGCCGCGCTCGCTCACGCTCTGGAAATGCTGGATGAGGGCGCGGACATCATCGATATCGGCGGGGAGTCCACGCGTCCCGGCGCCAAGGTTGGGGAAAGCGGAGTGAGCGCCGACGAAGAGTTACGGCGCATCGTGCCGGTGATCCGGGGCGTCCTGCGCGAGCGTTCCGGGACCCTCATTTCTGTCGATACCTACAAGTCTGAGGTGGTGCGCGCCGCCGCTGGAGCCGGCGCTGAGATCGTCAATGACGTGAGCGCCTTGGGCTGGGATTCGCTCATGCCGGGCACAGTCCGAGAGCTGGAGTGTGGTGTCATTCTTATGCACTCTCGCGGGCGTCCCGAAGAATGGCGCCGGCAGCCGGCTTCACCTGATATCGTGGTTGAAGTGAAAAACGATTTGCGGGCTTGGGCGGCAGCGGCTGTCTCGGCGGGCATCGCCTATGACCGGCTGGTGCTCGATCCCGGCTTTGGCTTTGGTAAGAACTTCGACCAGAACTATCCATTGCTTGCCCGCTTTGGAGAATTACACGAGCTCGGCTTCCCGCTGCTCTCCGGGACTTCGCGCAAATCGTTCATCGGCCGCACCCTGGAGCGTGATCACCAAGACGCTCCGGCAGAAGCACGCCTCTACGGGACCCTGGCGACGGTTACGGCGTCAGTCTTGCAAGGCGCGCATATTGTGCGCGTGCACGACGTGAAGCCGGCGGTGGAGGCAGTGAAAGTGGCTGACGCCATTATCTCAGCCGCGAACATTGCGAATACGCACGAATAGCACAAGAGTGGTCATTCGCGGATTTGCGTTCTCGCCTAAAAAGCTTTTTCCGAATCCAGCAGAATCGTCACCGGACCCTGGTTCACCAGTTCGACGTCCATCATGGCCTGGAACTCGCCAGTCTCGCACCGAAGCCCGGCAGAGCGGATCTTTTCGACGAAGTATTCGTAGAGAAGGCGGGCTTCGCCAAGAGGGGCGGCGGCATCGAACGACGGCCTTTTACCTCGTCGTGCATCGCCGTACAGCGTGAACTGGGAGACGACTAGCACATCGCCTCTGCTGCCGTTGATCAAGCTCTGGGCGGAGAGATTCATCTTGCCTTCACTGTCTTCAAAGATGCGCAAGCCCAGGACCTTTTCGGCAAGATAGTCGGCGGCGGCTTCGTTGTCAGTCTTACCGACGCCGAGCAGCACCAACAAGCCGGTGCCGATCTCGCCTGCGACTCTGCCATCGACCAGAACCCGGCAGCGGCTAACGCGTTGGACCACGGCTCGCATCCCCAGCCAATCATAACTGGACAGAGCAGTTTTGGTCGGATTGACGACCCGATCATCCGATTCTTTGCAATCGATGGGAATCAAATTGACTCGGAATCCCTTGCCCCATAGAATTCTCCGCGTTCCATACAATCCTAAGGAGCTCCCCATGCCCCATCGCTCTCATTTGAGCTGGGCGATATTGCTGTCGCTGATTTTTGTGCTGAGCCAGTTAGCGGTCGCACAGCACCCGAAGACCACGCAGCCGTCGCCAGCCGCAAGCAATCTTGTCAGTCCTAACTCGACCGCAGCAGGAAGCGATCTGCAGCGTGACGCGGCCGCTGCGGCAGCTACGGCGGCCGAGCCCGCTGTCACGGCTCCGCCCGCGCAGAACGACCTGGTGATTCGCGGCGGGACCATCCTTACCGTCTCTCACGGAAAGATCGAAAACGGCAGCCTCTACGTCCACAACGGAAAAATCGTTGCCATCGGCAAGACCGTGGATGCCCCGGCGAATGCCACGGTGATTGATGCTACCGGCAAGTGGGTGATGCCCGGCATCATCGATTCCCACTCGCACATCGCGCTCGATGACGACGTGAACGAAGCTACCAACCCGGTCACGCCAAATATGATGATGAAAGATGCCTTCAATTACGACGACAAGGCAATCTATCGCGCACTGGCCGGCGGCGTGACTACATCCTTGCTGCTGCACGGATCGGCCAACATGATCGGCGGCCAGGCCATCGTCATCAAACACAAATACGGTCTGGGACGCGACGAGATGCTCTTCCCCGGTGCGCCGCAATCGATCAAATTTGCCAGCGGCGAGAATCCCAAGCGCGTCTACGGCGCAAGGAACCAGCTCCCCTCCACCCGCATGGGCAACTTTGAAGTCATGCGCCAGGCATTCACCGAAGCCCGAGATTACATGCGCCAGTGGGACGACTATGACGCCAAAGTCAAGCGTGGCGACAAGGATGCTACTCCGCCCAAGAAAGACCTGAAGCTCGAAGCTCTGGCCGACGTGCTTCGCGGCAAGCTGCTGGTGCAGATCCATTGCTACCGTGCCGACGAGTTCCTTACCGAGATGGCGATCGCCAAAGAGTTCGGCTACAAGATTCGCGCGTTCCATCACGCGCTCGAAGCTTACAAAGTGGCCGACAAGATCGCCGCCAACGGCGTGGCCATCGCTACCTGGCCGGACTGGTGGGGCTTCAAGTACGAAGCCTGGGACGGCATTCCCTGGAACGCCGCCATCTCACTGCACAAGGGCGTGCGCGTGGCCCTGAAGAGCGACTCTGAAGACGTGACGCGGCGCCTCAACCAGGAGGCTGGCAAGATCATGCACTACGGCGTGAGCGAAGAAGACGCGTTGAAGATGATCACGCTCAACCCCGCCTGGATCATCGGAGTCGAGGACCGCGTGGGTTCGCTGGACGTAGGCAAAGATGCCGACATCACTATCTGGAACGCCTACCCACTCTCGTCCGCTGCCCTGGTCGACAAAGTGTTCATCGATGGCGATGTCTACTTCGACCGCTCGCTTGCTGGACTCGGCTTGACCCACACCAAGGAGGGCCAGTAGCCATGAGTAAGATGAAGAAACTCCTGATCGTACTCGCCCTCGTCTCGGCTGCCTATGCACAATTGGCTAAACCGGCTAAAACACAGTCCGCGAAAAGCGGCGTGATTGCCCTGAAGGGCGGCAAGCTGCTGACTGTGAGCCATGGCGTGATTGAGAACGGCGTCGTGGTCATCGAGAACGACCGCATCACCGCCGTGGGCCCGGCTTCTACGGCTATTCCCGCCGGCGCGAAAGTGATCGATGTGACCGGAATGACCGTCTATCCCGGCCTGATCGACGCTGAGACTCACCTTGGACTCACCGAAGTCGCCGCCGATCGCATGACCGACGACATGCTTGAGCCCAGCGACGAGATCATGCCTCACATGCACGTGTCCGACGCGTTCCACGCCGAGACCGCGCTGATCCCCGTGGCCCGCATCAACGGCATCACGAATGCCGTGGTGGCGCCCGCGGCCGGCGACACCCTGCCCGGACAGGACGCTTTCATCCAACTCTCTGGGAAGTCCGCGGAAGAAATGCTTCTAACGCGCGATCTCGCCTTGCCCCTGAACTTCACCGGACAACAGCGCCGCAACGAAAGCTTTGCCACCGCAAAGTTCCCCCAAACCCGCATGGGCATGGCCGCGCAGCTGCGACAAGCGTTCATCGACGCCCAGGACTATGAGGCGAAGCTGAGTGCCTGGGAGAAGAAGAAAGCTGCCGATCCCGAGAAGGCCGGGGCACCCCCCAAACGCGACCTGAGGCTTGAAGCCCTGCTTCCTTACTTACATGGACGAAAGCCCATGGTGCTGGCCGCTGAAGAGCCCAACGACCTCCAGACGGTGCTCGACATGGCCAAGGAGTATCACCTCAAAGTGATTTTGAACCATCTAACCCATTCCAGCGAAGTGCTGGATAAGGTAGCCGCCAGCGGTTTTCCGGTGATCGTCGGGCCCATCTACGATCAGCCCAAGGAATGGGAACGTTACGATGCCGTCTATCGCTTACCGGCGGAGATGGCGAAGCGGGGAATCAAGATCGCGTTTGCTACCTACGATGCACACAACACGCGCAACCTGCCGTATGCGGCCGGTTACGCTGTCGCTTTTGGACTCCCCGCCGACGAGGCTCTGAAAGCCCTCACCCTCAACCCCGCCGAGATGTTCGGTGTGGACAAGGATTATGGTTCGCTCGACGCCGGCAAGATCGCCAACGTGGTTGTCGCCAACGGCGATCCTCTGGACGTGAAGACCGATGTGAAGCACGTCTTCATCGAAGGGCAGGAGATCCCGCTGGTGAGCAAACAAACAGAACTGCGAGACCAATACTGGAAGTAGGGAAACACTGCGCCGCGAATTTGCGCGAACCATGAAGGATCGGAGCTATGTATGGTCATTCGTTTCGCGTGAGTTCGCGGCTAAGTCCGCCTGCTCCCGGTTTTCGGGGGAGCGCTAGAATAAGGTTGATGGCGGAATTAGGCAAACTCCTGCTGGTTTTGGGCGGGATGGCGGTGATCGTCGGCGCCCTGCTCCTATTCGCGGGAAGGCTGCATCTCGGGCACCTGCCCGGCGACATTGTGGTTCGCGGCCGTCACGCCACTTTCTATCTGCCACTGGGAACGTCACTTCTTTTGAGCGTCGCCATTTCGCTGATCCTCTGGTTGTTCTATCGCAAGTAGGGAAAGCCTACTTACCTTTACCGGACCTCCTGCTCACGCGCGCCGACCTGCTACACTTTCGCTGATGTCTTCGGAAGGCCAACTCGATTTCAGGTTTACCGCCGCTTCCGCGCGGCGCATCTGGCGCGTAGCCGATCTGGTCAGCGCTGTGCGGACTACCGTCGAGCGCGGATACACTGACGTTTGGGTAGAAGGAGAGATCTCGAACTTCCGGCCTGCCGAATCCGGCCACCTCTATTTTACGTTGAAGGATGGCGACGCCCAGTTGCGCGTGGTCATGTTCCGCTCCCAGGCGCGCCTGCTCCGCTTCCGGCCAGACAACGGCATGCAGATCGTCGCCCGGGGTCGTGTCACCATCTATGACGCGCGCGGCGAGCTGCAGCTTTCCGCCGAGTTCCTGGAGCCGCTCGGAGCGGGTGCGCTGCAGGTTGCCTTCGAGCAGCTCAAGTCGCGGCTCGCGGAAGAGGGCCTGTTTGATCGCTCGCGCAAGAAACCGCTACCGCTTCTGCCCCGACGCATTGGGATCATTACCTCGCCGCGCGGTGCCGCCCTGCAGGACATGCTCAACGTGCTGGCTCGTCGTCACGAAAGCGCGGGCATCCTGATATATCCCGCGCAGGTGCAGGGCGAATCTGCTGCCGCTGAGGTTGCTGCCGGGGTCAAGTATTTCAACCGCGCGAAGAATGTTGACGTCATTATTCTGGCGCGCGGCGGCGGGTCGATTGAAGACCTGGCCGCGTTCAACGACGAGAAGCTGGCGCGGATCATCGCGGCTTCGGACCTGCCGGTGATCTCCGCCGTGGGCCACGAGACGGACTTCACCATCGCCGACTTCGCCTCCGACCTGCGCGCGCCCACGCCTTCAGCTGCTGCCGAACTGGTGATCGAAACCAAACATCGCCTAGCCGAGCATCTGGCGCATATCCAGCAGCGGCTTGCACGCGGGACCCGCTATCGACTTCTGATGGCTCGCCAGCAGCTTACCGAACTCGCCCAGCACGGAGCTTTCGCTCGTATTCAGGACCTGCTGGCTCGACGCTCACAGCGACTGGACGAAGTCGTTTTCCGCCTAGCTTCGGAATTTCAAGCGCGGTTGCGCGAGTATGGTCGCCGGCTGGATATTTCCTCCGCCCGGGTTCGGTATTTTGATCTGCCCCGCTCGATGGCGCTGAGTCGCAGCCGTTTGGACTCGCACTCGAATGCTCTGCTACACGCGATGCGCCTCCTGGTGGCTGGCGATCGCGCGCGATGGGAGCAAATGGCAGCCAAGGTCGAGGCCCTGTCACCGCTCAAGATCCTCGACCGCGGTTACGCGCTGGTCTTTGATGCCGCAGGCAGTCTGGTGAAGGACGCAACCCGGCTTCAGCCTGGCCAGGAGATTTCTGCCCGCGTAGCTCGAGGAAGCTTTGTGGCTGAGGTGAAAAAGACAAGCTCTTAGCCATGGAGGACACCGATAGCAGTACCGCGATTGGGCCATCGGGAGATCCAATGTTTCAACCGGCGTTTGCACGATTCACGTGGCAAAAGGAATAAGGTGCCCTGTTGAGAAAACTCTTCGGAACGGATGGAATTCGGGGTCTCGCCGGCGAATATCCTTTGGATAGGAAGACTGTCTACGCGGTTGGCCGCGCTCTGGGCGATCATCTTCCTCCTGGGCCCAAGCGTGTGGTCATTGGCCAGGACACACGCGAGTCCAGTGCATGGATCTCTGATACGCTCCTCGCTGGACTGCACTCTGCAGGTATCGAGGTCGCCTCGGCGGGTGTGATCACCACTCCGGGTGTAGCCTACCTGACGCACACGCATGAGTTCTCGGCCGGCGTAGTCGTCTCGGCTTCGCACAATCCGTGGCAGGATAACGGAATCAAAGCTTTCGGCGGCAACGGTTCGAAACTTCCGGATGCGATCGAGTTGGAAATCGAGAAGGAGATTTTTTCGCTTCTGGAATCTGCTTCGTCTCAGAGCCCGAGCCCATCGACCCTGTCAGCTCTACCCGGCGACGCGGAACTACGGTTCCGGTACATTCGATGGCTCGCGCACCCAATTCCCGGCGCCGAGAAAATCAAAGTGATCGTCGATTGCGCGAACGGCGCGGCCAGCGCGATTGCCCCGGAAGTCTTCAAGCGCTGTGGGCTCCACGCGGAATTCACCCACAGTTCTCCCGACGGCCGCAACATCAATGAGAAATGCGGGGCCCTACATCCGGACATCGTGGGCCGCGAGGTTGTCGCCCGTCGAGCAAATCTTGGCATCTGTTTCGACGGCGATGCTGACCGCGCTCTCTTTACTGATGCCCGTGGCCGGGTCGTCAATGGCGACGCCGTCATGCTCCTGCTGGCGCGCGAACTCAAGCGCCGCGGCGAGCTGGCCGCCGACACGGTCGTGGCTACCACCATGTCCAATATGGGACTGGAGATCGCGCTGCGTCGGTCGGGAATCAAGATGCTGCGCGCACCGGTTGGAGACAAATACGTCCTCGAAGAGATGCAAAAGGCTGGGGCGGTGCTGGGGGGGGAACAGTCGGGACACATCATCCTCTCCCGTGAAGCCACTACTGGCGACGGTGTACTGACTGCTCTCCGCGTGCTAGAGGTTGCGGGGCGCAGCGGCAAATCGTTGGCGGACCTGGTGGATGACCTCAAGGTTTTCCCCCAAACCATCAAGAATGTTCGCGTGCGTGAGAAGCGTCCGTTCGATCAGATTCCCGAAGTCCTGGCTGCCATCCGCGGTGCGGAAAAGGAACTCAACGGCAACGGCCGGGTCAATGTACGTTACTCGGGAACGGAAGCGCTGGCCCGAGTGATGGTGGAAGCGGCGACAGAAGATGCGGTCGAGAGGCTGGCTGCCAGCATCGCAGGAGCGATTGAAAAGTCTCTGGGGGCCTACTCAAGATCAACTTAGACCTTTTCTTCAGCGGCGACTTCTAAGTACCAAATCCCTCGTTACCAGCCAACTGCTTCCTACGTTTGATGGACGCCTGAGAACTGTGAGATAGTCCGCTGATGACTTCGGAGGGCAAGATTGGGCTGAAGCGTGCACTGTTCTGGTGCGTCACCGCTGCTGTATCCGTGCTGCTGCTGCTGTGGTTGACTAAGGCGGTAGGCCTTGGGTTAGGTCTCCTTCTGGTCGTGGTCCTCCTCGCCGGTTACGCCATTTTCCTGATAGGCATGCCTCTGTTTTTCTGGATCATCGGGGAAGCCAGCTACCGGACTTTTCTCAAGCCCTACGTTCGAGTCTGGCGCATTCGTCGAATCCGCAATCGGCGCCTGTGGGACGAAGCCGCCGCCCGCCATCGCTCAGACTCTCTCTGACAGCTATTCCACGTCTCTCCAGTTCGGTCCCACGCCAATCTCGACCACCAGCGGCACCTTGAGCGAGTGAACTTTCTCCATCGACTCGCGCACCAGATCCCGCATGGTTTCGATTTCCGGCTGAAACACCTCGAACAGCAGTTCGTCGTGGACCTGGAGCAGCATTCGCGACTTGAGGCGGCGCTCACGCAGCTCTTGGTCAATGCGGATCATAGCCAGCTTGATGAGATCGGCGGCAGTCCCTTGCAGTGGAGTGTTGACGGCGGTGCGTTCGGCGAAGCCGCGCGTGTTGGCGTTCTTAGAGTTGATATCGGGGATGGGGCGGGCGCGTCCGAACATTGTCCTTACCCTCTGCTCGCGTCGCGTTTGCTCGAGCACCTGGTCGATGAACCGGCGTACTCCCTGATATTTCTCGAAGTACGCGTCGATGAATTTCCTGGCTTCGCGCTGTTCAATGCCGATCTGCTGCGAGAGACCGAAGGCGGACAGGCCGTAGACGATCCCGAAGTTCACCGCCTTGGCACGGCGGCGCTGCTCGACGTCGATTAGCATGGGCGGGACGCCGAATACCTGGGCCGCCGTAAGCGAATGAATATCGTCGCCGCGGTTGAATGCCTCCACCAACAAAGGGTCTTCGGAAAAATGTGCCAGCAACCGCAGCTCGATCTGTGAATAATCCGCGGCCATTAGCGCATGTCCCGACTCGGCGATGAACGCAGCGCGAATCTCGCGTCCAAGTTCGGTCCGGATAGGAACGTTCTGCAGGTTCGGATTGACCGACGAAAGGCGTCCCGTCGCCGTGCCCGTCTGGTTGAAAGTGGTATGCAGGCGTTTCGTCGTGGGGTTCACCAGCGCCGGCAACGCGTCAACGTAGGTGCTCTTGAGCTTGGAGAGCTGGCGATAGTCGAGCACTAGACGCGGGACCTCGTGCTCTTGCGCAAGCTCTTCCAAAACATCTGCAGCCGTCGAGATGGTCTTACCTTTGCCGTATTTTACGGGCTTGCGCAGGTTCAATTTGTTAAAAAGAATCTCGCCCAGTTTCTTGGGGGAGTTGATATTGAACTCTTCCCCAGCTTTCTCGTGAATCTCGCGGGCCTTGGCTGCGCACTGCCTTTCAAGTTCCGCTGAGAGCTTGGCGAGCGCGGCGGAATCGATCTTCACGCCCGCCTGTTCCATTCGCGCCAACACCGGGACCAGGGGCAGGTCGATGGTGTCGTAGACAGACTTGAGTCCGCTGTCCTCGACCTCTTTGCGCAACCCCGCGGCAATGCGCCCGGTGACGTCCGCAGCTTCCCCCAGGCTGCCGAAGAGACTCAGGTTAAAGTTGCGCACCGCGATCTCCGCCAGGGAATGATTGGTGTAAGTAGGGTTGATGAGGTAGGAGTAGAGCATGGGCTCGTCACGCACGCCGGCCAACTCCACTCCCCGCGTGACCAGTTCGTGCAGGGCGGCTTTGTAGTGATGAATCGCCTTCGGTGCTGAGGGATCGCCGAGGGTATGTTTCAGCTCCGCGCCGATCGCGCCATCGTCGAGTATGGTGGTGAAAGCCTTACCGGCTTCAAATGAAATTGCTACAGGCAGACCGATACTGGGCGGCTCAGCTGTCGCCTCTGTGAACAAAAGGCTGGCCCCTTGGAGTTCGGTTTCTTCATCCGCTGTCTCATCAGCAACAGCCGCTGGACTCAAGGCGAAGGCCACCGCCAGCGGGTTCTTGGACTTGGCTGCTGATTCCATCAGGGCCTTGAGTTCCGCTCCCGAGTTCAGCTCGCGATAATCTGTCTCGTTGGCTTCGAGAGCCGGCGCCAGCTCCTTGAGCAGTGTAGTGAACTCTAGCTCGCTGAACAGCGATCGTAGAGCATCCGTATCGGGTTCCCCGGCAACCATCTTGTCGAGATGTATGTCGATCTTCACGTCCTGGTCAATCGTGACGAGCTGCTTGCTCCACAGAATCGTCTCTTTGTTGCTCAGTAAGGATTCGCGATACGTCTTGCGCTCGACTTCTTCGGCGTGTTCCAACGCGTTTTCCAAAGAGCCGAAGCGCTTGATGATCTCGACCGATCCTTTGTCGCCGATCCCCGGAGCGCCGGGGATGTTGTCCACTGAGTCGCCGCGCAGAGCCATCACGTCGATCACCTGGTCGGGACGCACGCCCAGAATCTCTTCCACTTTGGCAGGATCGCTGATCAGATTGTCCTTGGGCGGATTCAGGACGTGAATCTTCGCGTTCACCAACTGCAGCATGTCCTTGTCGCTAGAGACGACCAGGACATCGTAGCCGGCCTCGGCAGCTTTGCGCGCCAGGGTGCCGATTACGTCGTCGGCCTCAAAGCCCTGCTGCTCCAGCATAGGAATGCGATAGGCCTCGAGCGCTCGTCGAATGAAAGGCACTTGTTGCGCTAGATCGGGGGGCATCTCCGAACGCTGCGCCTTGTAGCCGAGGTACTCGACCTCTTTGAAGCTTTGGGTCTTGATATCGAATTTCTGCACGGAAGTTACGGCCTTTGCCTGATGATCGCGAAAGGTGGGACCGGCGACGTCAAAGACCGCAGCCAGATATTCAGGGTGGAAATCCACGCGCAGCTTGCGCAGCATGTTGACGAAGACGTAAGTCGCGGCAGTGGGAATGCCGGTCTTAGTCGACATGGGCCTCTGCCGCACCATCGCGTGATAGGCGCGAAAGATAAAGGACATGGTGTCCAGCAGGAAGACCCTGCCCTTCGCCGAGGTTGTGGAGGAATTAGGCAACAGGAAATTCTAGCAGCCCGACCACACCTGCTCAGCTCCTCGACCGGTTGGTGACCATCGGCTGAAATCCGCGGAAGGGTTTTCTATGCGAACTTGATCAACACAATCTCCGGAAATGTGCCCAGGCGCATGGGTGGTCCCCAGGTTCCTGCGCCGTAGGAGATATACACGCTGAGATTGCCGAGCTTCTGCAGTCCGTGGACGAACTTTCCCCACACGCGGCGGGCGATCCATGTATAGGGAAAGAATTGACCGCCATGGGTATGCCCGGAGAGCTGGAGAGATATTCCTTCGGCTTCGGCGATCTCCATGTGATAAGGCGCATGCAGAAGCAGGACGCTGGGACGGGAGCGGTCGATTTGGGCGTTGCGCAGCACCTCGCGGTACCGGTCGGGATGAGTGGCATCTCGATAGTGAACGCCGACCACTTGCAAGCCGTCGACCTCAACCTTCTGGTTGTTCAGCTCGCGGACTCCGGCCCGCACCAGCGGCGCATGATATTCGGCGTCGCTGTAGAACTCTTCATGGTTCCCAGCAATGTAGTAAACGCCGTAGGGGACGGCTGGGGGCGAATGCGGAGTGGTCAGCGCGGTCCAGGGCGCGGCAAGCCTCTCGAAGTCGCCAGAGGTGCCGTCATAAAGATCGCCGGCCAGAAAGACCACGTCAGGCTTGAGCCGGGCCAGTGAGCGCACCAGTCGGCGCACGAAGTGTCCGTTTCTCACGTGACCCAAGTGCGTGTCGCTGACTAGGGCCGCGACGCGGCCTCGCCACTGCGGCGGCAAGTTGGGCACGGCTACAGTGACCCTCGTCACTCGCAGCCAGGCTGCGTTGATCAGGCCGTACAAGCTGGCTATTAGCGCCGCGCCAAAGAGAGCAATTCCGATCGACCTTGGCGCCCAACCCAGCCTCAATAAGCGACCGGCGCCAACAAAAATCCAGGACAAGACTGCGGCCCACAGGAAAAAGCTCGCTGCACCAATCCATACTGCCGAGATCGTGTACCAGGCGCGGACAATCGGCTGGTGCGAGTACCAGGCACGCAAAGACGCGAGAACAAAACTCATGGAGAGAACCGCGAGACCAACCTTGACTCCGAGCGCAGAAGCCGGCGCACCGAAGAAACTGGCTAAGGTGATGTAGAGAAACCAATGGCCTAGGAAGAGCACGGACTGCACTATGCTGATAAAGACGATGAGTCGGGATCGCAAAACGATGAATCCTTTACCTATGAAATGTGCGCTTACAGAATCGAGCGTACCACGCCGCCGTCCACGCGAACGGCGGCACCGGTGGTCGCCGAAGCCTGTTCTGACGCTAGATAGACCACCATGTTGGCGACCTCCTCAGTGGTCGCGAACCGCTTAATCAGCGAACTAGGACGTGCGTTTCGAAAAAAATCCACTTCTACCTGCTCTCGGGTTTTGCCCGATTGTTTGGCGAACTGGCCGAGAAATTTCTCTGCGCCCTCAGAACGTGTAGGACCTGGAAGGACGGCGTTGACGGTTACGCCAGTCCCAGCCACCGATTCCGCCAGGCCCCGCGAGACCGCAAGCTGCGCCGACTTAGTCATGCCGTAGTGAACCATCTCCACAGGAATCTGGATTCCTGACTCGCTGGAGATGAACATCACCCGGCCCCAGCCGCGCTTGACCATGCCTTGCGTGTAATGGCGGGCCAGGCGCACCCCGCTCAGCACGTTGATACGAAAGAACCGCTCCCAGTCTCCGTCGGGGATTTCAAAAAACCGCTTGATCTCGAAGATGCCCAGGTTGTTGACGAGAATGTCGGCGTCAGGAACCTGGGCAATCAGTCGCGCGGCACCATCGGACGTTCCCAGATCGGCTGCTACTCCCTCGAGTTGTGCTTTAGGGAGTGCGGATTGGATTTGTGCGATCGCCTGGCGCAGACGCGGCTCTTCGCGGCCATTTACCACAACCGTGGCGCCTGATTCCGCCAATCCTTTTGCGATCGCAAAGCCGATTCCGGCGGTCGAGCCGGTTACGACCGCAGTCTTTCCATGCAGCTGAATGTTCATGATTCTTTTGGTCCTGTCCTTGAAACAGATGCCCAAGATGGACGCTGCGATTCACCTGACCAACGTTTCTTAACCCCCGCGGGTAAAGCACTCTATTCTATGAACATGCAATCCCCATAGGAAAAGAACCGGTAGCGCTCGCCGACGGCGTGTTCATAGGCGCGGAGGATGTTTTCTCGACTGCTAAACGCTGAAACCAACATCAACAAGGTGGACTGCGGCAAATGGAAGTTGGTCAACAGGGAGCGAACCACTCGGAACTCGAAACCGGGATAGATAAAGATATCCGCTTCGCTGGTACCGTGGGTAATGCGGCCGTCGGCACTTTGACGAGCCGCACACTCGAGGGCACGGACTGTGGTGGTGCCCACGGCCACAATCCGGTGGCCTTCTTCGAGTGCCTGATTGATTTCTGCTGCCGCAGCTAGAGAGATGGAGAAATTCTCGGAGTGCATCTTGTGATTCTCCACGTTCTCAGCATGGACGGGTTGAAACGTGCCCAGTCCCACGTGCAGAGTGATTTCGGCGATTCTTGCGTCGCGCTCGCGGACCTGATCGAAAATCTGCGGCGTGAAGTGCAATCCGGCGGTAGGTGCGGCCACGCTGCCTCGGGCTTCAGCGCGGGCATAGACGGTCTGGTAGCGTTCGCGATCTGCGGGTCTGTCAGGACGGGTAATATAAGGGGGCAGAGGCACATGGCCCAGCTTCTCAACTAGGGCAAAGAAGTCAGGGACATCGTGGAAGCGCAGAGTTCGTACACCGAACTCACCGCGGGCAATCACCTCAGCTTCGAGTTCATCGTTTTCACCGAACGAGATTATCTCGCCCACGTCAATCTTTCTTCCCGGACGTACCAGCGCCTGCCACTCGAGCGGCCCGGTCCTGCGGGTAAGAAGCACTTCCACTCGGCCTCGCAGGAACTCTTTCGAGGCGGGATTCCTGGGGCTCAACGGTTGCGCGCGACGACCGGACCGGCTCCCGAACAGGCGTGCGGGAAAGACGCGGCTGTTGTTTACCACCAATAGATCGTCAGGGTGGAGCAAAGCGGGGAAGTCCCGAAACTGGCGGTCGATCAGCTCCCCGGTCTCGCGCCGCAGATGCAGCAAGCGCGAGGCGCTGCGATCAACCAGAGGTTGTTGCGCGATCAATTCTTCGGGGAGGTGAAAGTCGAATTCGGAGATGCGCACTCTCTAGATTATATTTGCGGTCTTGTGGGCGATGTCGGGCTAATCCTGCAGCTGCCGCCTCGACGAGCCGTGGGAATGCGCGATCTTGCTTTTGTCCGCCACAGCAATCACTCTTAAACACCGAACGGTCGTCGAATCAAAGTGTGAAGGGGTAGCCCAGAGTTGGCGTCGGCTGCCTGGTGCCGGGTTAGCGTCCGCGGGCGGAACCTGCTTTCACGCGCGTATTTTGGGTGCTCTTCATCAGGAGACCGCTCATCGTTCGAAACATCGAACAGGATCTCCAATATCTGTCCCAATCATGCCCTCCCACGATACAATGATTGCAGCCGCAATCCGGAGAGGTGGCCGAGTGGCTGAAGGCGGCGGTTTGCTAAACCGTTATAGGGTTTAACAGCTCTATCGGGGGTTCGAATCCCCCCCTCTCCGCCAGCCAGTCTTGAGCGAACCGGCCTTTTCTCTGAGAATGCACGAATCGCCGCATTCTCGGCCCTTTTCGAGATCCCCAGGCCCAGTAATGCTGCAGCGGGAGAACGGAAGGGCGTGGTTCCCCCCTTTTTTCTCCAGGAGCCCTCCCAGCAGTCCGGTTTCGCGCTTGCGGTTAAGAGAGCTAGATGCCCCAATTCATGCCTCCCGGGTTTGCCCACATCCGTCGCTTGCTCTGACTGCTCCGAGTGCCGACAATCTGCTCGGAACTACTTTTGCTTTCTTAAATTAGCCGGGCGAGTGGCCGCCGCTCAGCGGGGAGTGGCCTTGATCGGTGCGAGGAGAGGAATATCGGTGCCGGCGTCGAAGATCACCGGAGTCTGTGGATCGCCCATGTGGTACTTCTCGGTAAGTTCGGGGACGGTACGCGCGACGTAGTTGATGAGCGAGAGAACGGTCACCATACCGGCGGAGGTGGCGGCCTGCGGTTGGTCGCGCTCGCCGAGGCCAGAGAGCAGCGCGTAGGTGAACAGGCCGTGGCCCAGTTCGGGAACCTCGTAGGCGTACTGTTCCGCGGTGGATGCGGCGATGAGGTAGATGCCATTGGCGTGCGCCAGCATCCGGACAGCTCGTTCTTCGGGCTTCTCGAGGCCGCGCGTGCCGAAGGTCGCCTTGGCCAGCGCGGGCAGCGCACTTTCCGACTGGCAGGCGTCGAGGATGAGGATCTGTTTGGTTGCCTTGATGCGCCAAAGTGCGTCGCCGAGGGCGGAGGCGGATATGCCGTACTTCTGCACCGTCCAATTTCATTGAAATGATCCTGATCTTCGCGATTCCCTCGGGCTTGACCTACACCCTCGGCCGCATGACCGGCTCCCAGCGCCACGGATGGGCCGTGTGGGGCGCAATGGCGGCGCTCTTCCTGGTTGCTGTGCTGTGCGCGTACGCCGCGGAATCGCAGGGCAATGCTCTCTTCCAAGGGGTCAATCAGTCCGCAACCGCCACGCAGTCCGGCGGAAACATGGAGGGCAAGGAAGTTCGCTTCGGTGTCGCGAATTCCGCGCTCTTTGCCACGGTCACCACGGATACGAGTTGTGGCGCGGTCAACTCCATGCACGATTCCTATACTCCGCTGGGCGGAATGATTCCGCTCATCAATCTGATGCTGGGCGAAGTGGTTTTCGGCGGCGTGGGTTCCGGTCTTTACGGAATGGTGGTGATGATCATCCTCGCTGTATTCATCGCGGGCCTGATGGTCGGCCGCACCCCGGAGTATCTCGGCAAAAAAATCGAAGCCTACGACGTCAAGATGGCCATGCTCTCAGTCTTGATCTTCTCCTTCATCATTTTGGCGTTCACAGCGATCTCCGTTGTCACGCCATACGGCATCGCAGGCGTCACCAATTCCGGCCCGCACGGTTTGTCGCAGATCCTCTATGCCTATACTTCCTCGGCCGCAAATAACGGCTCGGCATTCGCGGGCGGCAACTGGAATTCGCTCTGGTACAACACGTCCACCGCGATCGTAATGCTCTTCGGCCGGTTCTTCATGGTTATTCCCGTGCTCGCCATTGCCGGAAATCTCGCCCGCAAGAAAATCATCCCCGAATCCGCCGGCACATTTCCAGTCACGACTCCTCTTTTTGCCGGGCTGTTGGTTTCCGTCATCCTGATTGTGTGCGCGCTGACATTTTTCCCGGCGCTCAGCCTGGGACCGATTCTGGAGCACTTGTTGATGCACGCTGGGAAAACTTTCTGAGGCCATCATGAGCAAGCTTGCAGGCGCTGCAAAAAAATCGCTCTGGACATCCGGGATCGTAGCCGGCGCTCTGAAGGACTGTCTCATCAAGCTGAATCCTCGCACCCTGATGAAGAACCCCGTGATGTTCGTCGTCGAAGTCGGCAGC